>DAIUKO010000092.1:14132-21781 GCA_036848175.1 Vicinamibacterales bacterium | reverse complement strand
CGATGAAGGAAGACATCGTCGAGAAGATCATCAACCGCGTCATCCCCGAGAATCTCCGAGACGACAAAACGAAAGTCTACGTGAACCCGACGGGCCGCTTCGTCGTCGGCGGGCCGCACGGCGATGCCGGTGTCACAGGCCGCAAGATCATCGTCGACACCTACGGCGGTGCCGCGCCCCATGGCGGCGGCGCGTTCTCGGGAAAAGATCCGACGAAGGTCGACCGCTCGGCGTGCTACATGGCGCGCTACATCGCGAAGAACGTCGTGGCGGCAGGAATCGCCGAGCGTGCACTCGTGCAGCTCGCGTACGCCATCGGCGTCGCCGATCCGGTGTCGGTCATGGTCCACACCGAAGGAACGGGCCGCATTCCCGAAGAGAAGATCACGCAGATCGTCCGCGATCACTTCAGGCTGACGCCGCGCGGCATCATGGAGGAGCTCGATCTGCGTCGGCCGATCTACAGAAAGACCGCCGCGTTCGGCCACTTCGGCCGCAGCGAGCCCGAGTTCACCTGGGAGCGGACCGACAAGGCAGCCGCGCTTCGCGCCGCCGCCGGCGTGTAGCGCTCGGTGAAGAAGCTTGTGCTGGTGACGGCGGCCTTCGCGGCCGCCGTTGCTGTTTTTGTCCTCCTCACGATCCAACCACGACGACTGACGCTTACGCCGATTGACGACGGCACGTTGCCCGGCGCCATCCACATCCACACGAATCGATCTGACGGACTGAGCGGTCCCGACGAAATCGCCGCAGCCGCGGCGCGTGCGGGCCTGAAG
The DNA here is from genome assembly GCA_036848175.1 of Vicinamibacterales bacterium. GTDB lineage: Bacteria > Acidobacteriota > Vicinamibacteria > Vicinamibacterales > CAVVIG01 > QHWF01. The sequence goes on along the minus strand of DAIUKO010000092.1, from coordinate 21,005 downwards.
TTCATCGCGCTCACCGATCACGGAGACGGGACGCGCCGTCCCGATCCGCCGGCGTATCGTTCCGGCGTGCTCTGTTTGGACGGCGTGGAGATCAGCACCAGCGGCGGCCACTACATCGCGCTCGACATGCCGCAGGCGCCCTATCCCCTTGGGGGCGAGCCGCGCGACGTCGTCGAGGACGTTCATCGCCTGGGCGGATTCGGCATCGTCGCGCATCCCGACTCGCCGAAGCTGGAGCTTCGATGGCGCGACTGGGCGGCGCCGTTCGACGGCATCGAGCTGCTCAACCCCGACAGCAGTTGGCGCATGTGGGCGCAGGAGCCAGGCTGGCGTCCGAAGCTGAAGCTGTTCGAGGCGGTCGTCGACTATCCGTTCCGGCCGGCCGAGACGATTGCAGGCCTGCTGCGCGAAACCGAGGATCTGTCGACGCGCTGGGCGGCGCTCGCTCAACGCCGGCGGATCGTGTCGATTGCCGGCGCGGATGCGCACGCGAAGCTCGCGCTGCGCAACGCCGATCCGGGGGAGGGGGTCGCGCTCTCGCTGCCTGCTTACGAGTCGTCGTTCCGGCTGTTGTCGGTGCACGTTCGTCCGGAGCGCGCGTTGTCGGGGAACGCATCCGAGGATGGGGCCATCCTGACTCGTGCGATTCGAGCGGGTCGCCTTTATGCGGCCGTTGACGGCGTGGCGAGCCCGCCGTCGCTGGAGGTGACCGCTTCAAACAAGTCAGGAACAGCGGCGGCCGGCGACGAGCTCACCGCCGGAAGTCCGGTGACGATGCGCGTTCGCACGAACGCGCCGCGGTCATTCACGACATCCGTCTGGGACGGCGTGAAACTGGTGTCCGGCGATCATCACGACCAGGAGTTTTCAATCACGCTGCCTGGCACATCTGCCGTCTATTGGGTCGGCATTCGATCGACTGGCCGGACTCCCGAGCTGGTCTGGGTGAGAAGCAATCCAATCTACGTGCGCGCGCGTGACCCGCTGACGGCCCCAACGCCGCGTCCGCCCGCCCGCACGACACAATCGATCTTCGACGGCACCTCGGTGTCGGGCTGGCGAGTCGAGCAGGACTCCTCGTCCGCTGGCCTCGTGGAGCTCGCGCCGATATTCGCGGGACCCGAGCTGCGATTTCGCTACGCGTTGTCGGCGCAGATCACGCCGACGCCATTCACCGCGCTCGCGTTCGACACGCCGGACGGCATCGCCGCGCACGATCGCCTGGCGCTGACGATTCGCGCGGACCGTCCGATGCGAATCTCGGTGCAGCTGCGAGCGCCGCGTGAGGGTGGGGAAGTGGAGCGCTGGCAGCGATCGATCTATGTGAGCCCGACGACTGAGGAACGCGTCGTCTACTTCGATGAAGTGTCGCCAATCGCCCCGACACAGACGGTGAGGCCGGCGCTCGATCGGATCCGCAGCCTCTTGTTCGTCGTCGATCCTGTGAACACGAAACGGGAGTCGTCAGGACGGATCTGGATCAAGCACGCGGCGCTTCAACATTAGAGAGGCCTCAGGTCCGAACAGTGAGCAGCATGACCGCGGCGGCGGCGCTGAAGAGGATGTTCGGCGCCCACGCCGCGAGGATCGGCGACATCGCACCACCGGACCCGAGCGCCGCAAAGACACTCAGCGCGATCCAGTACACGATGGCCATCACGATGCCGATGCCGATGCCGTAGAGCGCGCCGCGGCGGCCGGTCGTGACCGCGAAGGGGAGCGCGAGCAGCGTCATGATCACGGTGACGAACGGGAACGCGATCTTTCGCTGCAACTGCACCATGTAGCCGATCACGGAGTAGCCGCTGGTTTTCAGTTGCGTGGTATAGCGTTTCAGCTCGCCGTAGGTCATGCGATCGGCGTCGGGCTCGGGCGTGTTGAAGAATTTCGGCGGCTCGAGCGACACGGGGCGGTCGGTGAACGCGGTGTAGTTGACGACGGTTTCAACACGGTTGTGGCGTGGCGCGGTCTTGAACTCGCGCATCCATCCCTGATGCGCGACCCACGTCAGCGACGGTTGGCCGCTGTTGTCCGGCTGGCGTACCAGATCGACATCCCTCGCGTACATCAGAGAATTCAACCGCCACGCCGCGTCGTCCAGACGGAACACCGACAAACGACTGAACTGGTTCACCGCGGGGTTGAAGAGCTCGTAGTGATAGATGTCGCCGCCCGTACCCACGATCCAGCGCCGGTCGAGGACGCCGAAGGTCTGCACCGGCCATCCGCGAATCGTCGCGTTCAGCTTCTGCGCCTCGCGATTCGAGGTGGCCAGTACGTGTTCTTCGAGCTCGAACAACACGCCGCTGAACATCGCCGCGAACACGAGAATCGGCAGGGCCGAGCGGTACAGGCTGATGCCGCACGCGCGCATCACGATGAGCTCGCTGTTCTTCGTGAGCAGACCCATGGTGACGAGCGTGGCGACGAGCCCCGCCAGCGGGATGATGTAGTAGACGTACTGCGGCGTCTGCCAATAGAAATATCTCAGCAGCATCCCGGACGTCGCCGTTCCTCGAAACAGCTTGTCGGCCAGGTCGATGAACGTCGAGATGTAGAAGAGCCCGACCAGCGAGACGAACGAGACGACGAATACGCGCAGGTACTCGCGCGAGACGTACAGATCCAGGAGCGTCGGGCGGGGCAGATCCAGGTGCGGGATACGGATGACGAGCACGACGCGCTTACCGGCGCCCCGACTCCGGACAGCGGCGCCGGCAGCGGTCGCCGCCGCGGCACGGCGCGAGCGCGCAAACGTCGGGACGCTGATGCGGATCGGCTGATCCGCCGACCCGGCGCGCCAGATCACCAGGCCGATGCCGACGATGCCGAGCACGATGTTCGGGATCCACGGAGCAAAGGCGGGCCACAGCTGGTTGCTGATCGCGCCGGCGCGCGACGTCCAGAGCAGCACGTAATAGACGAAGATCACGCCGATACCGACGACGAATCCGGCGAGCTTGCCGTCCTTCCGATTGCTCACGCCGAGCGCCACGCCGATCAGGGCAAGGACGAGACAGGCGGTCGGGATCGAGAACTTCTGCTGGATCGTGAAGTACTGACTTCCGGTCGGCACACCGTGCTTCGCGTTGTCAGCGGCCGTTGCACGGAGCTCCGCGATCGTTTTCTCGTTGTCCCCCTTCATCAGCTGCGTGCGCGGAAATACGGTGTCCGCGTCCATGTTGAGGACCAGCCGATCGAACGAGCTGCCTTCGTACTCCTCAGGCTTGTCCGCAAACGTCGTGTGCCGTGTGCCTTGCTCGAGCACCAGCTCGACCGTCTGCTTCACGCGGTCGACGTTCAGCCGCCCTTGCCTCGCGAAATACGCGGTCGTCTCGCCGGTGCGGGTGGCGTCGGCGAGAAACACGTCGCGCCAGCCTCCCGACGGCGGCACGTCGCGCACGTAGAGCACGCGGTTCGGGAACTGATCGAAGAAGACCCGCGGCTTGATGTCGCTCTCGGCCTTCGACGCGATGACGTTGAACGTGATGTTGCGGAAGGTCTGGTTCGCGTTGGGTAGCGCGACGATCATGACGTAGCCGGTCGCGACGAGCGCGGCGAGCGACAGCACGACGATCGGACGCATGACGCGGAAAATACTGACGCCGCACGCCTGCAGCGCCACGAACTCGCGGTCCGCGGACAGCCGGCCCAGCCCGATCAGGATGCCGAGCAGCAGCGCCATTGGAATCGTGATGCCGAGCGCCTGCGGCAGGAGCGTCACCAGCACGCGCAGTACGATGGGCCATGCCACGCCTTTCGCGATCAGCTGCTCCGCGTTCTGCAAGATGGGCGGCATGATCAGGACGAACGTCAAGAGCAGCAGCCACAGAGAGAAGGGCAGAAGGATCTCGCGGACGAGATAGCGATCGAGGAGCCTGGGCATCAATCAGTCGGTATCGAGGACCTGCGACTAGACTACACCGTATGACGCGCGTCGCCATCCTCTGGCACATGCATCAGCCGTTCTACGAGGATCTGCTCACCGCCGAGCACCTCCTGCCGTGGGTCCGTCTGCATGCGCTCAAGGACTACTACGGCATGGTCGCGATTCTGCGCGAATTCCCGCGGGTCAAGATGACGTTCAACCTGGTGCCGTCGCTGCTCGTGCAGCTGGAAGCGTTCGCGCAGAACCGGGCGCACGATCGCTATCTCGAATTGAGCCTCAAGCCGGCGGAGCTGCTGGACGACCGCGACATCGAATTCATCCTCGAGAACTTCTTCCACGCGCAACGGCAGCGGATGATCGACGTCTACCCGCGGTACGCGGAGCTGCTGGCGCGGCGCGGCAGCGTCACCGGCGAACGGCGGGCCGCCGCGCGCTTCAACAGTGACGATCTTCGCGACCTCCAGGTCTGGCAGAAACTGGTGTGGATCGACCCGCTGTATGTCGACCGGGACGCGCGGGTTCGCGGTCTGATTGCCAAGGGCCGTGACTTCACCGAGGACGACAAGGTGCTGCTCCGGACCGTCGAGCTCGAACTACTGAACAAGGTGATTCCGGAGTACCGCGATGCGGCCAGCCGCGGGCAGATCGAGCTGTCGGCGTCGCCGTTCTACCACCCGATTCTTCCGCTGTTGTGCGACACCGACATCTATCTGCGGACCCATCCCGATTCGCGCATGCCGCGGCGCCGTTTCGTCCATCCCGAGGACGCGGTGGAACAGCTCGACCGCGCCGTGAAGCTACACGCGCGTTTGTTCGGGCAGCACCCGGTCGGCCTCTGGCCATCGGAAGGATCGGTCTCCGATGCGATGGTGCCGCTGGCCGCTGCCGCCGGTTTTACCTGGATGGCGACTGACGAACTGATTCTCGCCCGCACCGTGAATGCCACGTTTTCCCGCGACGCCCGGGGACAGGTCGACCATCCCGAACGGCTCTACACCGCCTATACCGTTCGCGCCGGCGGCGCGTCGATCGCCTGCGCCTTTCGCGATCACGCCCTGTCCGATCTGATTGGCTTCACCTATTCCGGGTGGAGCGCCGAGGCTGCGGCGCAGGACTTCGTCAGCCGACTCGTGGAGGCGGGCCGGCGATTCCGGGATCGGGCCGGCGGGGAAGACGCGCTCATCCCGATCATCCTCGATGGCGAAAACGCCTGGGAGCACTTCGAGGGCGGCGGCCGGCCGTTTCTGCGCGCATTGTACGGACGGTTGTCGAATCATTCGGAGCTTCAGACGGTCACGATGGCCGAAGCCTGCCGGAAGCCGACGCGCGAGCTGGCCGGGATCTTTCCCGGGTCGTGGATCGACGCCAACTTCTACATCTGGATCGGTCACGCGGACGACCAGAAGGCCTGGAGCCAGCTGGCCGAAGCGCGGGAAGCGCTCGAGACGGCAGACGTGGATGCGGAAGCGCTGGCCCGCGCCCGCGAAGAGATCCTGATTGCCGAAGGCAGCGACTGGTTCTGGTGGTACGGCGACGATCACTCGTCGGCCCACGATCTCGAGTTCGACGACTTGTTCCGGCGCCACGTCCGCAACGCCTATCGGCTGATGCAGAAGGCGACGCCCGACGAGCTGTTCATCAGCAACATCAGCCGCACGGCGTCTCCTGAAACCCAAACGCAGCCGACGGCATGGCTATCGCCGACGCTGGACGGAGACGAGACGAGCTACTTCGAATGGCTTGGCGCCGGCGGCCTGGAGATCCGCGAGACCGCCGGCGCGATGCATCGGTCCGAGGGCCACCAGTCGATCGTGACGCTGGTGCACTTTGGATTCGATCCCGAGCACCTCTTCGTCCGCGTCGACGCCGAGCGCCCGATGGTCGATCTACTGGCGGAAGGATACGAGATTGCGCTGAAGTTTCTCCAGCCCGACGGCGTCCGCTTCGCGGTGGCGCAGCGGCTTGGGCGGCTGACGGGAACGTTCTGGGATCGGCAAGCGGCATCAACGGCCGACGGTGGCTTCCCGTGGACCGAGCGACGGCCGGACCGGGCGGCCGTCGCCGCCGGCACTGTGCTCGAGGTGTCGCTGCCGACGAGTGAGCTCCGCGTGGTCGCCGGTGATGTCCTCGCGTTTTTCGTCGAGGTCTACGATGATGGCGTGGAGACGGAGCGGCATCCGCAGCATCGGCCCATCGAAGTGACGGTGCCGGACGCGTTGTTCGAGGCGCGGAACTGGCGGGCGTGACGCATCCTGCTGACGGCGACCCCAGTCAGGGCCGTCCCGACCGATGAGTTAACATAACACCCATTATCAGACTCAGTGAAAATCGCTCGGGAATCGGGCCTGTGGACGATCTGTGGACGCGATTTCGGTTCCGGATTGCGCCCTCCCTCCAGCCAGATTCGCGGCCAGACCAGGCCTCAGACTCACGGTCAGACCTGAGTCAGACTCGCGGTCAGACCCAGGTCAGACTCGCGGTCAGACTCAGGTCAGACTCGAGTCAGACCTCGGGGCGGTTATTTTGCTTTGCGGAGCTCAGGGAGGATGGCTTCGAGCGCGTCGATGACCTCGTCGCGCGTGGCGCGGCTCTTCGTGAAACCTGAAGGCTTTGGTCGTGAGCCGATAGGCGAAGACGTAGTGCTTCGGGACGCCCCGCCTTCGGGTTGGCGGCCGCCTCGCGCAGCTGCTGGCGCGTGACGCTGCCCCGGCTGGCCATCTTTTCGACGAGCGCGGTCACTTTCTCGGGGGGATCCCTGGCGAACGACCTGTGATAACAAACGACTTGGAGGAAATGTCGGCCAGCCGACACAGATTGCGACCTCCTTAGGCATCGCGTTCAGGGCCAGTGACTCCGTGCCGAGGTGCGCGACTTGCCGAGCCGCCGCGCAAAGTCGTCGTGGGTGTAGCCACAGCGCCCGGCGGGGCCCTCTGTGGACGCGATTTCGGTTCCGGATTGCGCCCTCCCTCCAGCCAGATTCGCGG
>DAIUKO010000092.1:0-14032 GCA_036848175.1 Vicinamibacterales bacterium | reverse complement strand
GTAATAACAACGACTTGGAGGAAATGTCGGCCAGCCGACACAGATTGCGGACCTCGTCAGGCATCGCGTTCAGGGCCAGCGATTCCGTGACCGATGTGCGCGACTTACCAAGCCGCCGCGCCAGGTCTTCGTGGGTGTAGCCGCACCGCTCGGCGAGGCTCTGGAGCGCTTCCGATTCTTCGAACGGCGTCAGGTCCTTGCGCTGCAGGTTCTCGATGAGCGCCAGCTCGAGCATCTCCGTGTCGTCGACGTCGCGGATGACCACCGGGAGCTCGCGCAGGCCGACCTGCACCGCCGCCTGATACCGCCGCTCCCCGGCGACGATCTGAAAGCGATCGCCCCGCTGCCGCACGACCAGCGGTTCGAGAATGCCCTGCTCGCTGATCGACGCCATCAGCTCGGAGAGATCGCCCATCACGTGCCGCGGCTGGTTCGGGTTCGGATCGAGCTGGTCGATGGGGACGAGCCGGCCGATGGGCGAGCCGGCCGACGCGGCGAGCGCCTCCACGTAGTGCTCGTCGTGCCGCATGGCGATCGAGTCGGGCAGGCCGCGTCTAGGCACGATCGATGACCTCCTCGCACAGGCTGTAGTACTCCGTCGCGCCCGTCGAACCGGGGGCGAACGTGAAAATCGATTCCTTGTAGGCCGGGCTTTCCTCGAGCCGGACGCTCTTGGTGATCACCGTCTTGAACACCTTGCCGCCGAACACTTTCTGAATCTGTGTCCGGATGTCGCGCGCCAGGGCCGTCCGCTTGTCGTGCATCGTGATCACCACGCCGAGGATCCGCAGCGCCGGGTTCGGGCGTGCCCGCACCTTCTCGATCGTCTCGAGCAGGTCGTCGGTGCCTTCGAGCGCGAAATACGACGACTGGATCGGGATGAGGAGATGCGTCGCCGCGACCAGCGCGTTCACGGTCAGAAGCCCGAGCGTCGGCGGGCAGTCGATGACGATTTGCGGGAACTCTTGCTGCAGCGGCTCGATCTTGTCCTTGAGCCGGAAGTGCGCGTCCAGTTCGCCCACCAGCTTGGCCTCCAGCTTCGCCAGCGCGATCCGCGACGGCGCGATCGCCAGGTTCGCGATCGGCGACGCCACCAGCACGTCCTTCAACGCGATGTGCGCCTCGGAGATCGCGTCGTAGACGCTCTTCGTGACCTGCTGCATGTCGAGGAACGACAGGGTGCTGTTGGCCTGGGGATCGAGATCGATGAGAAGGGTCCGCTTCCCGCGCAACGCGAGCGCAGCGGCCAGATTGATGGCGGTCGTGGTCTTGCCCACGCCCCCCTTCTGGTTGGCGATAGCGACGATCATGAACGAGACGGGACCGGGAGGAGCGCCGTCATTCTAGCAGACGCGCGCCCGCGCGCCGCCGCTACATTTTGTATTTGCCGAGGTCATCCGGATCCAGACTCTCGAGCCACTTGTGCAGACGATCGGCGTCGGTCTTCTCCGCCGACGGATCCATCGTCTTCGCGTTGTCGATCACGCTGTCCTCGACGAAGATCGGCGCGCGCGTCCGCAGCGCCAGCGCAATCGCGTCGCTCGGCCGCGCGTCCACCGCCAGCGTGTCGCCGTTCAGCGTGAGATAGATCAGCGCGTAGAACGTGTTCTCCTGCAGATCGCAGACGACGACTTTCTGGACCGACGCCTTGAGATCGTGAATCACGTTGCGCAGCAGATCGTGGGTCATCGGACGCGGCGTCGAAATGTTCTCGATCTGCAGCGCGATGGCGTTCGCCTCGAAGATGCCGACCCAGATCGGCAGCACCCGCTGGCCGTCCTTGTCGCGCAGGATCACGATCGGCATGTTCGTAATGGGATCGACCATCAATCCCTTGATGGTCATCTCGATTTGCATGGTTTACAACCTAGGCGCCACCTGCGCGCCTGTCAAACGCCCGCGGGCGTCGTCGACGCCGACGCGCGGCCCCAGACGCTGTGCGGGCCGGCGCGCTCGACGCGCACACGCATCGTCTGGCCAATCCACGCCGGCGATCCCGGCAGGTTGACCACGACGTTGCTGCTCGTGCGCCCCGAGAGCTCCGAGTCGCGGCGCCGGCTCGCCGCGTCGACCAGCACCTCGACCTCCTCGCCGATCAGGTCGTGATTGAGTCCGCTTTGAATCTCACGCTGCAGCCGCTGCAGCAGCACAATCCGCCGCGTTTTCTCCGTCTCCGGCACATCGTCCGGCAGCCGCTTCGCCGCGAGCGTGTTCGGCCGTTCGGAATACTTGAACGAGAACATGCTGTGGAATCGTACGGCCGCGGTCAGCGACAGCGTCTCGTCGAAGTCCGCGTCACGCTCGCCCGGAAAACCGACGATCATGTCGGTCGACAGCGCCACGTCCGGCAGCAGCTCGCGGATGCGGTCGACGAGCGCCAGGTAGCTCTCGCGCGTGTAGCGGCGGCGCATCGCCGCCAGCACGCGCGTCGAACCGGACTGCACCGGCAGGTGCAGGTGCCGGCAGATCTTCGGCAGGCGCGCCATCGCCCGCAGAAACGACTCGTCGAAATGGCGCGGGTGCGGACTCGCGAAGCGGATCCGATCCAGGCCGTCGACGTCGTGAAGCGCCTCGAGGAGGCCGGTGAAGTCGCAGCGCGGATCGTCGGGCGCTTCGTAGTGGTTGACGATCTGTCCGAGCAGTTGCACTTCCCGGCGTCCGCTCGCCACTGCCTCGCGCACCTCCGCGACGATGTCGGCTTTCGGGCGCATGCGCTCGTGACCGCGCGTGTACGGGACGACGCAAAAGCTGCAAAACTCGTTGCAGCCCTCGATGATCGTCACGTAGGCTTTGACCGGATCGCTCCGCCGGGTGATCCCGAGCGGCCACGTGACGTCATCGCACGCGCTCAGATCGAGCACGCTCGCCGGACGTCGTCCGCGCTGCCGCTCCTCGTCGACGTGGTCCACCAGCATCGGCAGACGGCGGATCGCCTGCGTGCCGATGACGACGTCGGCGACGCCCGCCGACCGCTTGACGATGGCCTCGCCTTCCTGCTGTGCGACGCACCCCGCCACAGCCACGATCGGATCGTGGCCGTGGTTGGCGGTCAGCTCGCGAAGCTCGCCGAGCCGCGTATACAGCTTTTCTTCGGCGCGTTCACGGACGCTGCAGGTGTTGATCACCACGAGGTCCGCATCGGCGGCGTCGTCGGTCGCCTCGAAGCCGGCCTGCTCCAGCAGCCCCGCCATCCGCTCGGAATCGTGGACGTTCATCTGACAGCCGAACGTCTCGATCAGATACTTGCGCGCCATACGTTTATCGAGCCGTGTTCCTCGCCCTTTCGCTTTCGCCTTTTGCCCTTGATTCGCCTTTCGCCCGCCCCGCCCGCTCTCCCAGCATCTCACGCGCGGTGCGGCGAACGCCATCGCTAATCGCCTCGCCTCCGAGCATGCGCGCGAGCTCTTCGACGCGGCGCGCGGCATCGAGGCGCCGGACGGACGTCTTCGTGCGCCCCTTGTCGACGCCTTTCTCGATCTGAAAGTGCGTGTCCGCGTAGGCCGCAATCTGCGGCAGGTGCGTGATGCACAGCACTTGAAAGGCGGAACCCAGCACCCGCAGCTTGCGGCCGACGACGTCGGCGACTCGTCCGCCGATGCCGGCGTCGACTTCGTCGAACACCAGTCCGGGCGCGGCGGTGCTCGGGGCACGCTCGGCCGCGTCGTTGAAGCCGTGGCGTGACGTCGCCGTCAGCGTCTTGATGGCGAGCATGATGCGCGACAGCTCGCCGCCCGACACGATGCGCGCGAGCGGCCGAAGATCCTCACCGAGGTTCGGCGACACGAAGAACTCCGCCGCGTCGATGCCGTGCGCGGTCCACTCCCCCTCCTGGAGCACCGCGCCGAATCGCACGTCGAACCGTGTCTGCTCCATCGCCAGGTCCGCGAGCAGCGTCTCGAGTTGCCGGGCGAAGCGCTCGGCGGCGTGCCGCCGCGCCGTCGACAGCGCCGTGGCCGCGGTGAGAAACCGCGTGCGCGCCGCGTCGACATCGCGCTCGAGTTCCGCGATCCGCTCGTCGCCGCCTTCGAGCGCCGATCGGTCGCGCTTCAACGCCTCGTGACGGCTGATCACGTCGGCAAGCGTCGGCCCGTATTTCCGCTTCAACCGTTCCAGCAATGCCAGCCGCTCCTCGATCGTCTGCAGCCGCGCCGGCGACGCCTCGATGTTCTCGCCGTATCGGCGGAGAAAGAGCGCGAGGTCCTCGAGTTGCGACTTGATGCCGTCGCGCGCCTCGAGATACGGCCGGAACTGCGGGTCGAGATCGGCCAATTCGGCGACGCGCCGCCAGACCGCGCCGAGTCCGGCAAGGATGGCGTCGTCGCGTTCGTACAGCGACGCATAACTTTCCACGCACAAGCGCTCGACGCGCTCGGCGCTCGCGAGCACCTGACGCAGCGCCGACAGGTCCTCGTCTTCGGACGGCTTCACGGCCGCGCGATCGAGCTCGCCGAGTTGGAATGTCAGCAACTCCAAACGCGCCTCGCGGTCCTTCGCCAGGCTGCGGACGCGGGCGAGTTCGTCCTGAAGCGTGCGCAGAGTCTCGAAGGCGGCGGCGGTGGGTGCCGCGAGCGAATCGAGCGAGCCAAACGCATCGAGGACGCCGAGGTGAGTCGAGGGATCGAGGAGTGTCTGGTGCTCGTGTTGTCCGTGAAGCTCGATCAGTCGGCCCGACAGATCCTTGAGCGCGCCGGCGGTCGTGAGGACGCCGTTGACGAACGCGCGGCTTCGTCCCTGGACCGTGACTTCGCGGCGAATGAGCAGCTCATCGCCGCCGCTTTCGAAGAGGGCCTCGATCGACGCGCTCTCTTCGCCGGTACGGACCAGGTCCCCTGACGCCCGACCGCCGAGCAGCAACCCGACCGCTTCGACGAGGATCGACTTGCCGGCGCCCGTTTCGCCGGTCAGGACGTTGAGTCCAGGATCGAACTCCACCTCGACCGAGTCGATGACGGCGAGGTGCTGAATCCGGAGAAAGCGAAGCATAGGTGAAGCGCGAGAACTCCAATCGTAACATAGGTTTGACAGCTATTTCACACCATGATACAGTTCGGCGATTCGCGCTGTCCCAGCGGCGCATCGTGATGTCTCGGAGGGCCGTTTGCGCACGCTTGGAAGCCTCCCGCTGGTCCTGCTGCTGCAGGCGACCGGTGGGGTCGCGTCCGAAAGCTCGGGCACGAGCATTGTCACTCGGGTCGCCCATTTCACGCTCGTCTCAAAGCTCGCACTCCTGAGCCTCGGACTCCTGTCGGTTATTTCCTGGGGGATCATTTTTTACAAGCTCTGGACGTTCCGGCGTTCCGAACGGCAGAGCGGGCAGTTTCTCGAGGTTTTCCGGCGCAGCAACAAGTTCTCGGAAGTGCAGGCGGTCTGTCGATCGCTCGGTGACAGTCCGCTGGTCGGACTGTTTCAATCAGCCTACGCGGAACTGACGGCGCAACTGCGACAGAATCAGCCCTCGGAATCCGCTGCCCTGTCCAATCCACGCCCCACCGCTGGTCGTCCAACCCTCAAGAGCCTCTCGGGAGTCGATCGCGCGCTCATGCGCGCGTCCGTGGTCGAGGTGAACAAGCTCGAACGGCATGTGACGTTTCTCGCCACAACCGCGAGCATGGCGCCGTTCATCGGCCTGTTCGGAACGGTTTGGGGGATCATCGGCGCGTTCGAGAACATCGGGCAGACGGGGTCGACCAACCTGGCGGTCGTCGCGCCCGGCATTGCCGAGGCGCTCGTCGCGACCGCAGCGGGACTCATCGCAGCCATTCCGGCCGTGTATTTCTACAACGCGCTCTCGAATCGGGTGAAGCTGTTCGCATCGGAAATGGACGACTTCGCGATGGAGTTTCTGAACATCGCCGAAAGGAACTTTACCTAGCGGTATCACCGCCTGAATCGTCATGCCAAAGGTACAACTCGCACCGAGCGTCTCGACCGGACGTGGGGGCCGCAGCCGCCGCGTGAGCACGTCGCTTGCCGAGATCAATGTCGTCCCGCTCGTCGACGTGATGCTCGTGCTGCTGGTGATCTTCATGGTCACGGCACCCATGATCCAGCGTGGCGTTGACGTCAACATTCCGGTGTCCACACGAGCTGGTCAGATTACAAACGAGCGGGTCTTCGTCAGTATTCCGTTCGACTATCGGAAGAACCACATCGTGCATCTCGGAGATGAGCCGATCCGCGCCGAGATCCTGCAGGAGCGCATCCGGCAGAAAATGGAGAACCGGAGCGACAAAGAGGTCTACCTCCGCGGTGACGCGGGTGTGCAGTATCAGGAACTGATGGAGATCTTCGACAGTCTCAAGGCCGCCGGCGTCGAGAAGGTGGGACTCATCACGAAGTTGCCCGGGGAACGTTGAGCGATGGAGGTCACCGACGTCCTCCGCGATCGAATGCAGGCGCCCACCGGACTCGACCGGATGGTCGCGGTGTCGGTGGCCGCCCATGTGGTATTGGGTGTCGGCCTTCTTTTGACGCCGGCGCGGTTCCTGGGTCGAGGAGTGGCGCCGCCGCGCATCGTGATGACGATCTCGCTGGGCGGCAACACCGGTCCGGACAGCGGCGGCATGACACAGATCGGCGGCCGCGCCGTGCAGGTGCAGACGCCGCCGGAAGACGTCGCCAAACGCGAACCAGTGCGCCCACCCGCCGCGAAAGCGCCGGAGATGGTTCTGCCCCGCCGCGACGTGAAGGTCAATAAGTCCACAACCCCGGCCCCGAAGGTCACACAGGCGCCCGATGACGCGCGCGGCCGCACCCCATCGCGCGGGGCGCAGACGGCCAAGGGCAGCACGAGCGCCGAAACGCTGATCCGCGGGCAGGGCTTTGGATTGTCGACTGGCGGGCAGGGCTTCGGCGGCACGCTCGACGTCGCCAACTTCTGTTGCCCCGACTATCTGCAGACGATGGTGCAGCGGATTCGGAGTGTCTGGGCGCAGAACCAGGGCATCGATGGAATTTCCACGATCAGGTTCACAATCCAGCGCGACGGGAAGGTCACCGATACCAGCGTCGAGCGAAGCAGCGGGAGTACTGCGGCCGATCTGGCCGCCCGGCGCGCGGTCGCGGTGACGCAGCTGCCGCCGCTGCCCGACGCATTTACGAATCCCACTCTGACCGTTAACCTCCATTTTCAGTATCAACGATGAAACGGATATTTCTCATCGTCGCGCTCACTTGCGCTGTGGCGTCGACGCGGGCGCAGCAGCCGCCGCCGCAACAACCACCCGCAACCCCGACCCAGCCGCCGCAGCCTCAAGAGATCGAAACGACGATTACCGGCGAAGCCGGCGCTCCTCCGAGGCTCGCGGTTCCGGAGTTCATCGCGATCACCAAGGACGCGGAAACGGTGGCGATCGCCAAGACGATCAGTCAGGTTCTCTTCGACGATCTGAACTTCGAGCGTGAGTTCGCGCTGATTCCGCGCGACGTCTACTCCACGATTCCGGCAGCGACGTCGTTGACCGACGTGCCGTTCGACCGATGGCGCGAGTTGAACGCTGACGGCCTCGTCGTCGGGACCGTGCAGAAGACAGGTACCGGACTCAAAGTGGAGTTGCGCCTCTTCAACGTTCGCACGCGTCAGTCGGCCTACGGACGCGAGTATTCGGGGTCGACGGCGAATCCGCGCCTCTACGCGCACCAGATCTCCGACGAGCTGCACAAGACGCAGCGCGGGCTCGCAGGCATCGCGCGGACCAAGCTCGTCTTCGATTCGGATCGTGACGGCGAGCGGATCGGCGGGACGGTCGAAAACCGCGGCGTGAAAGAGTTGTACATCTCCGACTACGATGGCGAGAATCAGCGGCGCGTCACCGTCTCGCGGACGCTGAACATCAATCCCGCCTGGTCGCCGGACGGACGATCGATCGCCTACACGTCGTATCGTCGCGGCGGCGGGCAGATCTTCGTCTCCCACATCTTCCAGGCGCTCCTCGACGAGCTCACGAAAGGCGACAAGGTCGGTGAAAACTGGCTTCCCGCCTGGTCTCCGGACGGCACGCGCCTCTGTTTCGCCTCGACGCGAGACGGCAACAGCGAGATCTACGTGATGAACAGCGACGGATCGAACGTCCGCCGCTTGACGCGCTCGCCCGGCATCGACATCTCGCCAACCTGGTCGCCGACCGGTACGCAAATCGCGTTCGTCTCCGATCGCGGCGGCGACCCGCACATCTACATCATGGATGCCGACGGCACCGGCTCGCCGCTGCCGCTGACGCGCGAATACTCGGATCGGCCAACGTGGTCGCCGGCGCCCTACAACGAGATCGCGTACTCGGCGAGAACTGGACCGGGGAACGACATCAAGGTCGTCGACCTCGCCACCCGGACGGTGCGGCAATTGACATTTGGTGAGGGAACCAATGAGAGCCCGACCTGGTCGGCCAATGGACGCCATCTCGCGTTCATGTCGACGCGCGCCGGCAAATCGCAGATCTTCACGATCGCGCGCGACGGCAAGGACGTGCGGCAGTTGACGCGTACGGGCAATAACCAGCAACCGAACTGGTCAAAATAGTGGAGACGACGATGACACGTGTGTGGGGGATCGCGGTCGTGCTACTCGTGCTGATGAGCGTCGCCGCGTGCGGCAAGAAACAGGCGCCCGTCGCTCGCCCGATGCCGCCGCCTCCGCCCGGAGCCTCGACGTCAGGGTCGCGGCCGCCGGCGCCGCCCGAGCCGGTCGCCGAACCGACGATCGTCCCGCCCGAGCCGGTCCGCGACGACGCGATCGCATCCGCGTCACTCGACGACCTCAATCGCAATTCGCCGCTGAAGCCGGCCTTCTTCGAGTACGACAGCAGCGATCTGACGCCTGAGGCGCAGAAGACGCTCGACGAAAACGCCGCGACGATGAAGAAGTACCCGACCTGGGCCGTGACGATCGAGGGTCACTGCGATGAACGCGGGACGGCCGAGTACAATCTAGCGCTGGGCGAGCGTCGCGCGGTGACCGCGCGCGCCTACCTCGTGTCGCTGGGGATCCCTGCGGATCGCATTCGCACCGTGAGCTACGGCAAGGAATTCCCGTTCGATCCGGGTCACGACGAAACGGCGTTCAGCAAGAACCGGCGCGCGCATTTCGTCATCACTGCGAAGTAAGCCTATGACACACAGAATTCTCACCGTGGTCCTCGCGGGTGCCCTGCTGGCCGTCGCCGCGGCCCCCGCCGCCGCCGCGAATAAGGAACATCAGCAGCTGATGGCCGACATCCGCATGCTCCAGGAGCAGTCGCAGCTCTTGCAGAACATGCTGGCGTCATTGACCGACGTCGTGAAGACGCTGAGCACGCATCTCGATCAGCGGATGGATCAGCACAACGCCGCGGTCGTGAAGGGCTTCGCCGACGAGAAACTGATTCTCGATACACTGTCCAACGACGCCCGCGTCATTCGCGAGCGCCTCGACGACAACAACGTCCGGATCGGTTCATTGACCCAGGAAGTCGAAGCGCTGCGGCAGGCGCTGCAGCAGCGTCCGACGACAGCCGACGTCGATCCGAACGCCTCCCCGACTGCGGGCGGTGCTCCGACCGCCGGATCCACGGCGCCGGCTGTTGGCGTTTCGCCGCAGAAGATGCAGGAGGCTGCGCAAGCCGATTACGCTGCGGGTCAGTACGATCTTGCCGTCGAAGGCTTCCAGGCCTATATCAAAAATTTCCCACGTTCCGATTGGGCTGACGATGCGCAGCTGTATATCTGCAAGTCGTACCTTCTCGATGGCAAAAACGACAAGGCGGTCGAGGCGTGTGACGCTGTAATTCGCAACTATCCGGCCGGCAATGCCGTTCCCGAGGCGTACTATCGAAAGGGGCTTGCGCTGAACAACCTTCGCGACGTCGCCGGCGCGCGCGCGGCGTGCGAGACCGTCGTGAAGAATTACAAGGACAGCGACGTGGCGATCCTCGCGCAGCAGTGCCTCGATCGATTGCGCCGTCCGTAGACACCCCGAGCTCAGTACCGAAAACTCGAGAACACAAAACTCGGACGTCGAACCGCACGACGACGATGTAAAATTGCGCATCTATGGGCTCAGTCAACAAAGTGATTCTCGTCGGCAATCTCGGACGCGATGCCGAGTTGCGCTACACGCCGGGCGGCGCAGCCGTCTCGACGATCAACATGGCGACGACCGAAGTGTGGAACGACAAGGCGGGCCAGCGGCAGGAAAAAACCGAGTGGCACCGCGTCGTCCTCTGGGGCAAATCGGCCGAGTCGCTCACCGAATATCTCACCAAGGGGAAACAGATCTACGTCGAAGGCCGCTTGCAGACCCGCCAGTGGGACGACAAGGACGGCAACAAGCGCTACACCACTGAAATCCGCGGCGACAGGGTCGTCCTGCTCGGCGGCGGCGGAAGCGGCCGCGGCGCGAGTGCGCCGCGCGGAAGCAGCGTCGACGACGGGATGGGCAGCCACGCGCCCGGACCCGAAGCAGCGGCGGAACCCCTCACTGACGATGACATCCCGTTCTGATCCAAGGCGCTGACCGACTGATCGAACAGGCACGCATCGCTACCGCGGCGGAGTTCGTCGCGCGTCACTTTTCTCCGACGCCTCTCGTGCGCGCGGCGTCCCTCAGCACCTCGCGCCGGGATGTCTATCTCAAGCTCGAGTCGACGCTGCCCACTGGATCGTTCAAAGTGCGCGGCGCGTTATTCTCGTTGTCAGAGCGCGTGCGCGCCGACAAGGTCGGCGACGTTGTTGCCGCGAGCACCGGCAACCACGGCGCGGCGGTCGCGTATGCTGGCCAGCAGCTCGGCGTCCGCGCGACGATCTTTTTGCCGAGTCGTCCGAATCCGGTCAAGGCGCAGCGCATTCGCGACCTCGGCGCGTCGCTGATCGAAACTGGCGACGATTTGACGGCGGCAATCGATGCGGCGCGCGATTACGCCGATCGAACCGGCGCCTTCTTTCTCCACGACGCCAGCGATCCCGACGTGCCGGTTGGAACGGCGACGATCGGTCGCGAGATTCTTCTCGAGCGGCCCGATACCGCAGCGATCTACGTCCCGGTCGGCGACACGGCGCTGATTCGCGGTGTTGCCTCGGCCGCCAAACATCTTCGCGCCGACGTGCGCATCGTCGGCGTTGTCGCCGAGCGTGCGCCGGCGTACTTCTTGTCGTGGCAGAGCGGCCGGGTCATTGAAACCGAGTCGGCGGACACGATTGCGGATGGTCTCGCGGTGCGGCGGCCGCTGGCGCCCAACGTCGCTGCGATCCGCGAGCTCGTGGACGAGGTGCGTCTGGTCGGCGAAGACGAGCTCCGCGCCGCGATCGCGTTCCTTCGGCAGCACGAGAACGTGGTGGCGGAGCCGGCAGCGGCCGCGCCGGCCGCTGCGTTGTTGAAAGAAGACGAATCGAAGGCAGGGACGATTGCGCTCCTCGTCACCGGCGCCAATATCGCGCCCGATCTGAGGACGCCGTCTCGGGAAGCCTGATCACCGCCGCGGCGCTAAGGGTTGCTCGTATCTTTACGGCCGTAGCGATCCTCGAGACGGACGACATCGTGCAGCTCGGGCGTCGAGACCTCGAAGATGTCGCTGTCCTCGATCGCCGTCATGCGGTGGATCGTCTTCGGCGTGATGTGGACGCGTTCGCCGGGGAGCATCTCCCGCTTCGTCAGGCCGCTTCCCTCGTCGATCTCGAAGAGCAGTTTCCCCGAGTGGAGATAGATGGTCTCGTCCTTCAGATTGTGATACTGCAGGCTGAGGGCGTGGCCGGCGGTCACGTGAATGAGCTTGCCGACGTAGCGATCGGTTTTCGCCCAGTGCAGCTCGTAGCCCCATGGTTTTTCGACGCGCGGAATTTCACTGCTCACGAATCACTCCTTAACAGCGCCAGCTTGCCGAGCGCAGCGAGGAGCTCGTGCTCGATCTCGTCGACGGTCGGCAGTTTGAGAATCCGTCGCGCGAGCGCGCGCATCTCGTCGCGGCGCACTTCGCGCAGCACCTGTTTGGCGACCGGAATCGCGCCCGGCGTCATGCTGAAATCGGTCAATCCCAGACCAACCAGCAGCGTCAGCAGCGCCGGATCCGACGCCATCTCGCCGCACAGCGACACCGGAATCCGCAGCCGGCCGGCCGCACGCCGGACCATCACGATCATCCGCAGGATCGCCGGGTGCAGCGGCTCGTAGAGCTGCGAGACGCGCTCGTCGGCGCGGTCGACGGCGAGACAGTACTGAATCAGATCGTTGGTGCCGATGGTGAAGAAATCGACCTCGCGCGCAAGCAAATCCGCCGTGTACGCGGCGGCGGGGATCTCGATCATCACGCCGACCGGTACGGTCGGGACGCGCTCGCCGCGGCGCGTCAGCTCCGCCGTCGCTTCGGCCACCATCCGCCGTGCCTCGCGCAACTGCTCCACGCTCGACACGAACGGAAACAGGATGCGGAGGCTGCCATGCCGCGCCGCGCGAAGCAGCGCGCGCAACTGAACCTGGAACAATTCCGGCCGCGTCAGGCTGAGCCGCAGCCCGCGCAGACCCTGGCGGCTCCCCCGCTGCTCGTCGGCGATCCAACCGCCGGCAAGCGGCGGCGCGGCGAGCCAGGACGCGACCTGATCCTCGTCGACGTCGAAGGTCCGGACCGTGACCGTTCCCGGCGTCATCCCTTCGAGCATGCGGCGATAGATCTCGTACTGGCGTTCTTCTTCGCCGACCTGAGCGATCCCGGTGGTGAGGAGGAACTCCGATCGATAGAGGCCGATGCCCTCGGCGCCGGCATAGCGAGCGCCGGCGAGGTCGTCAGGAAACTCGATGTTGGCGTCGAGGCGAATCGGCACGCCGTCCGCCGTCGACGCAGGCCGGCGTCGTTCGGCATCGAGGCCGATCGCTGGCCGATGATCGTCGGCGTGTTGCGCCGCGCGCGCGAGCTCCTCGGCCGTCGGATCCACGATCACCTGGCTCGACGAGCCGTCGATGATCACGAGCTGTCCGGGCTGAACCTGACGGCTGGCGTCGTGAAGACCGACGACGGCGGGGACGTCGAGCGATCGCGCGAGGATCGCGGTGTGATAGGTGCGGCTGCCCGCGTCGGTCGCAAAACCACGGACCTTGGTCCAGTCCACCTGCGCGGCCAGCGACGGCGTGAGTTCGTCGGCGATGAGGACCGAGGCTTCGTCGAGCTCCCGGAGCAGATCCTTGGGCGTCGACACGCCCTGCCGCAGGTTCATCCGCAGCCGTCCCACGAGATCGGCGACGTCGCCGGTGCGCTCGCGCAGATACGGATCCGCGACCTCGTCCAATACCGTGCTGAACTCGTGGAATACCTGCTGCACCGCCCACTCGGCGTTGACGCGCTGTTCGCGGACGATGGCCGCCGCGCGCGGCAGCAGCATCGGATCGTCGAGCATGAGCAGTTGCGCGTCGAAGAGCGACGCCATGTCCGGCAGCCGCTGCGCGACGCGCGCGCGGATGTCGACGAGCTGCTGTCGCGATCGCGACCGGCTCTCCTCGAGCCGCCGCAGCTCGTGGTCGACGCGCTGGTGCGCAATCTGGTAGCGCAGCACCTGCGCGCGCTGGATGAGGATGACCGCGCGGCCGGCGACGAGGCCGGGCGAGACGCCGATGCCGGTCAGCCGAAGCATCAGGACTCACCCGCCGGCGACTCGCCGAACCCGGACTGGACGAGGGCGACCAGGGCGTTCACGGCATCCCTCTCGTCGTGGCCCTCGGCGCTGATGGTGATGGTCGATCCGCGCGCGGCGGCGAGCAGCAGGATGCCCATGATGCTCTTGCCGTCCATCTCGCGCGACTCGCGGGCGACGCGCACGCGCGATTGATACCGCGTCGCGAGATGCACGAACTTGGCGGCCGCCCGCGCGTGCATGCCCAGCTGATTCACCACGGTGACCGACTGCGAGATCATGCGGGACTCTTCTCGCCGCGGAGCAGATCGGAGGCGACCCAGATGGCGTGGCGCCCGTGCTCCCGCATCGCCTGGGCGACGGCGAGCAGGTTCGACGATTCGCGCAGGCCGGCGAGCTTGATCAACATCGGGAGGTTGACGCCGGTGATCACTTCGACGCG
>DAIUKO010000091.1:14908-21801 GCA_036848175.1 Vicinamibacterales bacterium | reverse complement strand
CTATAACTTCGCCGGTTCGAGCTTCGGCACGAGCAGATGGACCAGGACGAGCGTCACCAGGTACGTCGTGCCGGCGATGATGAACACCGGCAGGTAACTGCCGGTGGTCTGCAGGATGTAGCCGGTGATCTTCGCGATCACCATGCCGCCGACGGCGCCGGCGAAGCCGCCGATGCCGACGACCGAACCGACGGCATGACGCGGGAACATGTCCGAGGTCAGCGTGAACAGGTTTGCCGACCAGCCTTGATGCGCCGACGCGGCGAGGCTGATCAGCGCGACCGCTTCCCACATGCTCGTCACGCGTGACGCGAAGATGACCGGCACCACCGCGAGCGCGCAGACGAGCATCGCCGTCTTGCGCGCGGCGTTGACGTGCCAGCCGCGGCGAATCAGCGACGAGGACAGCCAGCCGCCGCCGATGCTGCCGATGTCGGCGACGAGATAGATCACGATGATCGGCGGTCCGAGCTCGAGCAGTGATAACCCGTAGTTGCGGCTGAAGAAGTCGGGCATCCAGAAGAGATACAGCCACCAGATCGGATCGGTCATCATCTTGCCGATCGCGAACGCCCACGTCTGGCGATGCGGAATCAGCGTCAGCCACGGCACGCGCACCGTCGACTCGGGCGGATCGCTGCGGATGTACGCGACTTCCGCCCGCGTCACGTGCGGATGTTCGTCAGGCTGCTGATACATCAACCACCAGATCAGCAGCCAGCCAAGTCCGGCGACGCCGGTGCCGACAAACGCCCACTCCCAACCGAAGCGCAGCGCGATGAACGGGACGATCGCCGGCGTGACAATGGCGCCGACGTTCGTGCCGGCGTTGAAGATGCCGGTCGCCAGCGCGCGCTCGCGCCGCGGGAACCACTCGGCGACGGTCTTGATCGCGGCGGGGAAGTTGCCCGCTTCACCGAGGCCGAGGACGAAGCGTGCGAGCAGGAAGCCCGCCACCGAGGCGCCGTACTTCATGCCGAGGAGCGCCAGCACCGAGGACATCGGGGCGCCGTATGCCGGCGCCCACGCGGTGGCGATCGCGGCGACCGACCACACCGTCAACGCGAGCGCGTAACCTTTCTTGGTGCCGAAGCGATCGATGATCCGGCCGGCGAACAGAAACCCGATCGCATAGGCGGCCTGAAACGCGAACACGAGATCGCCGTAGTCGATCTCGCTCCAGCCGTACGTCGTCTGCAGCAACGGCTTGAGGATGCCGATCACCTGCCGATCCACGTAGTTGATCGTCGTCGCCAGGAAGAGCAGGCCGCAGATGACCCATCGATAGCGTCCGATGCGCGCTGTGACGGTTGCCGCGGATTCGTTCACACGCTGAACCGGCAGTGCCATAGGTCAGCCCTCAGATCGTCGGATTCCGCCGATGGATCGCGAACTCGCGATGACCGAGACGCTCAGCGGCGGTCGGACGCCCAGAGCATACCGCCAACACCTCGGTCAGCAAACGGTCGGCCGCGGCGTCGAGCGATTCGGTCTCGCTCATGACGCCGCTCACGTCCACGTCGATGTTGTCGGCCATGCCGTGCGCGGTGCGGGAGTTGCCGGTGATCTTGACGACCGGCGCGATCGGGTTTCCGGTCGGCGTGCCCAGCCCGGTCGTGAAGACGCAAATCTGCGCGCCACCGCCGACCATGCCGGTGACCGATTCGACGTCGAGCCCCGGCGTGTCCATCACCGTCAGCCCCTTGCTCGTGATCGGTGCGGAATAGGCGACGACATCTTCGAGCCGCGTCCGCTCGCCGGCCTTGTGCGTCGCGCCGAGCGACTTCTCCTCGATCGTCGTCAGGCCGCCGCGCATGTTGCCCGGTGACGGCTGCGTCCCGCGAATGTCCAGGCCCAGCGCGATCGCTTCCGCTTCGACCCGGCTGACGACGCGGAGCAGGCGCGTGGCCGCCTCGTGGCTGGCGGCGCGATCCGCGAGCAGATGTTCAGCGCCCATGATCTCGGCAATCTCGCCGAGCACGACCGCGCCGCCCATGTCGACGACGCGATCGGCGACGCGCCCGACGACCGGATTCGACGCCAGGCCCGAGGTGTAATCCGAGCCGCCGCACTTCACCGACAGGATCAGGGAGGACGCACGGCACCAGACGCGTTCGACGCGCGCCAGCGTCTCGGCCATCCGTCGTGCGATTTCGACGCCGCGCGCCGTCGCGCGAAGGGTGCCGCCTTCACTCTGGATCGCGATGATCGCCGCCTGCTTGCCGGCGTGGCGCGCGGCGTCGGACAACTGCTGCGCGACGACCTGCTCGCAGCCGAGCGCGACGACGATGACGGCGCCGACGTTGGGATGCTGACAGTAGGCGGCCAGCGTGTCGTGCGTGACGTTGAGGTCCGGTCCAATCTGGCCGCAACCGGCCAGGTGGGGGAGCGATGCGCCGATCGGCGCGATCGACGCGGCGATCCGATCCGCGACCACCGCGGAGCAGATGACGGTGGGCACGACGAGCACGTGATTGCGCACGCCGACGCGGCTGTCGGGCCGCGCGTAGCCGAGAAACGCCGATGGCGACGTCATTCGGCAGGCTCCGCGGTCGGTCTCTCCGCCGCTGATGTCCGGTTGACGCCGGACGCCACGCCCTCCCGCGCCGCCAGGTCGCCTCGGCCGCGCGTGCTGGCGACGTTGTGCGTGTGAACGTGCGCGCCGGGCTCGATGTCGCACGACGCGTTGCCGATCGGACTGCCGTACTTGATGACCGCCTCGCCTGTTCGGATCGCCTGGAGCGCAACCTTGTGGCCTCGCGCGATCGGCTCAGCGACGAGCACGGTCTTGTCGCGCACGGTGACCATGCGCCCCTTCTCGAGCGGCTCGAGTGCCGTCGCCACGTTGTCTCGCTCGCTGATCACGAGAGCCGCATTCACTGGTTTACCCCGCTCGCGAGAAAGCCGCCGTCGACGACCAGCAGCTGCCCGGTGACGAAGCTCGACGCGTCGGAGGCGAGGTAGACCGCCGCGCCGACGAGCTCCTCGGTGCGTCCGAAGCGGCGCATCGGCGTGCGCATCAGAAATTCCTGGCCGCGCGGACCCTTGAGGATCTCGCGATTCAAATCGGTCTCGAACACGCCGGGCGCGATGGCGTTGACGGTGACGCCGTGCGGCGCCCACTCGACGGCAAGCGCGCGCGTGAGGCCAGCCACCGCGGACTTGCTCGCGCCGTAGGCGGCCACTTCCTGCAGGCCGACGTACGATGCCAGCGACGCGATGCCGATCAAGCGGCCGCTGCCGCGCGCGATCATCGGCCGCGCGAACACCTGATAGGTCCGCATCATGCCGGTCACGTTGGTGTCCATGATCCGGCTCCAGTCCGCTTCGCTCATCTCGAGCGAGGGAACCCGCTTGGTCATGCCGGCGGCGGCGACGACGATGTCGACCTGACCGAACGAGGCGAGGCAGGCGTCACGCAGGGCGACGAGCGACTGTTGATCGCCGACGTCCGCCGGCTGGCGCAGCGTGCGGCGTCCCTTCTTCTCGATTGTCGTCGCGACCTCGTCGACCACCGATGCACGCCGGCCGGTGACGACGACGTCGGCGCCGGCATCGGCGAGACCGAGCGCGAGCGCGCGGCCGATACCGGTGGTGCCGCCGACGACGACCGCAGTGCGATGGGAGAGATCAAAGGAAACGGGCATTTTTTTGTGCTCGCGGGGTCCCGCCCCCGCTCGCGCTCACTCGGCGGCCCGGCTTCGCCGGGCTTCCCTCCGGCGCCTCGCTCGAGCCGCGGGCGCTTTCGCGGGCACTGCGCGCCCGTGAGCCGGCGACGCCGGAGGTCGGAAGTTTGAAGTCGGACTGCGCTTCCTTTGCCTGATACGACGAGGCGCGCAGCAGGTGATCGTTCATCGCGCGGCGAGCGCGCTCGCCGTCGCGGGCGCGAATCGCCTGATAAATCTGCCGGTGAGACTCGGCGGCGTCGCGCAGATCGCGATCGGCGGCGCGTTCCACCGTGGCTCGGCGGCGTTCGTAGTAGAGCGACGCCACCATCTCGAGCAGCGACGCGACGATCGGGTTGCCCGAAGCCGCGGCGATGCCGCGATGAAAGTTGACGTCGTGGACCAGAAACATCTGGCGCTTGTTCAGCGAGGCGAAGAGGCCGGCCATTTCGTCCGCCAGCGTGGCGAGTTGTTCGAGCGTCGCCCGTTCGGCGGCCAGACCGGCCGCGCCGACTTCCAGCAAACGCCGCGCCTCGTAGACATCGTCGCCGGTGACTTTGTGCAGCGCGGCCAGGAAGCTCAGCGCCTCGGAGCCGAAGGTGGACGGTCCGTCAGGAATGTAGGTGCCCGATCCGCGGCGCGAGCGGACGACACCGAGCGCGGCGAGCGTTCGCAGGCCGGCTCGCACGGTGGGGCGACTGACGCCGACTTGCGCCGCCAGATCACGTTCGGGCGGCAGGCGCGCGCCCGGGCCGAGGGCGCCGTGATCGATCAGCCGGCGCACGTGGGCGACGACCTGCGCCGCGCTGTCTGCGTGATGATCGCCGATGATGTTCATAAAGTGGCTTGACCAATATCAGCGAACTCGGGGCAGCATGCAACAGATTTCAGGGCATCACCGGCTGAACTTGCCAAGGTGGCTCAGCCAATTGTGGGTTCTCGCCCGGAATTGGATTGTCCACAACTTAACGTTGCAGTGATAGAGAAATCGCGAGGCGGTCCGATGTTGGGTCGATCGGTCGCGTCTTTCCAGCGTCGCCAACACCGTCGTCGATCAAACGTGCCAGGTGATTCCGGGCGCGAGCGTCACGCTGGTCAGCGAGCTCACCGGCGATGTCCGCGCCACCGCCACCAACGAAGCACGCGGCGGTTGCAGTTTCGGTGGGAGATCTATAACGTCTTCAAACGCGACGCGGTTCGCGACCGTCGACTCGACGGCCCAGTTCGACGCCGCCGGCACCAGGTCAACAGGCGGTTCGGCCAGGTGATCGGGATCCGGGCGCCGAGAGTGATGCAGATCGCCTTACGCTTTGTGTTCTAGACCATGCAAAGAGCAGCAATCGTCCTCGCGGTGATGGCCATGTCGTTCGCCGCGCAACGACCATCGACGGTGGTGACCGTGACGCCGAACGAGGCGGCACGGCGTGTTGACGTGGCGATCGGCGGCGATCCGTTCACGTCGTACATCTGGCCCGAGAACGTGAAGAAGCCGGTCCTCGATCCGATTCGCAGCGCGACCGGGACGATCGTCACGCGCGGCTGGCCGCTCAACCCGCGCCCGGGCGAACGCGTCGATCATCCGCACCACGTCGGGCTGTGGTTCAACTACGAGAGCGTCAACGGCGTCGACTTCTGGAATACGTCTGATGCCTTGAAGCCTGACGAGCTGGCCAAGATGGGGACGATCGTCCATCGCCGCATCGTGGCTGCGAAGGGCGGTGCGCCCCTCGGCGAGCTCGTCACGGAGTCGGACTGGGTGCTTCCCGGCGGCAAGACACTGATGCACGAACGCACGCAGTTCATCTTCTCCGGCAACGGCTCGACGCGGAGGATCGATCGCATCGCCACGCTGACCGCGCTCGACGAGCGCGTCGTGTTCGCGGATGCCAAGGACGGCATGCTCGGCATGCGCGTCGCGCGCCAGCTCGAGCAGCCGTCGAACGAGCCGCTCGTGTTCACCGACATCGCCGGCCGCGCCACCACCGTGCCGGCGATGGACAACGCCGGCGTCACTGGCGAATACACGTCCAGCGAGGGCAAGAAAGGCGATGCCGTCTGGGGAACGCGCGGCCGCTGGACCAGGCTCAGTGGCAAGATCGCCGGCGAGCCGATCAGCATCGCGATCATCGATCATCCGAAGAACCCCGGCTACCCGACCTACTGGCACGCACGCGGATACGGGTTGTTTGCGGCGAATCCGCTCGGCCAGAAAATCTTCAGCGAGGGACGCGAGACGATGAACTTCACGATCGAGCCGCGCGCCTCGGCGACGTTCCGCTACCGCGTCCTCGTCTTCGACGGCCCCGTTTCCGCCGATCGCCTCGACCGGGAGTTCGCGGCATTCTCAGCGACACCGCCCACGCCCTCGAGCCGCCAATAACGGTGAACATCGGACTCATCGGCGCCGGCAACATCAGCGGCACGCACGCGCGAGCGATCGGCGAGATTCCCGGCGCGACGGTCGCGGCGATCTACGGGCCGACGCGCGAACGCGCGGCGGCGCTCGCCGCGCAGCACGGCGCGGCGGCCTACGATTCGCTCGACCAGTTTCTGAATCATCGGCCGATGGAGATGGTCGCGATCGGCAGCCCGTCGGGTCTGCACGGCGAGCACGGCATCGCCGCCGCGAAGCGCGGGCTGCATGTGCTCGTCGAGAAACCAATCGAGATTACGACCGGGCGCGTGGACGCATTCATCACCGAAACACAGCGCGCCGGCGTGACGCTCGGCGTCATCTTCCAGGATCGCATGAAGCCGGACATCGTGCGCCTGAAGGCAACGGTCGACGCCGGCGCCCTCGGCCAGCCGATTCTCGCGTCAGCGCGCGTGAAGTGGTACCGGCCGCCGGAGTACTACGGCGGTTCGAAATGGCGAGGGACGTGGGCGCTCGACGGCGGCGGCGCGCTGATGAACCAGGGCGTTCACACCGTCGATCTCCTGCTGTGGCTTGGCGGTCCGGTCCGCCGCGTGTTCGCGCGCGCCGCGGCGAAGCTGCACCCGATCGAAGTGGAGGACACGGCGGTCGCCGTCCTCGAATTCGCGAGCGGGGCGTTCGGGACGCTCGAAGCGACCACGTCCGCGTATCCCGGATACGCGCGCCGGATGGAGCTGACCGGATCGAAGGGCACCGCGATCCTCGACGGCGACCGCCTCGACCTGTCCGGGGTCAGACTGGGGTCAGACCACGGTCAGACCGCGGTCAGACCGCAGTCAGACCCGAGTCAGACC
>DAIUKO010000091.1:0-14808 GCA_036848175.1 Vicinamibacterales bacterium | reverse complement strand
GTGGCCGATGTCTCGGCGCACCGGCGAGTGTTCGAGGACTTCATTGGCGCAGTGACCGACCGCCGGCCGCCGCTCTGCGACGGCGAAGCCGCTCGCGCGAGCGTCGCGGTCATCGAAGCGATCTATCGTTCGTCGTCTTTGCAAGTTCCGGTGGAGATCGGAGGAGTCGTCTGAATGACGATGAGTCGAGCCGACGTCACACGAGCGATCGAAGGAATGGGCGTGGTTGCCGTGATCCGTCTCAAGGATCCGGCGAAGCTGCGCGCCGTGGTCGACGCGCTCGCCGAGGGCGGCGTTCGCGCCCTCGAGGTCACGATGACCGTGCCGCGCGCCGTCGAGTTGATCCGTGATCTCGCGCCGACGATGCCATCGGGATTCCTCCTCGGCGCCGGGACGGTCCTCGATGCAGAAACGGCAAAGGCGGTGATCGACGCCGGCGCGCGCTTCGTCGTCTCACCCGTGTTCCGTCCCGGCGTCATTCATGCGTGCCACGAACGGGACGTTCCCGTCATGCCGGGATGTTTTTCACCAACGGAGATCCTCGATGCGCACGACGCCGGCGCCGATATCATCAAGGTGTTTCCCGCGACCAACCTCGGGCCGCAGTTCCTGAAAGACGTCCGGGCGCCGTTGCCGCAGGTGAAGCTGATGCCGACCGGCGGCGTCACGCTCGATAATGCCGGCGACTGGATCCGTGCGGGCGCCGTCGCGGTCGGCGTCGGATCGGCGCTGGTCGACGCCAAAGCGATTGACGCCGGCCGCTTCGAGGTGATTGCGGCCAACGCGCAGCAGGTCATTGCAAGCGTCGCGACGGCGAGGTCCGGCTGAGCCGGACACCACCGATTTCTCGGCTCGCGCTACACTCCCTCCTCGCAAACGTGGGTCCCGCTTCGGCCGGACCCGACATCAACTATGACGCACACGGTCGTGACCTTCGGTGAACTGCTCCTGCGCCTCAGTCCTCCAGGGTTCGAACGGTTCTTTCAGTCGCCGCTGCTGTCGGCAACCTTCGGCGGCGGCGAAGCCAACGTCGCGGCGAGCCTCGCGCAGTTCGGCCTGAACAGTCGGTACGTGACGGCGCTGCCGAAGCATGCGATCGGCGATGCCGGACTCCGTGCGCTGCGCGCGGAAGGCATCGATACGAGCTACGTGGTGCGCGGCGGCGACCGCGTCGGCATCTACTTCGCCGAGACGGGCGCGAGTCAGCGCGCCTCGACCGTCATCTACGATCGTGCGCGTTCGTCGATCAGTGAAATGGATCCAGGCGCCGTCGCGTGGGACAGCGTCATGGCCGGCGCCGCGTGGTTTCACGTGACCGGCATCACGCCGGCGCTCGGCGCGAAGGCGACCGAATCGACGAAGGCCGCGGTCGCCGCGGCCAGGCGCGCCGGCGCGAAGGTCAGCGTCGATTTGAATTTCCGCAAGAAGCTCTGGTCCGAGTCGCAGGCGCAGGCGACGATGAAGCCGCTGATGCGCGACGTGGATGTCGTGGTCGCGAACGAAGAGGATCTGCAGACCGTGCTCGGCGTGGCCGTGGAAGGCGCCGACGTGACGAGGGCCGCGATCGACGTGGCCGGCTATCGTGCGGCGGCGGAACGAGTGACGCGCGAGTTCGGCCCGACGCTCGTCGCCGTCACCCTGCGCGAGAGTCTGTCCGCGAGCGACAACGGCTGGAGCGCCGTGCTGTGGGATGGCCGCGCCGGCGTGCTGCATCAGAGTCAGCGCTACAGCGTGCGCCTCGTCGATCGCATCGGCGGCGGCGACAGCTTCGCGGCCGGACTGATCTACGGGATCGTCACCGGCCGATCGCTCGAGGACTCGCTGCGCTTTGCGGTCGCGGCCAGTGCGTTGAAGCAGACGATTCCGGGCGACATGAATCGCGTGACGGTCGCCGAAGTGGACGCGCTCGCGAAGGGCGACGCGACCGGTCGCGTGCAGAGGTAGACCGCGATGGCCAGTCTCGATCGCGCGACTCGACGCGCCTTTCTGAAGACAATCGGCCAGGCGGGCGTCGGGCTGGCAGTCGTCGGCACACAGACCGGCGCGCAGCCGGCCTCGAACGACCTCTGGGCTGAGGCCGAGGCGATTCTGCGGCGGATCAAGCCGCCGACCTTTCCGAATCGCGCGTTCGACATCACACGGTACGGCGCCGCCGCCAATCGCGCGACGCTTGCGACCGATGCGTTTCGCGCCGCGATTGCCGCCTGCCACGACGCCGGCGGCGGCCGCGTGGTCGTGCCCGCGGGGCGCTTCGTCACCGGACCGATCGTGTTGCGATCGAACGTGGACCTCCATCTCGAAGCAGGCGCGGTCGTCGCGTTCACGACCGATGCGAGCGCCTATCTCCCGGTCGTCTTCACCCGTTACGAAGGCGTCGAGTTCATGAACTACTCGCCGTTGGTCTACGCGCTCGATCAGCAGAACGTCGCAATCACCGGCGCGGGAGCGCTCGACGGTCAGGCCGACGAGACGCACTGGTGGTCGTGGCGGAATCGCGCCGTCGAACGCGCGGGCGCGCGCAACCGGCTGTTCGACCTGTCAGCGCGCGGCGCGCCGGTCGCGGAACGCGTGTTCGGCGACGGGACGTTCATGCGGCCGGTGTTCGTTCAGCCGTATCGCTGCCAGAACGTGTTGATCGAGGGCGTCACGATCCTCAACTCGCCGATGTGGGAGATCAATCCAGTCCTGTGCAGCAACGTCACCGTGCGCGGCGTCACGGTTCGCAGCCACGGGCCGAACAACGACGGCTGCGATCCGGAATCATGCCGCGACGTCCTCATCGAGCGCTGCACGTTCGACACGGGCGACGACTGCATCGCGCTCAAGTCCGGCCGCAATGCCGACGGCCGGCGGCTGAACCGGCCGATCGAGAACGTGATCGTCCGCGACTGCGAGATGCGCGACGGCCACGGCGGCGTCGTCATCGGCAGCGAGATCTCGGGCGGCGCGCGCAACATCTTCGCGGAGCGGTGCCGGATGGACAGCCCGCGCCTCGATCGCGCGCTCCGCTTCAAGACCAACGCGGAACGCGGCGGCGTCATCGAGCGCGTCGCGATGCGCGACATCACCATCGGCCAGGTCGCCGAAGCGATCGTGACCGCCGACTTCTACTACGAGGAAGGGGACACCGGCGCGTTCACGCCGGTGCTGCGCGACGTCGACGTGAGCCGCGTCACCAGTCAGAAAAGCAAGTACGCGTTCCTGTTGAAGGGCTACGAGCGATCGCCGATCGCCAACATCCGCGTCGCCGACTGCACCTTCGACGGCGTCGCGAACCCCGACATCGTCCAGAACGTCAAGAACCTGACCTTCACGAACGTCCGCGTCAACGGGCGATTGGTTTAACCACTTCAGCAAGTGGTCAGGCTACCGCACCGATCGTTGACGACGAGATCGGCCGAGTGGTAATACCTCCGGACGCGACTGGCTCGTAAGGCGGCCGACTCGGAGCCCGGCCCTGACGTGTTGGGGGAGCATGACTGCGCTGCTCGTGTTCGTTTTCGCGTTCGGCTCTGCGGCGCAAGATTTTCGCGGCGGCATCACCGGGACCGTCGCCGACAAGACCGGCGGCGTGCTGCCGGGCGTGACGATTACGGTGACTAATGCGAACACCGGCGTCGCGCAGACCACGGTGAGCAACGCGGACGGCCTGTATCAGGTCTTCTACCTGAATCCGGGTTCGTACTCGGTGACAGCCGAGCTCCCTGGCTTCAAGAAAGTCGTGCGATCCGCGAATGAGATCCGCGTCGGCGACGTGCTGCGCGTCGATCTGACGATGGAGACGGGACCGCTGGAGGAAACGGTGACGGTCCTGGCGGAGGCGCCGATGCTCAACAGCACGACCGGCATCAGCGGCACCAGCGTCACCAGCAAACAGATCGAGCAGCTGCCGCTCGGCGACGGCACGGCGTACATGCTGACGCGGCTCGCGCCCGGCATCATGGACTCGTCCGATCTTCATTTCGCGCGGCCCGCCGACAACGGCAACCTGGCGGGGATCGTCGCCAACGGCGTCCAGGGCGGCAACGAATTCACGATCGACGGTGCGCCGAACCTGTCAAACGCGCGCGGTGTCGGCTTCTCGCCGCCATCGGACGCCATCGCCGAGTTCAAGGTGCAGACCAACGCGTTCGACGCGCAGGCCGGCCACACGGCGGGGGCGGTGGTCAACCTGGCGCTGAAGAGCGGCACCAACGCGGTGCGCGGCGCCGCCTCGTACTTCAATCGCGACGGCAGCCGGACGGCGACGCCGCTCCTCACCGAGCGCGCCGGCGGGGAGAAGCCGACCCGTGAGTACAACCGCTACACGGGAACAGTCGGCGGACCAATCGTTCGCGAGAAGACGTTTTTCATGGCGTCGTTCGAGCACCTGCGCGATGTCCAGCCCGAGCCGGCCACGTACACGGTGCCGACCGATCGCATGCGGCGCGGCGATCTGTCCGAGTTCACCGCCCAGATTTTCGATCCGCTCACCGCGACGGGGACCAATGGCGCGCGGACCGCGTTCGCGGGGAACCTGATTCCATCGAACCGCATCAGTCCAGTTGCCGCCGCGTATGCGGCCTTCTATCCTGCGCCCAATCGACCGGGGACCGAGAGCAACTACTTCACGAACCAGCTGCGGCCGTACGACTACAACGCGTGGATGGCGCGGCTCGATCACAACTTCAGCTCGGCGAGCCGGATCTTCGCGACGACCTACTACAACAAGCGGCGCGAAGATCGCTACAACTGGGCGCAGGATGCCAGCAACGCGACCGACGGCGGCGTCATCAACGGCTTCGCGATCACGAAGGGATTCGACTATCGCAGCAACTTCGGCCTGAACGGCGGCCATACCATGACGCTGTCGAACAGGGTACTGCTCGACACACGCGTCAGCTTCACGCGCTTTGGCGAGTACCGCGATCCGGCGGCGACGTTCGATCCAGCGACGCTCGGATTCTCGTCGACAGCGGTCCAGTTGATGAACGGCTACCAGTATCTGCCGTTGGTCACGTTCGGCAGCTTCAGCACGACCAACTCGAATTCGACGATCGCGTCGCTCGGCGCGCAGCGCTCAGATTGGGGCGACGGCTTCGATCGCCCGATGTCGACGATTTCGGTCGCGCCGACGATCACGCGCGTCTGGGGCGGACACACGATCCGCTCGGGCTACGATCTCCGTTTCCAGCGCTGGGCGATCACGAGCAACGGCTTCCCTGGCGGACGTTTCTCGTTCAACGGCGCCTACACCCGCGCCAACAACTCCGCGGCGACCAACGATCGCGCGCAGTCGTGGGCGCAGTTCCTGCTCGGCCTGCCGACGGTCGCGAGCGGCAACGTCGCGGCACCTGGCACTTCGTCGAGCCAGTTCGAGATCGCGTCGCCGGGCGAATTCGCGCAGTGGTACCACGGCGTGTTCGCGCAGGACGACTGGCACGTGAACAGGAAGCTCACCGTGAACCTCGGCGTCCGGCTCGAGATCAACCCGGGCCTCACCGAGGTAGAGAACCGGAATCTCGCCGGCTTCGACACGCTCACGGCGAATCCGATTCAGTCGGCGGCGCAGGCGGCCTACGCGCGCAGTCCGATCGCCGAGATCCCGGTTTCCAGTTTCAAGGTGCCGGGCGGACTGCTCTTCGCCAACGGCGCGACCTACGACACACTGGCCAAGCCGCTGCCTCGCGCGGCGATGTCGTATCTGGTCAACGAGCGAACGGTGATTCGCGCCGGCGTCGGACTGTTCTCGTACGACCTGTTCTTCGACAACATCAACCAGCAGGGATTCTCAGTCGGCACGCCGGTGTTGACCACCAACGACAACGGTCTCACCTTCACCGGCGCGACGCTCGCGAATCCGATCCCGAGCGGTCAACTCGTGCAGCCGCCCGGCGGCTCGCAAGGGCTCGCGAGCCAGTTGGGACAGAACCTCACGGGCAACGCGCCGGCTGTCGGCGGTCCGCAAACGTCCAACAACCTCGTGCAGCCGAGTCGAGAGGCGCCCTCCTACACGCGTTGGGAGATGGGCGTGCAGCACGATTTCGGTTCGGGTTGGGTCCTCGCGCTCACCTATCTCGGCTCACGCGGGGGCAATCTGCCCGTGTTTCAAGATGCCAACAACATTCCGATCCAGTACCTGTCCACGTCGCGCTTCCGCGATACCGCGAACGAAGCGCTGCTCACGCAACAGGTCGCCAATCCGTTCGCAGGTCTGTTGCCGGGCAGCACGCTGAACGGCGCCACCGTGCAGCGGCAGCAGCTGCTGCGGCCGTTCCCCGAGTTCGGCCCGTTCGGCATCGAAGAGAACACCGGCTCGGATCGCTATCAGGCCGCATCGGTTCAGCTCGAACGGCGATTCAAGAGCGGGAACTCGTTCACGATCCAGTACACGCGCTCGTCGCTGCACGATCGGTTGAAGTACCTGAATCCCGCCGACGGCGTCCTCGAAGATCGCACATCGCCCAACGATCGACCCAATCGCCTGTCGCTTGGCTCGAGCATCCGCCTGCCCTTCGGCCACGACCAGAAGTGGGGCAGTGGATGGGGCGACGCGCTCGACGCGGTTGCCGGCGGCTGGCAGGTGAGCGGGACCTATCAGTACCAATCCGGATTCCCGCTCACGTGGAACAGCTCGTATTACGACGCGAGCTGCGGCGATCCGGCGGGGCTCGTCTCGAACATTGGCAAGACGGTCAACGGGAAGATCGCGGGCCTCGACGTCCCCGCGTGGGACATTTCGTGCTTCTACTTCCACGACGCCGCGGTTCAGACCGGCGGCGTCGACAATCCCGCCCTGCAGCGCGCCGATCAGCGGATTCAGCTGGGCAACAACGTCCGCTACTTCGCGTCCACGCTGCCCGACGTGCGGACGCATCAGCTCCACCTGCTCGACGTCGGCTTGTTCAAGAACTTCTCGCTCCCGCGCGACCTGACGCTGCAGTTCCGGATCGAGTTCATCAACGCGCTGAACTACACGGTGCTGTGGAATCCGGACACGAACCCGCGCAACGCGACGTTCGGGTTCATCAACCAGGATCGCAACAACCCGCGCGACATCCAGCTCGGGCTGCGACTCACTTTCTGAGATGGCTCGCCGATCAGCACACAGTGCTCGGGTGCACCGCGTCGTCGAGGGCAGCGCCGAGCAAGTGGTCGCGCACGTGCGCAGTCTGATCGAGCGCAAGCGGCTGCGGCCGGGCGATCGGCTGCCGGCAGAGCGCGATCTGGCGACGCAGATCGGCGTGAGCCGGCCGACAGTCCGCATGGGACTGCACGCGCTCGCGGCGATGGGTTGTGTCCACTCGCGCCACGGATCGGGGACCTACATTCCGGAAACGCCAGCGCTCGGTGCCGAGCCGCTCAGTCTGCTCGCGGCGCTCCACGACTTCACCGACGACCAGATGTACGACGCGCGGCGGATTCTCGAAGTCGGCGCCGCCGGCCTCGCCGCCGAGAATGCGACGCCCGAACAGCTGGTCTCGCTGGCCGACGCCGTCGCCGGTTTGTTCGCGGCACTCGACGATCCGCACCGGTTCCTCGTGCACGACATCGAATTCCACCGCACGGTTGCCGCGGCGTCCGGCAATCCGATCATCGCGGCGGTGATCGAGATGGTCTCGACGCTGTTCTACGATCAGCGCCGCGAGACGGCGGAGCACGCCACGGGCCGGGCGCTGCGCGACGCCGCCAACCTGCATCGCGACATCTTCCTCGCGATCCGCGGGCACAACGCCGAGGCGGCGCGGCGCGCGATGAACGATCACCTGCTGCGCGCGCGCGCCGACCGGGCCGCAGAGCGCGAGCAGCGCGGCAGCCGTTCGTCTTCCCCGGCCGGCCGCACACGCCCGCGACGCAAAGCGGGATAATAGCCGCCAAACGGAGGACGCTATGCGGCCACGCCGCATCCTTGCGGGTGCTGGAATCATCCTGACGTGTCTCGTTTTCGTGTCCGTTCGCCAGACGCCATTCGCGCAGCCGGCGCCCGCGGATCTCGTCCTCACCAACGGCAAAGTCATCACCGTCGACGCCGCCGACTCCATCGCACAGGCGATTGCGGTTTCCGGCGGGCGCATCGTGGCGGTCGGCACGAATGACGAGATCCGCCGGCACATCGGCGCCGCGACGCAGTTGATCGATCTCGCGGGACGAACCGCGACGCCGGGCCTGATCGACACGCACGTGCATTTCACTGAAGTCGACGCGCTTTACTCCGTCGACCTCGGCGTCGTCGACGTGAAGAACATGGACGACGTGCTGAAGCGCGTCGCGGCGGCGGTGGCGAATCGCAAGCCGGGCGACTGGGTGCGCGGCGCCGGGTGGGACGAAGGCAAGCTGGCGGAGCGGCGCTACATCCTTGCCGCGGATCTCGACAAGGTTGCACCGAACAACCCGGTATGGCTGGAGCACACGACCGGACACTACGGCGTCGCGAACAGCTATGCGCTCAAGATGGCCGAAGTCAGAAAAGACACGAAGGATCCACCCGCGGGAACGATCGATCGCGACGCCAACGGGAATCCGACCGGCGTGCTCAAGGAATCGGCGACTGGATTGGTCACGCGGCTGGTGCCCGCCTACGCGCGCGACGAGCAGCGGCAAGGCCTCCTCAAGATGATCGAGGATTTCAACAAGGAGGGGATGACCGGCGCGAAGGATCCGGGCATCGGCCAGACGAAGTGGGATCTCTACGACGAGATCAACAAGAGTGGAAGGCTGACGGTGCGCATGTTCGTACTCTGGTCCGGCGCGCGGCGCCTCGAGGACGCCGCGCAAGTGATGGCGCGAGTGCAAGCGCATCCCAAGCCGTCGGATCGATCGACCGATCGCGTGCTGATCTCGGGCGGCGTGAAGATGTTCATGGACGGCAGCGGCGGCGCGCGCACGGCGTGGATGTACCACGACTGGAACAAGAACTCGACCGCGACAGACACCGGCAATACCGGCTATCCGGCGATGCCGCCCGATGCCTACCGTCAGATCGTGACGACGCTCCACGATGCGGGCATCCATGTCAGCACACACGCCATCGGCGATCGCGCGATCGATTGGGTCGTGGATACCTACGATCAAGTGCTGAAGGCGACACCGACGCGCGGGCTGCGCCACGGCATCATCCACGCCAATACACCGACCGATCATGCGATCGACGTGATGGCGCGGCTGCAATCGCAGTACGACGCCGGCTATCCCGAGTCGCAATCCGAGTTCATGTGGTGGATCGGCGACAACTACGCGGGCAACCTCGGCCCCGCCCGCGCGCGACGCCTGAAGCCATTGGCGACCTATCGCAAGCGCGGCATCATCTGGGCCGGTGGATCGGACTACAGCGTCACGCCGTTTCCGGCGCGCTACGGCCTCTGGTCATCAGTCGCGCGTCAGACGCTGAACGGCACGTATGGCAGGACGCCGTTCGGGCTCGAGGAGCGCGTCGGCATCAAAGACGCGCTGCGCTCGTACACGATCTGGGCGGCGCATCAGATGTTTCTCGAGGATCGAATCGGATCGATCGAAGTCGGCAAGGACGCCGACATTGCGGTCTGGGATCGAGACATGCTGACCGTGACGGCCGACGCGCTCAAGGATCTCAAGTGTGAGCTGACACTCTTCCGTGGGAGGATCGTTTACACCCGGAAGTGACGATTTTCAGAAACAGATCATGACGCCGAATGTGCCGTGGTCCTGCGCGTGAGCGGCGGAGGCGACGACGATGCAGACAGAGACGATCGCCGTGCGGACCATCGTGCTAGTGTAAGCGTGCCGCGAGATTCACGGTGTACCTGTTCGGGATTCCTTCCGGGCCCGCTCCGATGTCGCGGCCCGAGAGTCGCCGTTGAAGGCTTGTTGTGATAAGTACCGCTTCAGCCGATACCCTCCGCGAGATGGGCCTTTCCCGACGCCGCTTCATGCAGTGGGCCGCCTCGATATCGGCCATGGCCATCCCATCCGTGGGACGGAGTCAATCCGCCTCGTCCGTCCGCGGATTTCGTCCCGAGCTGCTGCCGACGAAGACGGAGATCTGGGACCAGCAGCTGTGGATGGCGAAACTCGGTCCGAAGTACACCGGCAACAAGGCGCACACGACATTCGTCGAGGCGCTCGCCACACAATTGCAGTCGTACGCCATCGATGTCGCGCGCGAACGGTACACGTTCCCGCGATGGGATGCACGGCGGTGGGAGATTTCGATCGCGCCTGTTGCCGGCGCGTCGTTCAACGCGCCGGTCACGTCGTACTTTCCGTACTCGGGTCAGACGCCGGCCTCGGGCGTCACTGGCGAGATCGCGTTCGCCGGAACGAATCCGAAGTTCACACTCGACGGACTCCAGGGAAAGGTCGCGCTGATTGAGTGCCCGACGAACACGCGCGAATTCGCGAACCTTTACAAGGTCTGGGGACTGCATCCCCAGAGCGAAACGTTCCCCACGGTGACGCGTCCGGCGCGAGGGCCGGTTGCCGATCTCACGCCGTTTCAGAAGGCGGGCGCAGCCGCGGTCGTCCTCGCGTGGTCCGACATCTCCGACGCGAACGCCGCCGATCAATACACGCCGTTCTCCCGGCCGGTGCAGAACATCCCCGGACTGTATGTCGGACGCGAGACCGGCGCGAGACTGCGCGCGCTCGCCGGCAGCGGCGCCAAGGCGACCGTCGTCCTCGAGGCCGATGTCGTTGCCGACACGCCGACCGACACGCTCATCGCCGTGCTGCCCGGCGTCTCGCGCGACGAGATCATCATTCTCAACACGCACACCGACGGTCCGAATGCGACCGAAGAGAACGGCGCGATCGGCATTGTCGCCCTGGCGAAATACTTCTCCCGGGTTCCGCTCCACGATCGCCGGCGGACGATCGTTTGTCCGCTGACCACGGGCCACTTCGCGAGTCCATGGGTGCCGTCGATGCGCGGCATCATCGCGAAGTACCCGGATCTGATCAAGAAAGCGGTCGCCGCCGTCACCGTCGAGCATCTCGGCTGCGAAGAGTGGATGGACGATGCCGCGATGCGGTACAGGCCGACGGGCAAACATGAATGGAGCGTCGCGATCACGCCGTCGAAGACGATGGCCGACCTGATCGTCGAGTCGCTGGAGGGCAGTCAGGATCGCGCGGGCGTGGTGAATCCGGTGAACGGCGGATTTCTCGGCGAAGGCAGCGGGCTGTCGCGCGCCGGCGTTCCGACGATCGGCTATATTCCGCAGCCCAACTACCTGCTGGCCGGACCGGCTGACGGGTGCATCGAAAAGCTGAACGCGGACCTGATGCACAGCCAGATCCAGATGTTCGCGAAGCTCGTGCACCGGATCGATGCCACGCCCGCGAGCCAACTGAAGAAAACCTGATGCGCATGATCTTCATCGTGCTGGCCGTCGCCGCGGCGCCGGGTCAGCAATCGGTATCGGACGCGGTGATGGACGGCGATGCCAAGGCGGTCGCGGCGGTGATCGCGCGCGGCGGTGACGTCAACGAGAAAGACAGCGATGGCATCACGCCGCTCATGCAGGCGGCGTCGGCCGGACACATCGAGATCCTTCGTCTGCTGCTCGACGCGAAGGCCGACGTCGCCGTGCGCAACGCCGGCGGGGCGAGCGCGCTCACCGCGGCGGCCTTCGGCGGCTACGCGGACGCCGTGCAGTTACTGCTCGCCCATCGAGCCGACACGAATGTGAAAGATCAGCAGGGCAGAACGCCGCTGATGGCGGCCGCGCTCAACGGTCACGCGGACGTCGTGCGCGCGCTGCTGGCGAAAGGCGCAGACATGGAGGCCGCGGATCAGAGCGGCAGCAATTCGGTCACCTACGCGGTGGCGAACGGGCACTCGGCGATCTTCGAGGCGCTGGTGAAGGCTGGCGCCAAATGGCGGGATGAGGATCTCGTGGTCGGGGCGCAGGGCTGCCATACCGACACCGTCCAGACGATGATGAAGATGGGCGCCAACGCGAACGCCAGCCGTGGCGGGCGATCGGCGTTGTTCATGGCCGTGTGGAATCACTGCGCGGAGACGGCGAGGCTCCTCGTCGCGAGCGGCGCCGACGTCAACGTGAAGAGCGGCGACGGCCGCACCGCCCTGATGCAGGCGGCGGGCGACGGCCGCACCGAGATCGTGCAGCTCCTGATGGAACACGGCGCCGACATGGACATGAAAGACGATGCCGGGCGAACGGCGTGGATGTATGCGGCGATGGGCAACCAACTCGAGGTGGCGGAGATCTTCAAGAAGGCGCGAGAGAAGAAACAGTGACGACAGGCGTGGAGACGTTTCGCGCGTATCGCGTGTTCAGCGACAACGGCACGGTGCAGGGGCGGGTCGTCGAGGCGGCGCTGAACGAGCTGTCGGCTGGCGAGATTCTGATCAAAGCGGCGTACTCGAGCGTCAACTACAAGGATGCGCTGGCGGCAACCGGCGCCGGGAAAATCATCCGGCGCTATCCGCTCGTCGGCGGCATCGACGTGTCGGGCACGGTCGTCACCACCAGCGATTCACGTTTCAAGAACGGTGATGAGGTCCTCGTCACCGGGTTCGATCTCGGCGTCAGCCACGACGGCGGCTATGCGGAATACGTGCGCGTCCCGGCAGACTGGGTCGTCCGCGTGCCGCCGGGTCTCAGCCTCTTCGACGCCATGGCGATCGGCACCGCCGGCTTCACGGCAGCGCTCTCGATCGTCGAGCTGGAACGCAACGGTCTCACCCCGGCAAACGGGCCGGTCATCGTCACCGGCGCAACCGGTGGCGTTGGCAGCCTCGCGATCCAGTGTCTTGCCGCTCGCGGCTACACGGTGACCGCGCTGACGGGCAAAGATGATCAGCACGAGTTCCTGAAGTCGCTCGGCGCCGCCGATGTGTTGCCGCGCAGTGCCGTGCAGGCGAGCGGCAAGCCACTCGAGAAGATGACCTGGGCGGGCGCCGTGGATGCCGTCGGCGGCGACACGCTCGCGTGGCTGACGCGCACGATGATCTACGGCGGGGCGATCGCGAGCTCGGGGCTCACCGGCGGAACGGAGCTCAAGACGACGGTGCTGCCGTTCATTCTGCGGAGCGTGAAGCTCCTCGGCATCGACTCGGCGATGTGTCCGATGCCGGCGCGTCTCGAGGCGTGGCGCCGCCTCGCGAGCGATTTGAAGCCGGCGCACCTTCGCACGATCGCGCTGGAGATCACGCTCGACGATCTGCCGCGCGCCTTCTCGACGCTGCTGAACGGGCAGGCACGGGGCCGGTTCGTGGTGAAGCTGTCATGATCTCGATGCTTGCGGCGGCAGTGGCGGCGATCCAGGTGTCCTCGCCGACCATCGTCGCGAATCAGCCGATTCCGCGCGATCACACGGCCGATGGCCGGAATATTTCGCCGGCGCTGACCTGGAGCGTGCTGCCGGTCGGGACGAAAGAGGTGGCAGTCATCTGCGAAGATCCGGATGCCGGGAATCCGCCGCCGTTCGTCCACTGGGTGATCTATCGGATTCCGCCAACGGCCACGGGATTGCCAGAGAACATCCCGTTCGAGCCGGGCGCGCGGATGCCGAGAGAGATTGCCGGCGCGGTTCAGGGCATGTCGGGGTTTCGGCGACCTATCTATAGAGGTCCGGCGCCGCCGCCCGGCAAAGTCCATCACTATCACTTCATCGTCTATGCATTGGACGCCAGCCTCGGCCTCGACGCGGGGCTGACGCGCGCCGAGCTGCTGGAGAAGATCAAGGATCACGTGATCGGCCAGGGCGAGCTCGTCGCCACCTACGAGAGAACACCATGACATTCATCTCACGACGCGATCTGCTGAAAGCGGCGGCGATCGTTCCGTTCGCGCGCGGATTCCAAGCCGGCGCGCGCCCGCCGCTCGAGAATCTGACCGCCGTCGAGATGCAGCTGCTCGACGCGATCGTCGCGCGCCTGATTCCGACGGACGCAGACGGTCCGGGCGCGACCGAAGCGATGGCGTCGCACTACATCGATCACGCGCTCGGCAACGCGCTCGCCTCCTCGAAGCCCGCCTACAGCGCCGGTCTGGTCGCGCTCGATCGCTACGCGCGATCGTCGCGCGGCGCGCCGTTCACCCAGTTGTCGCCGACCGATCAGGATTCGGTGCTGATCGACGTCGAGACCGGCGCCGCAACCGGCTTCACCGGCAGCCCCGCCGCGTTTTTCGCGATGGTGCTCGCCCACACCCATCAGGGCACGTTCGGCGATCCGTTCTACGGCGGCAACGCGAACTACGTCGGCTGGGATCTCATCAACTATCCCGGCATCCGCACGACGGTGAGCGCGACCGATCAGAAGAATCTGGAGTCGAAGGCGCTGAAGCCGATTCACAAGTCGGCCTACGAGTACCAATTCAACAAAGACACCGAGCGGGGGCGGGGCCCCGCGAGTATAGGAAAAGTCCATCATGGCGACTAGGCTCAAGGACACGGACGTCGTCATCGTTGGCCTCGGCGCGGCCGGCGGCGTTGCCGCGCTTCCCCTCGCGCAGGCGGGCATCGACGTGATTGGCCTCGAAGCCGGCGCCTGGCTCTCGCGGAAAGACTTCGCACCCGACGAGCTCCGCAACAACGTTCGCGGCTGGCCGCACAGCATCCAGAAAGCGAACCAGGAAATCCCGACATCGCGCGCGACGGCCTCGTCGCCGATGGCGCCGCGCGGCACGATCCATCCGATGATGAACGCGGTCGGCGGCACGAGCCTGCATTACTGGGCGCAGAGCTGGCGGCTGAATCCGTGGGACTTCAAGGTCGCGAGCGAGACGAAGCGGCGCTACAGCGCGTCGCGGATCCCGAAAGGATCGACGGTCGAGGACTGGCCGTTCGGCCTCGACGAGCTCGAGCCGTACTACGACAAGGTCG
>DAIUKO010000090.1:0-21993 GCA_036848175.1 Vicinamibacterales bacterium | reverse complement strand
GCGCAGGTCACTTCTACACAGTGCTTTGTACCAAAATCGTTCAGCCGCCTCGCGTCGTCCCTCTCATCCGGACGGAATCCAGTTTGCACCGCGCTCCGCGTTACC
Organism: Vicinamibacterales bacterium; assembly: GCA_036848175.1. Classification (GTDB taxonomy): domain Bacteria; phylum Acidobacteriota; class Vicinamibacteria; order Vicinamibacterales; family CAVVIG01; genus QHWF01. Next base: position 21,888 of record DAIUKO010000090.1, on the reverse strand, counting down.
CACATGTCCGCAGCCTCAGCCCGGGCATTCGACTCCAGCGAGAGCTTTGGCCGTCGTCTGCGCCGCGAGCGCGAGCGGCGTCAGATCGCGCTGACGTCGATCGCCGAGAACAGCAAGATCAGCGTGTCGCTGCTCCGCGACCTCGAGCGGGACGATGTGTCGAAATGGCCCCCCGCCATCTACAGGCGGTCGTACATGCGTGCGTACGCGCAGGCAGTAGGGCTGGACGTCGAGGCGACAACGCAGGAGTTTCTCGAGCGCTTTCCCGATCCCCACCCCCATCCCCTGTTTGCACCCCAGCCGACGCTGCCCGTGTCGTCCCTGCGACTGACTCTGGCCGACACCGGCGGCTTCTTCGCGCCTGGCCGTGTCCTGTCCTCCGCGCGCGTCCGCTGTCTGGCGATCGCCTGCGACGCGGCCGTGATTACCACGCTAGGCCTTGCGATCGGCCTGCTGCTCAAAGCGCTGTGGATGCCGTTGTGCGTGGTGATGATCGCGTATTACGCGGCTGGCGTCCTGCTGCTAGGCAACACCCCAGGCGCTCGCTTGTGTGCGCCCCGGCGTCGTCCAAAGAGTCCCGCGAGCGGCGCCACCACGACGTGGCATCGAATATGGTCGTCTGCCCCTCGGGCGCTTCGGTCCAAGCTGCAGCGGCCGGTGACGGCGACATAAGGCCTACGGCATCCATCCCTTGGTGCCGAGCAGAAGGCCATGGTTCTGGCCTGCCGCATTCAGACGATAGAAACGGGTCGCTGACCAATCGAATTTGACTTCAGCTCGGAAAGGGACGCCGCGTCGGCCTTCTCGTACATCTGAATGGCACAGAGCAGCAGGGGATGGCGAAAGCGATCGAGGATTGCCTCGACGACCTCGGCGAAGTCAGCGTACTCGCAGGCGAGTTTCGCATCGTTCAAATGTCGTAAACGGCGCGTGAAAATACGATGCGCCTCACATCGGATTCCTCCGGGTCGACCTGATTGCCGGCGGGAACGAACACACGACGCGCGTCCGCATCACGCACGAGCCGTCAGGTGACGCAAGACGCCTCTTGCACTTCCGCGACGACGATGCCATCGTCGTCGTCATGGGCGTCAGGAACGAGGCGACAGCCGAGGCATTGACCCATCTGCGCACGCACTTCGGACATCGTGAATTCCGCCAGGGACAGGAAGAGATCATCGCCGCGGTCCTCGGCGGACGCGATGTGCTGGCGGTGATGCCGACCGGATCGGGCAAATCGCTCGGATACCAGTTGCCGGCGGTCATGCTCTCGGGGACAACGCTCGTCGTCTCGCCTCTGATTTCATTGATGAAGGATCAGGTCGACGAACTGAATCGCCGCAGGATCCCGTCGGCCGCGCTGCATTCGATGCTGTCGGCCGAGCGCAGGCGCGACGTGCTGAATGCCGCCCGAACCGGCCGCTTACGGCTCCTGTATGTCGCGCCCGAGCGCTTCGCATCGGATCAGTTTCTTTGGCTCCTCAGCGACTTGCCGATCGCGCGCTTCGTGATCGACGAGGCGCACTGCGTCTCCGAGTGGGGTCACGACTTTCGTCCCGACTACCGACGGCTGCGGGCAGCGGCGGCTCTCTGCCGCGCGAGCGATCCTGCCGGCGGCCGCCCGCCGATCGCCGCGTTCACGGCGACGGCGACGCCAGAAGTGCGCGACGACATCATCGCGATGCTCGGCCTCGAGCAGCCGCAGGTGCTGGTCGCCGGTTTCGATCGCCCGAACATCTACCTTCGCGTCGAGCGCGTCGACGACGAGGAGGAGAAGCACGATCTGCTGCCTCGCCTCGTGCGCGGACGCCGCGCGCTCGTGTACGCGGCGACGCGAAAAAGCGCCGCGATCGCGGCGTCCGTTCTGCAGTCCAGTGGCGTGCAGGCCGAGGCGTATCACGCCGGCCTGAAGGACGAGGAACGGACCCGAGTGCAGGACGCGTTCGCCGCCGGCACGCTGCCTGTCGTCTGCGCGACCAATGCCTTCGGGATGGGGATCGATCGACCGGATGTCGACGCCGTCGTCCACTATGCGATCCCGGGATCGCTGGAGGCGTACTACCAGGAGATCGGACGTGCCGGACGTGACGGACGCGCGGCGACGGCGACGCTATTGTGGGACCATGCCGATGTCGCGACGCGTGAATATCTGATCGACAGCCCGCGGCGCGAGAAGCGCGACCAGAAATCGGACGCGCCCGATCCGCAGGAGGTCTTGCGTCGAAAAGAGCTCGAACACCGCAAGCTGAAGCGGATGATCGGCTACGCCGACACGTCTGCGTGCCTGCGTGCGACCATCCTCCGCTATTTCGGCGACGCCGCCGCCCGCGACGGCTGTGAGGCATGCAGCAACTGCCGGCCCGGCGCGGTCGACGCGTATGAGCGCGAATTGGTGCGAAAGATCCTGTCCGGTGTCGCGCGCGCCGGCGAGCGCTACGGCCGCCATCGCATCGTTGCCATGCTGCTCGGCGAGACCAGCGATCTTCCGCCGTCGCTGATCAGGCTTTCGACAACCGGCTTGCTGCGTCACGAAACACCGGACGCGATCGGCAGGTGGATCGACGCATCGATTGCAGCCGGACTGATACTCGTCTCGAAGAATCAGTACCGAACGTTGAGCCTGACGGAACGCGGCCGCGACGCGATGCGCGGCCGACTTCAGGAGTTCGGGCTCCACCGGCCTGCAGCAGGCACAGCGCGTTCGATGCGGCGTCGTCGCGACCGGCGTTTGCACGCGTGGAGTGCCGCCAGGACACTTCGCCGGCGAGGGTGGTCGGCGGACGTCGACGCACCATTCGAATTCGAACCCGACCTCTCGCCCGAATTCGACGGACCGACCGATTGACTACGGCGAGACGGGCGTGATGCGGTTGGTCTGGATCTCGACAACGTTGAGTGGGCGGTTGTAGAGACGCACTCCGTCGATCAGGCCGGCGAAGTATTCACCCCAGAGCGTGTTCCCACCGATGAACAGCGCTCCGTCCGACACCTCGATGTCGCCCGACACCGACGACTGTCCCACTTTCGCCCCGTTGGCCCAGACACTCAGGAGGCCAGCGGCCTCGTCATAGGTCGCAACGAGGTGCGTCCAGACGTTGAGCGGGAGCCCACCAGCCAGCGAGCTCGAGCCGCGATCGACGTTGTCGGTCCGCGTATAGCCCGCAGGCCGACTCACATCGTCGTTGGCGTACAGCCCGTACGTGAGACTCGATGTTCCGAGCTTCAGCACAACGGTCCGCCATGAGGTACCGAGCGCCTTCGGATACACCCACGCCTCGAGCGTCATGCCCGATCTGAAGTCGAGATCGGGCTTGCGGGCAATCATGACGAGATCGTCGATCCCGTCGAACGACAGCGCCTGCCCCTGGCGGCCGGCGGCCGCCACCGCTCCGCGCACAGCGCCGTCATGACCGTGCCCCGACACGTCCCTCGCCGTCCCATCGTCGAAACTGTACGCCGCCACGAGACCGGTTGACGATGTCTGCGGCGGCGCCGATCCAAAGACCACCGGCGATTGCATGTCGTCGCGAATCTCGAGGTCGGAGAGCGCTCGATCGTAGACGCGCACTTCGTCGAGGACACCCCTGAAGAATTCGTCCGACCAGACCGTGTTGCCGCCCATGCGCAGCGCACGATCGGAGACCGGCGCGCTGCCGTATGCGTAGTCGCTGCGGGCCAGCATGCCGTTCACATAGATCCGGATCTGTCCACCGCCGAAGGTCATGGCGACGTGCATCCACTGTCCGGTGGCCGGCGCATCCGGCGCGGCGATCTCGCGGTCCGCAAAGCCAAGGCGCACGTACCCCGCGGGGGTTCCGTCACCAATCGAGTCGTTGGCGTAGAGCGCGTATGCGAGCCCGTTCTGCCGCTCCTTCATCAGAATCGTCCGCCAGCCGCTGTCGGCGTCGGGGCGCACCCATGCCATGAGCGTCATGCTGCGCGTGAGGTCCAGCGAATCGCTGTCGGCAACGTTGATGATGTCGTCGACGCCGTCGAAGCGCATGCCCTGTCCGAACCGGCCCTCGATTCGTGCTGGTCCATTGACGCTGCCGTTGTTGTGGAACGGCGTCGCGTCCAACGCGACACTCGTGCCCGGCGTCTCTTCGAAACCGTACGCGGCACGCAGCCCATATCGGAGCACGGTGACGGTCCCGTCGCAGAAGCTGCTCGCGCCGTGCGTGTCGGTAACCGAAAGCCTGACGCGCGTCCCGCCAATACCGTACGGCCCCGCCGGCGTCTGGAGTCGCTTCAGCGTTTCGCCATCAGCATCGAACGAGCCGCGATCGATCGATGCCGAAGCGGTTCCGTCCGCGCCCGCAACGACGGTGACATTCTGGCACAGCGCCGTCGGCGGATGGTTGACTGGAAGCGGTGCGATGATCTCGATTCGTCCACTCGCGGAGGCTGCCTGGTGGTTGGCGTCGCCTGCGTAGCTCGCGAGTACCGTATACGTGCCGGGATCGACCGGCGCGATCGCACTGCCGTTGTAAGTCACAACCACCGGGCCCACGTCTGCGATGCCGACTTTCGCGGACACGGTTGCCGCGTGCGGCTGACCGTCGTAGGTGAACGTTCCACCGATGATGGTCACCACCGGCGTCGCCAGCGCGACAGACAGGCTCGAATCGCCTTCAGACGAGGCGAACTCATCGTCGCCGGCGAACGACGCGTGGACGGAGTGGGAACCGGCCGACACGTTAGGCCCGGCTGCGAGCGTCGCGACTCCGTTGTCGTTCGTCGTCGCGGCGCCGATCTCGATTCCATCGATCGAGAAGTGCAGGGTCTTCTGCGGGAGCGGCGCGCCGTTCGATGAGAGCGTCGCGCTCAGTTGCGCGGGCGTGCCATAGGTGCTCGACGCCGGCGCAAGCGTGAGTTGCGAGTCGGTTACCGTTGGGGCTTCGATTGCGGTTGAGTGATACCCCGAGGAGCCAGTGCCGAGAATCGCAAAGGGGGCGATGCTCGACGTCTGCACGGCGAGCGGGCTGATGTCGCCCGACGATCCGTTGCCAATGGCGCCGTATTCGTCGTAGCCGCTCACCCACAGCGTGCCGTCGCCCTTCAACGCCAGCGTGTGAAAGTAGCCGCACGAGATTTGCGTCACGCCAATCAGCGGCGATCCGAAAACGATCCGCATCCGCGATGCGCCCACGGTGACATCGGGCGCTCCCGCCGATCCATTTCCGAGCTCGCCTTCGAAGTTGTTGCCCCACGTATAGACCGTTCCGTCGGCATTGATCGCCGCGCTGTGCAGGAAGCCGGCCGCGATTTCTCTTGCGGAAGCCGGAACCATGGTCGCGATCGCTGGCGTCGCCAGAGCGTTCGAATGGCCCACGCCGAGCTGACCGTACGCGTTATAGCCCCACGAGTAGACGGAACCGTCGTCCTTCAGAGCGAGACTGTGCAGGCCGCCCGCCGCGACTCTCGTCACAGAACCAGGCGCGAACGCAGCAATGCGCTGCGCGGCCGGCGAACTCATGTCGAAGGAATCGTCGCCGAGCTGTCCGTAGTTTCGCGATCCCCAGGAGTAGACCGATCCATCCCACGCCAGCGCGAGGCTGTGACTCGAACCGGCGGCAACCGAGACGACGCCAGAGATCGCTCCGCCGATTGGTGTCAGAACCTGCACGGGCGCGAAGTGGTCCGAGATCGTGCCGTCGCCAAGCTGGCCGGAGTCGTTGAGTCCCCAGGCCCACACGGTATAGGCGCCGTTGTCGTACTTCACGGCGAGGGTGTGATATTCACCAGCGGCAATCGTCACGATGCCGGTGAACGGATTGCCGTTCGCATCCGTCAAGATTTGACCCGGCACGTTCGTCGACGTCACGTTGGGACCGCGACCGAGTTGTCCGTACTGACCGTTTCCCCAAGTCCAGACGGTCCCGTTCGACTTGAGCGCAACCGTGTGTCCCCAGCCGTACGTGACGGCGACGGCATCGGAAAGGATATTGCGAACCGGCAATGCGTTGATCACGTCGAAGGCGCCGTTGCCGATCTGTCCGCTCGAGCCGATGCCCCACGCGGCGACGGAGCCCTTCAGAAGCTGCACGGTGATCGAGCGTCGCATCGATGTCGCCGGGCCGGCGCTACCGGTGTACCGCGCCTCGATCTCGTGGAGGCCGGCCGTCCACCGCTGCGCGTTCACGAGCACGAGACGGATCGCCGATCCGCTCGCGTCGACCGTCTGGCTTCCCAGCACGATTCCGGACGTCACGTCGACGAACGTCATCGTTCCATCGATCGCGTTCACGCGGCCGACGAGCCGAATCAGTTCGCCGGCGCGCACCGTGCTCCGATCCAGGCTCAAGCTCACTGAAAGAGACGACTGCGCTCGAGGCGTGAAGCCGCTCATGAACGCGAGTGACACGAGCGCAATCGTGACGGCGCTTCGCCGAACGATGGCGCGGATACTCTGTTTCGATCGCTGACACGAAGCGCGGGCTCTCAATGACGTCGGGGTCGTATGCAAGTTGGGGGCTCCCAAAGGAGTTATGAAATTGGCGAGTCGTCGCTCGTGCAAGAAGGAGTCCGGCCCGGCGCTCGTGGTTTCAACGCATGCACGGCCGATCGCACGATGCGAAAAATCTGCCGCGAGGCAGACTTAACACCAACTGAGATCCGTATCCCGGCCTTTACCGATCAACACGGTCAACCGATTCGTGTCGAATCGAAATCGCTTTTTGCGGCACCTGCTGCTAAGGTGATGCGTCCAGAACGATGGATACTCGTCGATCGAGATCGCTGCGGCGCATGTGGTTCGTGGGCGCTGTGCTGATCGCGTACGCCGGCGCGACCGCCGCGCAAAGCTCGCCGCAGGACTATCCGCAGTGGCGCGGACCGAACCGCGACGGTTCAGCCAGCGCCTTCACCGAGCCGACACGGTGGCCCGACACGCTGACGCGCAGGTGGAAAGTCGATGTCGGGGAGGGATACGCGACACCTCTCGTCGTTGCTGATACCGTCTACCTCTTCACGCGACGACACGAAACCGAGGTGATGACTGCGCTCGATGCCGGTACGGGCAAAGAGCGGTGGCACACGGGCTACCCGGCACCGTACGCGCCTGCGACTCCGGCCGCTGCGCACGGCGTCGGTCCGAAGGCCACACCGCTTTTCCATCACGGCAAGCTGTACACCCTCGGTATCACCGGCATCGTGTCCGCGTTCGACGCGTCGAGCGGGACGCTCGAGTGGCAGACGCCCGCGGCACGGGAACATCCGTCGTATGGTGTCGCGGTGTCTCCAGTCGGTGAGAGAGATCTCGTCATCGTCCACCCTGGCAATCACGGCCCGTTGACCGCGTTCGATGCGAATACCGGTGTCGTCAAGTGGACCGGGAACGATCGTGGCGCATATGCATCGCCGATCATCGCGGAGCTCGGTGGAATCCGTCAGGTCGTGACGATGACGCAAGAGAGCGTGCTCGGTGTCTCTCTGTCGGATGGAGCGCGACTGTGGGAATATCCGTGGGTCTCGCGTTCAACGCCGAGCGCCATCACCCCGATCCTGTACGACGACACGCTGATTGTCAGCAGCCAGGCGATGGGTGTGACCGCATTGAAGCCGACGAGACGCGCCGACAGGTGGATCGTCGACGTCGTGTGGGCGACCAGGGACGTTTCACTTTTTCTGAGCAATCCCGTCGTGGTCGGCGACACGTTGTTCGGCCTGTCGGAGAAGGCGAGAGGACAGTTCTTTGCGCTCGACGCGAAGAGCGGCAAGGTCCTCTGGCTCGGTCAGCCGCGTCAGGCCTCGAACACCGCCATCGTCAAAGCGGGCAATCTTGTCCTTCTCCTCAACGACGACGCCGAGCTGATCGTGGCACGGAGCAGCAGGAATGGACTCGAAACGCTGAAGCGATACACTGTCGCGGACAGCGCGACCTGGGCGCAGCCAACCGTTTCGGGCAATCGAATTTTCGTGAAAGACGTCACGTCGCTCTCGCTGTGGACGCTGAATTGACCAAACGCGAAGAGTTGCAACGATGAGCAAACGGTTCCTGTCTGCTGCCGTCCTCGTCGTGGTCGCTGTGACTTCTGCCTCGAGCCGCGCGCGCGATCACGTTCAGCAACCTGGTGCCGGATCGTCGCCGGCGATGACGCCGGCGATCCTGAAGCGGCAGTTGAGCAATGGCCTCCGGGTGTGGATCGTCGAGCAGCACGAGCTTCCGGTCGTGCAAATGAGCCTGCTCGTCCTGACCGGCACCGACGCCGATCCGCGCGGCCGCTACGGGATCGCGAGTCTCACGTCGGCGATGCTCACGGAGGGCGCCGGCTCGCGATCGGGAATGGAAATCGCCGACGCGCTCGACGCCCTTCTCGCCAATCTCTCAGCATCGAGCAGCGTTGATTTCTCTTCTCTTCAGCTCTATGTGCCGGCTGCACGTCTTGCCGACGCGCTGCCGGTGATGGCCGATGTCTCGCAGCGGCCGACGTTTCCGAGGCCAGCGCTCGACGCGCTGCGGCAGCAGCGCCTCGTCATGCTGCGCAACGCGCGCGACGATCCCGATGCGATCGCGGCGCTGGCGTTCGCACGGACCATTTACGGTCCGTCGCACCGCAGCGCCGCCGCGCTGATTGGGACGGCCGAGAGCATCAACGGACTGACGTCGGAGGCTCTCCACTCTTTTCACGAGGCCGCGTACCGGCCAGGCAACAGCACCCTGATCGTGGTCGGGGACGTCGTGTCGGATCAGGTCCTGCCATTGCTCGAGACGCACTTCGGCAAATGGCAGCCAGGGCGCGTGAATGGCGTCGTCGCCGATTCGGCGCCGGCGCTTCCGAGCGTTCCTCGCCAGCTGATCCTCGTCGACATGGCAGGCGCGCCGCAGTCACGGATCATGATCGGCGCTGTACGCGCGGCAGACTCGATGGCCGATTTCTTTCCGATTCAAGTCTTGAACGCCGTCGTCAAGGGCAGATTGAGCTCGGACAGGAACGCGACGCTGCGCGACTACACAGCCGGCGTGCGATCGGGGTTCGACATGCGCAAGTCGGCGACGCCGTTCGTGGTCACTGCCGCCGCGCAGGCGGACAAGACAGCCGAGTCTCTCAAAGCACTGATGGACGAATTGACCGCCATGTCGAAACGAATCTCGGTGGACGAGCTCACGCGCGCGAAGGAGGACATCGCCGTCACATTTCCGAGGAGCTTTGAAGCGACGGGGCGCATTTCGAACCGACTGCGAGCATTGGAATCGCTCATCGTCTACGGACTGCCGGATGACCACTACGCGAATTACGTGTCTGCGATTCGGGCGGTCGGCCCGGCGGACGTGCAGCGCGTGGCCGCACAATACATGAATCCCGACCACCTGACGATCGCGATCGTCGGCGACCGGAAAACGATTGAGCCATCGATCCGCGCGTTGAACCTTGGATCGATCAAAGATGTGAGCATCGACGACGTGTTTACGCCGGGAAAGTGACCGGAATCCGACCCGTTCGCTACTGCGGCGTGTATTGCCCGGCGCCGGGTCCAATCGGCGTCCCGTCCAGCTTCCTGAACGTCGCACCGGTGATGCCGTGAGTCCCCGGTGCTCGAGATGGATGTCCCGCGACCTTGACCACGCTGTTCATCGGGAGGCCGTCTTTCGCCCATGCCATCGACGTGGCGCCGCCCATTTCGATCTGCCATTCAGTCTTCTGGCCTTTGTCGTCGACCGATTCGAGAAAGACCCACGAATGCGGGTTTCTCACCAGGATTCTCGTGACGGTTCCCTGAGCCTCGACTTGCTTCGACTGGTCGTACGCCACTGCCGCCGAGTGATGGGCCTTCACGACGACCGGCGCGACGGTCACGAGGAATACGACGCTCAGCACCAATGCAACGGCAAGCCGCAATCGACGTGTCATGAGAAATCCTCCTTACCGCGCCTTGTTCTCGATCGCCTCATTTGTATTTCGGCGGAATGAACTGCACGGACAGCCGTGCCGCCTCGGGGTCGCAATCGAATGGCTTCAGCTTGTACCCCTTCGGCGCCGGCAGCCACCGCATCGTGTACGAAGCCGGCTTTCTCAGGAACATCGGATCTTCAACAGTGACAGTCGCCTTCAACTGGTCGCCGTCGCGCCAGTAGCGCTCGGTCACCTTCTTTTGCTGCGACGACGGAATCCCGTTGTAGTCGTCGAACCCGGTGACATCGAACACGTAATGAGTGGTTTCAACGAGGAGCGCGTTCGATTCGTAGTGACCGACCGAGAATCCCTGAAGTCCATAGTCGCGCGACGTGGGCTGCCGTCCATCGAGCCACACGGTGCGCAGCTGATCGTCCTTCTCATAGCGAAGCAGAACACGATCCGGCCATTGGACGAGCTCCATGAAGAACGGGTCGTACTCGAGCGCCGGCGGCGTGGAAGGCTGGCAGTCGTATTTCGGAGAAAGCGCCTCATCGAATACCTTCTGGTAGGCGAGCGCGCGCTCGTTCAGCACGGGAAAATTCGACACGTAATTCTTGTCCGCCTTGGTGCCGTCGGGAAGGGTCGTCCCCTCGGGCACGCTCTGAGCCCAGGGCACCGTCGGTCCGTTGGTCGGATGCGCTCGCCGCGTCCCGTCCCAGACGCCCGAGAGGTCTGGAACGCTGTCCGCCTTCGCCGCTGATGGTGCCGACTGCGCCGACAATATCGTCGGGACAGGGAGCGCATGTCCGGTCATGGCCATCAGCAACACCGCGCACCCGGCGATCGCGATACCTCGCGTTGGAGATAACCGGCTGATCGTGCTTCTCATGGTTGCTTGCTCCTCGTTGACCCGGAACGGCAGCGTTATACACCCAAGTCGCTTCGTGTGCGGTGCGAAAGGTGATCCAATACCCGCGCGACAACACGAGTGATCCCGGCGCAAATCCACGTAAACAAAGCGAGTACGCCAGGCGCTCCAATATAATTTGGTGAAGGCCGGTCAAGTATGGAACGTCATCGGCGGCTCGCCATTCTCGTCGGCGGTGGTCCAGCTCCAGGCATCAACAGCGTCATCAGCGCCGCGACGATCCGGGCGCGCCTCGAGGGCCTCGATGTCGTCGGCGTCCGCGACGGCTTCGAATGGCTGATGCGCGGCGACATCGATCACGTCGTCCCGCTGACGATCGATGCCGTGAGCCGGATTCACTTCCGAGGCGGCTCGCACCTCGGCATTTCACGAGCGAACCCGACCGTGGATCAGGAGAAACTCGACGCCACGATCACGTCGCTGTTGCGCCTCGACGTGACGCAGCTCATCACCATCGGCGGCGACGATACGGCGTTTTCCGCGATGCGGCTCGAGCAGCGGGCGCGCGAACGCATTCGCGTCGTGCACGTCCCGAAGACCATCGACAACGATCTCGATTTGCCGGCGCACGTCGACACGTTCGGATATCAGACCGCCCGGCACAACGGCTGCGAAATCGTGAAGAACCTGATGGTCGACGCGAAGACGACGTCGCGCTGGTACTTCGTCGTGGCGATGGGGAGGAAGGCGGGCCATCTGGCGCTCGGGATTGGTAAGGCGGCGGGCGCGACGATGACGCTGATCTCGGAGGAGTACACGCCGCCGATTCGCCTGAGGACTGTCGTCGACACACTGGTGGGAGCGATCGTCAAGCGCCTCAGCTACGGACGGCGCGACGGCGTGGCGATCCTGGCGGAAGGGCTCGTCCTCGGCATCGCGCCGGAGGACCTGGCGGGGTTGCCCGAAGTCGAACGCGACGACCACGGCCATCTGCGCCTCGCCGAAGTGAACCTCGGCGAGATTCTCAAGGCGCAGGTGACCGCGCGGCTGCGTGGATACGGCCTCAAGACGACGATTGCCGCCAAGAACATCGGCTACGAGCTGCGCTGCGCGGACCCGATTCCGTTCGACATGGAGTACACGCGCGATCTCGGCTACTGCGCCGCCAAGTATCTGCTGGCCGGCGGCAACGCCGCGATGATCTCGATCGAAGGCGGCCACTTCGTGCCGATCCCGTTCGAGAAGATGCTGGATCCGGAAACCGGACGCACCCGCGTCCGGCTCGTCAACATCACGTCGACGCGCTATGCGATCGCGCGCCGCTACATGATTCGCCTCCGGCGCGACGATTTCACGGATCCGCACGAGATCGCGAAACTCGCCGCCACGGCCGGCATCAGCGCGGACGAATTCCGCCGCCAGTTCGAATATCTCCTCGACTTCGAACCGCCGCCGTACCTTCTCGACGCCCAGGGCGAGCGTGCGAGCGACGACACTGCCGCCGCTGCGTCAGCGGGCGATCAGCATCACTGAGAAGGTTTGGTCCGCCTGAAGGCGGACCCTACGAACAAGCGGAAGCGCGTTAGGTGAGGACCGCCCGATCGGCGGTCAACGGGTGGGTGAACACGAGACACATCGCGAACGTGCACGATTGAGTGCAGCGATCGATCGCCCCACGACGCGGTTGCGCTATTGTAAAGATCCCTCGGCGTCAGGCGGTACTGATGAGGTCGGTATCGATCATCACCGTCGAGCTTGCGTGTGCCGCGCTCGTGTGCGGCATCGTGTACGTCCTCGCGCTCGTCGCGCTTCGAGCAATCCCGACAACCTACGCTGACTGGCGCCGCATCGCAGCCGTGAACGTCCGCAACCTGCTGATCGGATCCTTCGCGGTTCTTGTCGTTCTGGTGATCGGCGTGAACGCGTCTCTGCTCTTGCGCGGCCTGGACCTGCCAGATCAGACGGTCGGATTCATACGCTCCATCCCATCGACCATCTGGATCGCAATCGCCGCCGGCCTCGGGAAGCTGACGCTCGCGATCGCTGGATTTCTGATCGGCGCGCGCCTGCTCCGCCGCGTGCTGGCCGGCGTCGAAGCCGTCGCGACACGCTGGAAGCCCCTCAGCGACGACGAGCGGAGCGTCGCGGTACTGTTTCGCGGCGTGTATCGCGCGAGCGTGAATCTCGGGTGGATTCTGCTCGCCGTCTACGCGTCGGTGGTCTTGCCCGTTCCACGACCCGTCACCGATCTCCTGCTGCTCGTCGCCCGCGTCTATCTCGTGCTGGCGATCGGCCACATCGTGATTCGATCGACGTCTGTGATCGTCAGCACTCTCGACAAGGTCGGCCGGCGCTACGCGGGCAGGCGCGACTGGGAGCAGCACTACGATCACCTGCAGTCGCTCCTGCCGACGTTTCGCGCGTGCCTCGAGTACGCGCTGTGGATTGCCGTGGCGGCGCTCGTGCTGATCCAGGTGCCGTTGACGCTCGGTCTCGCCGCCTGGGGACCGCCGTTGATCGAGGCGATCGGCATCTTCTTCGCCGGCCGCGTCCTCATCGAGCTCGGCCACCTCGAGATCGAACATCGCATGCTGCCGCGCGAAGGCCTCGAGGAAACCGAGCACCGCCGTCGGGCGACGATGGTGCCGCTCGTCCGCAGCCTGTTTACCTATGGCGTCTACTTCGGCACGGCGGCGCTGGTGCTCGGCGTGCTCGGGTTCAATCCGATGCCGTTCCTCGCCGGCGCCGGTCTGCTCGGCGTCGTCGTCGGATTCGGTGCGCAGTCGTTGATCAACGACGTGGTTTCGGGCTTCTTCATCCTCTTCGAGAACATCTATCTGGTCGGCGACGTGGTCGAAGTCGGCGGCGCGAAAGGCGTCGTCGAGAGCATCGAATTCCGGACGACGAAAATCCGCGACGCTGACGGACGCGTGCACATCATCCGCAACGGCGACATGAAGCCGGTCATCAACTACTCGAAGGACTACACGATGGCGGTCGTGACGATGGAAGTGGACTACGGCGCGGACCTTCAGGCGGTGTTCGCAGGCCTGCGGCACGCCGGTACCCGCCTGCGCGCCGAGACCCGCGACGTCCTCGAAGACACCCGGATCGACGGCATCACCGCCTTCGGTGCCACGACGATGACGGTGCGGACCTCGACGCGCGTGCTGCCGGGCCGCCATGAAACCGTCGCGGCGGCGATGCGCCTGCTGATCAAGGAGACGATGCATCGTCAGGCCAGCATCGTCTCCGGCGGGCCCGCAGTGGACACGCACGCGAAACTGGATGTCGAGCGCGTCTGATCACGACGCGCGCGGCGTCGGTCATTTCACGGGCGGCCCGGCAAACCGGCACCCATGTCCGCGGCGATGATCGCGATGGGCCTTGCGAAGGTCTTACGCGGGTCGTTCGGTGACGCGCTCGCTGCTCGGTGCTGGCAGTGCCGTCTTCGTTCGAGAAGCAGCTTCTTCGCGCAGCAGCGCGTCGAGGCTGTCATACGCGTAGATCGTCGGCGCGTGGTTTTGCATAAGGCCGCCGGTATCGGCGGTCGGACCGTAGGTGCTGTGAAGGTCGCGGCCGAGCATCCGCAGCATCGCCATCTGTTGACCGCGATGATGCGAGGTGTGAGTCAGCCGACGGGTCATGACCCAGGCACGTGAGCGGCGCACGTCGAAGAACGTCGTGTTCTCCTGCCACCACGCGTCGGGTTTCTGCGCCAGTGCCGCCAGCCGCTTGCCGCTGTCTTCGGCGTAGCGCTTGATGAATTCGAGGCAGCGTTCGGGAGTTGGCAGCGGCGGCGCGCCGACGTCGATCCCCAGCATCGTGCGGAACCAGAGGTCCTCGCTGACGCATTGATGCACCATCTGCTCGTGCACGCTGCGGCCGCGGCGATCGGTTGCATGAGGACGAACGGGGAGGTCCGCGTCGCTGAACTCGCTCCACACGCTCACGACCTTGATGCGCTCGGTCGCGTACGATTCGACGAGAAAGTCATACGTCATCATGGCGATTCACACGCTCGTGACCGGCGGCGGCAGCTTCTCGTCGCGCCGGTCGACGACGCGCTTCGCCTTGCCGATCGATCGCTCGATCGTCCCCGGATTGCACACGTTCACCGACGCGCTGACGCCGATGTACGACTTGATCCGCCGCTGCAGATCGCGCGCGGCTTCTTCGCGCACCGGCGCGACGTTGGGGACCTGCGGATCGAGCTCGACGATGACGTCCAGATGGTCGAGCGTGCCGTCGCGGCGCACTTCGAGGATGTAGTGGGGCGCCATCTGCGGCTGGCCGACGATGAGCTCTTCGATCTGCGACGGGAAGACGTTGACGCCGCGAATGATCAGCATGTCGTCGGTCCGTCCCATCACCTTGGCCATGCGTCGCATCGACCGCGCGGTCGGCGGCAGCAGCCTCGTGCGATCGCGCGTCCGGTAGCGGATGACCGGCAGCGCTTCCTTCGTCAGCGAGGTGAAGACCAGCTCGCCGACCTCGCCATCCGCGAGCACGGCGCCGCTCTCCGGATCGATGATCTCGGGGAAGAAATGATCCTCCCAGATCACCGCTCCGTCCTTGGCCTCGATGCACTCGCAGGCAACGCCCGGACCGATCACTTCCGACAAGCCATACAGATCGATGGCGTCGAGATCGAGCCGCTGCTCGATCTCGGTTCGCATCGCCTCCGTCCACGGCTCGGCGCCGAAGATGCCGATGATCAGCGAACAGGCGCGTGGATCGACGCCCTGGCGGATGAATTCCTCGCAGATGTTCAGCATGTACGACGGCGTCACCATAATCACATCGGGCGCGAAATCGACGATGAGCTGCACCTGCTTCTCGGTCTGGCCCCCTGACATCGGAATCACGGTGCAGCCCAGTTTCTCCGCGCCGTAATGCGCGCCCAGGCCACCGGTGAACAACCCGTAACCGTAGGCGACGTGCACGATGTCTCCCGGTTGCGCGCCCGCTGCCCTGATCGAGCGCGCCATCAAGGAGGCCCACGTCTCGATGTCGCGAGCGGTATAGCCGACCACGGTCGGTTTCCCGGTCGTACCGCTCGAGGCATGAACGCGCACGATGTCGTTGCGCGGAACCGCGAAGAGGCCGAACGGATAGCCTTCCCTCAGGTCCTGCTTCGTCGTGAAGGGGAATCGCGCGAGGTCGGCGAGCATTCGAAGATCGTCAGGATGCGCGCCGGCGGCGTCGCACTTCGCCCGATAGTGCGGGACGTTCTGATACGCGTGGCGGACCGACCACTGGAGTCGTTGGAGCTGAAGGCTTTCGAGCTCGTCGCGGCTCGCACGCTCGATCGGATCGAGACCCGAGGAGGCTCGACGCCGTGTCTTCATTTCCCTTCAGCCCTGTCGCGTGGCGCGTTCGGCGCGGTGCTCGGCCATCGCATGCAGGTGTTCCGGCGAGGACATCGAAACGCGCTGATACTCGAAGTAGGTCTCGACGAAGTCGCCGAACGAGGTCTCGAGGGCGATGTTGGTCAGCTTCTTCGTGAGACGCGTCGACGTCCAGGCCATCGACAGCATGCGATCGGTCAGCTCGGCGATCCTGGTCTCGAACGACGCGGCATCGACGACGTAGTCCACGAGTCCCCATTCGAGCGCCGCCGCGGCATCGACGACGTCGGCGGCCAGCGCGAGGCGTTTGGCGCGGCCGATGCCAGCGTGCCGGGCGATGCGCCACATGCCGATGCCGGGGATGATGCCCTCTTTCACCGCCGTGACGCCGAATCGGGCATCGTCTCTCGCGACGCGGAGATCGCACGCGAGCGCGACCTGCAGGCCGCCGCCGATGCAATGCGACTGAATCGCGGCGATGACGACGGGATCCAGCACTTCGATCTTGCGCAGCGCCGCCTCCCAGTTGTGGAAGAACGACATGTCGATCTCGCTCTGGCAGAGGGCGGTGAGATCGATGCCGCTGCAGAAGGCGCGGCCCGCGCCGCGGATGACGACGACGCGAAGCCGGTCGTTGCCCGCCAGATCGTCAACGAGCGTGTTGAGGTCGCGCGCCCACTGATCGTTGGCGCAGTTCAGGACGTGTGGACGGTTGAGAACCAGCGTCGCGACGCGGTCGTCGACCGTGGAATACATCGTTTCGAGCTCCACGCGGCACCCTCTCGTTCTATTTCGGCGCTGTCCGTACGGTCGGATACTTGATGCCGAGCTGTTCGAGATAGTTCTTGTATTTCGAAGGATCGTAATAGTACTTCTTCATCTCCGGCCGGTACTTCGCCATCGTCTGCTCGTTGAGCCAGATGGCGGGCTTGTCTTCGGGTCTGATGAACGAGACGTATTTTGTGTTCCTGGTCTGGACGGTGGTGAAGTAATCCCAGGCCTGCGTGACCAGATCGGGCTTCATCAGGAAGTCGATCACGGTGAGCGCCACGACCTTCGCGCCGTAGTGCACGCCCTTGTGCGCGATCGGCGTCGCCATCGACACGGCGTTCGCCCAGTTGTGGCCGGGACCCGCCTGCATGTTGGCGGGATAGTTCAGCGTGACGGTCGGCACGTTCCATGAGATGTCGCCGATGTCATCCGATCCGCCGCCGCGCCGCTCGTCATCCGGAATCTCCGAGCGGCCGCGCAGCGGCTCGATCTTGGTGGCGAGCCCGATCTCCGGCACCTTCAGCTCGTGCTGCAGCGCCTTTGCCAGCGTCTGATCGGCGTCGGTCCATTGCGGGAGGCCGACGCGCTCGATGTTCGCGTGCATCACTTCGGCGATCGTCTTGTTGAAATGTCCGGACCACGCCGATCCGAGGAGCCGCGATGTCACCTCGGTGCCGGTCATCATCGTCGCGGCCTTGGCGATCGTGTCGCCAAGCTCCCATAGTGTCTTGGTATTCGGATAGTTCGTGTCGCGGAAGTAGTACCAGACGGTGGCGTTCGGCGGCACCACGTTCGGCTGATCGCCGCCGTTGGTGATCACGTAGTGCGATCGCTGTTGCAGCCGGAGATGCTCGCGGCGGAAGTTCCAGGCAATGTCCATCAGCTCCACGGCGTCGAGCGCCGAGCGTCCGCGCCATGGCGCGGCGGCGGCGTGCGCGCTCTCGCCCGTGAACCGATACTCCACCGAGACCAGCGCATTCGAGGTGCTCTCACCCCAGCTCACCTGCATGTTCGAGCCGACATGGACGAAGATCGAGATGTCGACGTCCTTGAACGCGCCGGCGCGGACGTAGTAGGCCTTCGCGCCGTCGAGCTCCTCCGCCACGCCGGGCCAGAGGCGAAGCGTTCCGGGCAGGCGCTGCTGCTCCATGATCTTCTTCACCGCGAGCGCCGCGGCGATCTGCAGCGGCATCCCGGAGTTGTGTCCCTCGCCGTGTCCAGGCGCGCCGTCGATGATCGGCTCGTGATAGGCGACGCCCGGCTTCTGCGACGCCTGCGGAATGTCGTCGATGTCGGAGCCGAGCGCGATGACCGGTTTGCCCGATCCCCAGCTTGCCATCCATCCAGTCGGAATGCCCGCGAGGTTCTCCTGTATCGAGAAGCCGTTCTGTCGCAGGATGCCGGTCAGATACTTCGACGTCTCGAACTCCTGGAATCCGAGCTCGGCGAAGCTGAACACCTGATCGTTCATGCGCTGGACCATCTCGCCGAGGCCATCGACCTCGAGCCCCACGTCGCGCTTGTACTGCTCGACGCGCGGATCGGGTGCGGCCGAGGAAGCGGGCGTTGGCTGTTGAGCGATCATCGTCGCTGTGAGCAGCGACGCGATCGCGACGATGAACAATCGGAAGGTACGCACGAGGAACCTCCTGATGGACGCGGATCTGTCCGCGTCAGGATAGTCCATGTGCGGTTATTTGTTCGCGTCGCGGATCTGGGTCAGGAAGAGATCGACGTAGGTCTCGAGCCCGCGCGTGACCGCCGCGGCATGCGC
This sequence comes from Vicinamibacterales bacterium, assembly GCA_036848175.1. Classification (GTDB taxonomy): domain Bacteria; phylum Acidobacteriota; class Vicinamibacteria; order Vicinamibacterales; family CAVVIG01; genus QHWF01. Next base: position 3,288 of record DAIUKO010000090.1, on the reverse strand, counting down.
CGCCGGCGCGCTGCTGCCGAGACCGCCGCGGTGCATCAGCGACACCTGCACGAGGACCGGCTGATCGCGGTACGAAAGGTTGGCGGTCGCGTGCGTGTAGAGAAACGCGTCGTACCGCGACACACAGGTGCCATTGGACAACGTGTTCGTCATCACGTTGATGTACACGTACGAGTCCTCGTCGGAATTCCTTCGGACGGTGAAGCCGCCGTCGCTGAGCCGCTTCGACAAGGCGGTTTCAATGGCGTCGTGGTTCAACCCGCATGCGACCGCCTGCTGGCTCAGATCCTCGACGAGAATCCCGAGACTCGCGAGGCCTTTCAGCTCGGCGCCGGGCCGTCGGTCGAAGATCTCGGCCGCCGGTTGTTTGGGTGACGGCGGCGTCGGCGCCGCCGGCGGAGGGGCGGCTGAAGGCGCGGCCGTCTCGGTCGCGACGCCTGGCTCGTAGATGCGTTTGGCTTTGTCGCCCGCACCGTGCTCCAGGAATTCCACTTCCACGATCAACGCCGGTGGATTGGCGGAGTGCGAATAGGTGTAGCGGACGTCGCGATCCTGCTCGGCGTGGTACATGACCACCAGCCGATCCGCGTCGCGCTTGGTCGTCACCACTATCGGCACGTCTTCGACCTGAATCGACTCTGGTCTGCCATCAGGATGAAGCGTTCGCGATTGACCGAGCTGGTTCGTGATCGTGATCGCGGCCTCCGTGTCGACGATGGTCAGGCGTAAGGGCGGATTGCGCGCTTCGGCGGTCAGCAGCTGGACGCGCCGCGCATCTTCGTCGCTTTCACGGGGTGCGTAGAACCCGCCGGCGGCTCGGCTGCCGCCGCCGCCGGACCCGCGACGTCCTCGTCCACCCGTGGATCCTGCGCTCTGACCCGCACTGCTCGATCCGGTCAGCCAATTGGCGTTGAAGCCGAGCTCGCGCGGCAACTCGCTCAGCGAACGGTTCAGCGTCCAGACGCCCGCGAGCGGCGACGCGTTTTGCGCCGGAGCCGGTCGCCACGTCGAGACGACGATGGCGATCGCGAGACAGACGCGCGCAAACGGTCTGTGCATACTCTTTCGATTCACGGTAGCACGCCGCTCCGTTGGTAAACTATGGCGCTTTGAGCACCGAATCGCGCACCTCGAGCGACGGGTAGAGCGCCGAGATCGTCAGACGCGTCTTGCCGCCCTCCTCCGTGAGGAGCGAGGTGACGAGCGTTTCGACGTCTGGGAACGGGTCAAGCCCTGGATCCGTGAATCGATCGCGCAAAAGTCCGCCGGCGATCGGCGTGTCGAGGTGTACCATGCGCCACGAGAGAAGGAGCAGCCATGTCCCACGACGAAAAACGCGGCGTCAGCCGGCGCGACTTCGCACGTTTGGTAGCTCTGGCCGGCTGGGTTCCCTGGGTCACTCATGCGGACACCGCGTGGGCGCAGGCGACAGCGCTGCCGCCGACGCCGGCATCGCCGGACGAGAATTTCTGGCTCAAGGTCCGCGAGCAGTTCGTGATGCCGCGCGATCTCGGCGTGATGAACGCCGCCAACCTGTGCCCATCGAGCGCGCCGGTGTTGCAGGCGCTCTACGACGTAACCAAGGACATGGACGCGAATCCGTCGCCGCAGAACCGGCGCAAGCTGAGCGAAGGCAAGGAAGCAACGCGCAAGGCGCTGGCGGAATTCCTGCGCGTCACACCCGAAGAGATCGTCATCACGCGGAACACCAGCGAGGCCAACAACACGGTGTCGAGCGGAATCGATTTGAAGGCCGGCGACGAAGTGATCATCTTCGCCGACAACCATCCGAGCAACAACGCGGCGTGGAAGATCAAGAGCGAGCGGTGGGGATTCACCGTCCGCGAGCTCGCCGTGCCGAATCCGCATCCAGGCGCCGACTACTACGTCGATGCCGTCAGCAACGCGATCACACCGCGGACCAAGCTCGTCGCGATCACGCACGTCACGAACACGAACGGCGACCTGTTTCCGGCCAAGGAGATCGCCCGCGTCGCCCACGAGCACGATGCGCTGTGCCATCTCGATGGCGCGCAGTCGTTCGGCCTGCTCGACGTCGATCTCAGCGACATCAAGCCGGATTTCTACACCGGCAGCGGCCACAAGTGGCCGTGCGGACCGAAAGAGGTCGGCGTGCTGTACGTGAACAAGAACGTCACCACGAAGCTGTGGCCGAGCATCATCAGCGCGGGCAGCGGGCCGATCGGCGTCTCGAAGACGATCGAGGGCTACGGCCAGCGTGACGAGCCGGCGATCATGGCGCTCGCCAGAGCGCTCGAGTTTCAGACGAAGATCGGCCGCAAGGCGATCGAGACCCGGTCGCGCGATCTGGCGCAGGCGTTGATGGAGGGGCTCGCCAGGATCGACGGGATCAAGGTGCTGACCCACCGCGATCCGTCGCGCTCGGTCGCGACGGTGCGATTCCAGCACCCGATGAACGGACAGAAGCTCGCGGCGGCGCTCTACGAACGCGATCGGCTGGCGTTCCAGGGCGGCGGCAACAGCCTCCGCGTGTCGCCGCACTTCTTCAACACGCACGAAGAAATTGATCGGACCATCGCCGCCATCAGACGGTACATGTCCGGCGGCCTCGGAACGGCGGCGTAGCCGCCGTCGTCTTTGTCCTCGAACCCTCGTAGGCGGCCCTTCCAGGCCGCCGGTTTCGGTCTTCGCCTCGCCTGGAGGTCTCGATGATTTCGAATCGTCTGCATTCGGTCGCTGGTCGTGTTTGCATCCTCGTCTGCATGGCATTGTCCATCGCAGCCGGCGCCGCGGCGCAGAAGCCTACCTTCGACATCGAAGGCGTCGTGACCGACGCGCAGCAGGGTGTCCTGCCGGGCGCGATCGTCACGCTGAAGAATCTCGCGACCGGACTCACTCGCGAGACGACGACGGATGCGAGCGGGCGGTACGTGTTCACGTCACTGCCACCCGCCGGGCAGTACTCGCTGCAGACGGCGCTCGCCGGCTTTGCGACCGAGCGCCGCGAGAACATGACGTTCAACGCCGGACAGCGTGCGGTCGTGAACGTCACGCTCAAGCTGTCGGCGGTGCAGGAGACGGTGACGGTCTCGGGCGACACGCCCATCGTGCAGACCACGAGCGCGGAAGTGACCAAGACGATCGAGAGCCGCGACCTCACGACGCTGCCGGTTGCCGAGCGCAACTATTTTCGACTGCTGACGCTCGACTCGAACGTCGTCGCGCGCGCGCCCGGCACGAACGGGTTGTATGTCGGCGGCGGCGACGTGTGGAACTTCGGCACCTACGTCGACGGCACCAGCAACT
>DAIUKO010000089.1:10568-22120 GCA_036848175.1 Vicinamibacterales bacterium | reverse complement strand
TGAAATCGCCGGCGTGCATCGTCGTCCGCTCGCCGTCGACGGCGGTGTAGGCGCCGTCGCCGCTTTCGAGCACGAATCGCAGCGCGGATGCCGAGTGCCGGTGCGTGGGCGCCGTTTCCCCGGGTAGCACCAGCTGTACGCCCGCGTACAAGGTCGGCGTGATTTGAGATGCGCCGCGGAGACTGGGGTTCTCGAGGACGAGCACGCGGCGCTCGGCCTCCTGCGCCGAGATCAGCGCGCCGGCTTCCATCAGCAGCGCGCGGACCTCGTCGTATGTCCAGAGCGCCGCGACGCATCGCGCTCGTGGAAGCGGCGTGACGATCTCGCCGAGCACTTCCCACAGCGGCGCCGTGTTCTTGCGGCCGAGCCGTTCGTACAGCGCCTTGAGTGCCGGCGACGCGCCGGGCTTGTTATAGAACGTGGTGTCCATCGATCAGGCCGCGCGAACTGTGACGTCCATCGTTCCAATCCTCTCGATATACGCGGAGATGACGTCACCGGGCTGAATCGGGCTGACGCCTTCGGGCGTGCCGGTGATGATGATGTCGCCGGGATACAAGGTATAGAAAGATGATGCGAATGCGATCAGCTCCGGGACGCCGAGGATCAGGTACTTCGTGTTCGAGTTCTGCCGCTCTTCGCCATTCACGGCGATCCGCAGGTTCAGATTCGCCGGATCCGGCACCTCGTCCGCCGTGACCAGCCACGGTCCGACGACCGCGTAGCTGTCGGACGATTTGCGGAGGCTTCGCTCTTCGGGGCCGCGGATCGTGATGTCGAGGCCGATCGCATAACCCGCGACATACTCGTACCCCTCCGACGCCCGCACGTTGTTGGCGGTCTTACCGATGACGACCGCCAACTCCACCTCGTGATCGTTTCTTCGATCGAGTTTGCGCAGCGCGATGCCTTGCCCCGGCCCCACCAGCGCGCTGGTCGCCTTCAGAAACAATCCCGCCGTCTGAATCGGCGCCATCGTCGCCGCCTGGTTGTGATGGATCTGCGCGTCGCTGCGAACCTCGTCGACGTGCTTCTGATAGTTCAGGGGTGCGCAGGCAATCTTTCCCGGGTTCGCCACCGGACTGAGCAGCGACACGCTGGACACCGGCTGCGCCGGCGCCTCGGCCGCGATCGCGCGCGCACGCGCCACGACCTTGTCCAGGTTCGCGATCATCGGATCGAAGCCGGGAAGGGGATAGCGGTAGGCCGGCAACACCTCGAGCGCCGCCGTCACGTCCCGGACGACGTTGCCCTCGACGAGACCGAGACGACCTTCTCCGAATCGACAGAGTTTCATGGCTTCGAGCGAACGGAGATTTACGGAGTTCACGGAGTTCACAAACGGAGGAACTGAGTGAACGGAGGACGAACGGAGAAAAGGCCCCCATGCCGTTGCGCAGTTTGCCAGTGCGATCGGCAGCGGTTCGACGGCGTCGCGAAGCGACGCACACCGACGAATCGAATCGAGATCATGAACGGCATGACGTTTCGCGACCGTTCATGATCTCGATCCGATCCGTCGGTGTCAGCCGGCCTGCTGCGCAGACCGGCCGTCGAACCTCTCCTCCGTTCGTCCTCCGTTTGCTCCGTTGCTCCGTTTGTGAACTCTGTTGTCTCCGTCTCCCTCCGTTCTCTACTCCGATCGAAATGCGTTCGCACGCTGCGGCAACAGGCCGGCGGCGGCGATCGCGAGCGCGGCGCACGCCGCCGGCGCGATGCCGGCAATCAGAATCTGCTTCGGCGTCCACTGCATCGAGAGCAGGATGCCGCCGAGCGATGGACCGACGATCGATCCGATCCGGCCGATGCCGAGCGCCCAGCCGATGCCGGTCGCGCGCACCGACGTGGGATAGAACATCGCGGCCAGTGCGTTGAGTCCAGCCTGCGCGCCTTGAACCGAGATGCCGAGGACCATCGTCGCGATCAACATCGGCAGCAGCGACGTACCGACGTTGGCCAGCATCGCGATGAGCAGCGCGCACACCACGAACTCGGCGACGAGCAGCGCGCGTGCGCCGACGGCCATCATCACGCGGCCCTCGAGGAGAATGCCGATGATGCCGCCGACGCTGAACATCGCAATCGCGCGCACGCCGTCCGAGACCGGCAGCGCCGACTGGCGCAGCAGCGCGGGAAGCCAGCTGACGATGAAATAGAGAATCAGCAGATTCATGAAGAACGGCACCCACAGCAGCAGCGTGCCGAGCGCGCGTCCGTCCGTGAACAGATGCTTGACCGGCAGATCAGCCGTCCGCGGGCGCGCCGTTTTCCACTCGATCGACTCCGGCAGGAGTCCGATCAGCGCCACTGCGATGGCGAGTGGCAGCGCGCCGCCGAGCACGAACACCGACCGCCAGCCCCACAACGGAATCAGCAGCGACGCCGCCTGACTCGCGATCAACGCACCGGCCGGCATGCCGACGAAGATCGCGCCGACGACGACCGGCTGCAGCCGCTTCGGCGTGTACTCCGAGGTGAGCGCAACCGCGTTCGGCATGGCGCCGCCGAGTCCGAGTCCGGTCAGAAACCGATATAGCAGCAGCTCGTTGGCGGTCGTCGCTCGCGCGGTCAGCAGCGCGAACACCGCGAAGACGAACACCGACACGATGACGACCCAGCGGCGCCCGTAGCGATCCGCGATCGGACCGCTCGCCATCGCGGCGATCATCAAGCCGAACAACGCCGCGGCGAGCACCGGACCGAAAGCCGGCAGCGGGATGTTGAGATTCTCGGCGATGACCGGCACCAGGAATCCCATGCACTGCGTATCGAAGCCATCGAGAATGATGACGATGCCGCAGAGGAGAATCGTCCGGCGCTGAAGACGATTCAGCGGCGCGTCGTCGATCGCGCGATCGATGTACGTCCGCGGGAGTGCGGCGGGAGAGGACATAGCGGCGCTTTGCGAAAGATGGCGCGGCAAGTATACTCGCCGCGGGCATGCCTCGAGGAAGACCGAGCGCGGGCGTTGGTCTCGGCGCGCTCGCCGCGGCGCTGACGATACCTCTCATCGCGCAAACTCCCGCGCCGCAACCCGCCGCATCGCTCGTCGACTACACCGACGAAGTCGCGCGCACCGCGACCGCCGGCATCGACTTCACCGGCGAATGGGCACCGCGCTTCCACGAAGACGAACCGGAGCGCGTGCCCGGGCCCGAGCTCGGCGATTATCTCGGCATCCCCATCAACGACGCCGCACGCCTGCGCGCGACGACATGGGAGGCGTCGATTCAGACACTACCCGAGTGGCAATGCCGTCCGCACTCGGCCGACTACATCTGGCGGGGACCGTCGCCGCTGCGTGTCTCGAAGGAAGTCGATCCCGTGTCGCGCCAGGTGATCGCGTGGCACGCGGAGTGGCTGCGATCGGTCGATCGTCAGATCTACATGGATGGCCGGCCGCATCCGTCGCCGAACGCACCGCACACGTGGGCCGGATTCTCGACCGCCCGCTGGGACGGCGACGTGCTCACCGTGAAGACGACGCACTTGAAAGAAGGATACGTGCGCCGCAACGGTCTGCCGCGCAGCGATCAGGCCACGCTGACAGAGCACTGGATGCTGCACGGCGATATCCTCACCGTCGCCGTGATCGTGACTGACCCGGTCTATCTCACCGAGCCGTTCATCCGCACGACCGACTACGAGCTGGACTTGCATCAGTGGGTGCCGCCCTATCCGTGTCAGGTCGTCGAAGAAGTCGATCGGCCCGCGGGCCGCGTGCCTCACAGCCTGCCCGACACGAACAGCGCCGTTGCCGACTTCTCGAAGCGCTGCGGCATTCCGGTCGAGGCGACGCGCGGCGGCGCCGAGACGATGTATCCCGACTTCCGGCTGAAGCTCGGCGACATCACCTCCAGATGCATCGCGGCGCAGCGGTGAGGGGCGGCATGGGTGGAAGGGGCTGGACGGGCGGGATGGCGATCGCGCTCCTCGTTGCGGGCATCGCCTCGATGCCGCTCGCCGCGCAGCGCGGACGCGGTCAGGCGCCGGCGCTGTCGCCTCGTGCCGCGGCGCCAGTCGATCTCACCGGCTACTGGATTTCGATCGTCACCGAGGACTGGCGCTGGCGGATGGTGACGCCGGCGAAAGGCGACTACGACAGCGTTCCGCTGAACGCCGCCGCGAGGCGCGCGGCCGACAGTTGGGATCCGAAGCAGGACGAAGCGGCCGGCGAGGCCTGTCGATCGTACGGCGCGCCGGCGATCATGCGCGTGCCGGGGCGCCTGCACATCACGTGGGACAACGACACGACGCTGCACATCGACACGGAAGCCGGCACGCAGACGCGCATCCTCCGTTTCGGATCGCCATCGCCATCGGAGGAGCCAGCGTGGCAAGGGCAGTCGGCGGCGCAGTGGGAGCTCGGCGGCCGGGCCGGCGGGATGTTCGGCGTCTCGCAGGCGAAGCCGAGCGGCGCGCTCAAGGTCGTCACCACGCGCATCCGGCCAGGGTACCTGCGGAAGAACGGCGTCCCCTACAGCGCCAACACGATCCTCACTGAATACTTCAACGCGCTCCCGCGCGAAGAGAACGGCGACACGTGGCTCGTCGTCACGACCGTCGTCACCGATCCGCAGTTCCTGAACGGGCGCTTCATCACCAGCTCCCACTTCAAAAAGCTTCCCGACGGTACCGCGTGGCATCCCACACCCTGCCGCAGTTCGTAGCCGCCGCGCTGCTGCTCTCGATCGCCGCGACTTCGTGCTCCCGGCGGAGCGACATGGCGCCGATTGCAACGCTCGAACAGATCATGGAGACGACGATCGAGCCGGTTTCCGATCGGGTGTTCGATGCCGCCGTGTGGGAGAACGGGGTGCAGGTCGGTGGTCCGAAGACCGACGACGACTGGAAGCTGGTGCAGGCGAACGCGATGATGCTGGCCGAGACGTGCAACCTGCTGCTGATGCCGGGTCGCGCGAAAGACGACGGCGGCTGGCCGATTCGCACGCAGGCGATGAAGGACGCCGCGCTCGAGGCGGCGAAGGCGGCGGACGCGAAGAACACCGACGCGATTTTCGCAGCCGGCGGCCATCTCTATCAGGCCTGCCTCGGTTGCCATCTCCAGTACATTCCGCAGACGGTCGCGCCGTCCGCGAAACGGTGAATGCAAGTGGACCGTATCAACTGAAGTCAGTACTGGTTACAACGAGCCGTCGACCGCAATGCTCGGGCCGCGACAACGCCGGGGTCCCCACCGCGCACGCCTGCGCGGTGGGGTGGAGCGGAGCGGCCCGGTAGTAAATCCGAGGAGATACTCCAGTAGTGGACTGGCGCCGCCCGTTGATCTACACGCATCGCTGGCTCGGCATCGCCGGCGGCATCGTCTTCATCGCCTGGTTTGCCTCGGGCATCGTGATGATGTACGCGCGGATGCCCGAGCTGCGCGAGGACGAGCGGCTGGCGCGCCTCGCGCCGATCGATCTGACGCAGGCTCGCGTGTCGATCGCCGACGCCGCGCGTGACGCGGCCGCGTGCGGCACTGGAGGCCAGGCGTGCGATCGCGTCCGCGTGGCGATGCTCGGCGATCGACTCGTCTACCGCGTGCAGAGCCGCGGTGACTGGACAACGATTTTCGCTGACACAGGCGATGCCCTCCGCGGTCTGTCGGCGGATCGGGCGATCGATCTCGCGCGCCGCTTCGCCCCGGAGCATGCGTCGACGATTCGCTACGACGCGCTGATCACGCAGCCTGATCAATGGACGCTGAGCGGTGAGGCGCGGCGAGGGCTGCCCCTGCATCGCCTCGCGCTCGGCGATCCACAGGACAGCGAGATCTACATCTCGAACCGGACCGGCGATGTCGTGATGAAGACGACGAGCGCCGAGCGCCGATGGGCGTATGCGGGCGCCGTGCTGCACTGGATCTACTTCACGCCGCTCCGAAAGCATGGTCCGCTGTGGACGCAGGTCATCATCTGGAGCTCGTTCATCGGTTGCGTGATGTCCCTCACCGGATTGCTGTGGGGCGTCTTCCGGTTTTCCCCGTCGGCGCGCTTTCGTCTGAAGCGTGAGCATTCGCACACGCCGTACGCCGGTTTCATGCGCTGGCATCACTACGCCGGCCTGATCGTCGGCCTCGCGTCGTTCACGTGGGTCTTCAGCGGGATGCTGTCGATGGATCCGATCCCGTCGATTCCAGGAAGCGGACCAACGCGTCAGCAACGTGATGCCGTCAGCGGCGGCCCGCTCCGGCTCGACGGTATCTCTGTCGCGTCGTTGACGCGGCCCTTCGCCGGTGCCAAAGAGATCGAAATCGCGCAATTCCGCGGCGAACCGCTGCTCATCACCCACGACGCGCCGATCCGATTCGATCGCGACGCACTGCTCGCGGCGGCGCGCGCCGCGATGCCGGGCGCGGATATCGTCGACGACGAATGGCTCGAACGATACGATGCCTACTATTACGATCGCGACGGCGGGCTCTCGCTGCCGATCCTGCGCGTGCGCTACGCCGATCCGCAGCGGACCTGGCTCTATCTCGATCCGCGCCGCGGCGCCATCGTGCGCAAGGAAGAACGGCTGACACGCGTGAACCGCTGGCTCTATCACGGTCTGCACAGCCTCGATTTTCCGTTTCTCTACTATCGTCGTCCGCTCTGGGACATCGTCGTCATCACGCTCAGCCTCGGCGGCCTCGTGCTCAGCACGGCGACGCTTGCTCCGGCGGTCCATCGATTGCGGCGGCATCTGCGCAGATTTCAGGTTGGAGGACGTTATGCGTTTCGTCATGACGATCGCGGCGGTGATCGCGTTGTCGATCGGTCTCGCCGCGGAGGCATCGGCGGCATCATGTGAGAGCCTCGCGTCGCTCTCGCTGCCGGAGACGACGATCACGATGGCGCAGGTCGTCGCGCCGGGCGCGTTCGCGGCGCCGGGCGGGGCTGAGAGTCCCGGTGCGAATGCATTTGCGAAGCTGCCGTCGTTCTGCCGCGTCGCCGCGACGCTGAAGCCAACCAGCGACTCCGACATCAAAGTCGAAGTCTGGCTGCCGAGCGGTTGGAACGGAAAACTTCAGGCGGTCGGCAACGGCGGATGGGCAGGAGCGATCAGCTATCCCGCGATGGCCGAGGCGCTCGCGCGCGGATACGCGACGGCGTCCACCGACACAGGGCACGTCGGCGGCCGAGGGACTTTCGCGCTCGGTCATCCCGAAAAATTCATCGACTTCGCCTATCGCTCCGAACACGAGATGACCGTCAAAGCGAAGGCGATCGTCGCCGCCTTCTACGGCAACGCTCCGAAGTACTCGTACTGGAACGGCTGCTCGACGGGCGGTCGCCAGGGACTGGCCGAAGCGCAGCGCTATCCCGACGACTTCGACGGCATCATCGCGGGCGCGCAAGCCAATCCGCGCACGCGCCTTGGGGCGTGGCATCTCACGATCGGCTCGGCAGTCTTGAAGGATGCGGCGGCATTCATTCCGGCGAGCAAGTATCCGGTCATCCATCGCGCCGTGCTTGCGGCGTGCGATGCTGCCGACGGCCTGAAGGACGGACTGCTCAACGACCCGCCGCGCTGTCATTTCGATCCGGCGATGCTGACGTGCAAGGGTGCCGATGGCCCGGACTGTCTGACGCCCCGGCAAGTCGAGGCCGCGAAGATCATCATGAGCCCGGTGAAGACGTCGCGCGGCGAAGAAATCTTTCCCGGGTACGCGCCGGGGACCGAGCTCGGATGGGGCGCGCTCCTCGGCGGACCCGAACCGACAGCGGTCACGCTCGACCACTACAAGTACGTCGTCTTCAAGGATCCCAACTGGGATTGGCGGACGTTCGATCTCGAGCGCGATCTCGCGATCGCCGAGAAGGTGGACAAGGGGACGATCAACGCGATCGATCCACATCTGACGCCGTTCACGTCGCGCGGCGGCAAGCTGCTCATGTATCACGGCTGGACCGATCAGATGGTCGGTCCGGGCACGAGCATCACCTACTACGACAGCGTCATCAAAGCGCTCGGCGGTCCGTCGAAGACGATGGCGTCGGTGCGGCTGTTCATGGTGCCGGGCATGGGTCACTGCCGCGGCGGCGAAGGACCGAACACGTTCGACATGGTCGCCGCGCTCGAGCAGTGGGTGGAGCAGGGCAAGGCGCCGGACCACATTCTCGCATCGCACGCGACCAATGGCGTCGTCGATCGCACGCGTCCACTCTGCCCGTATCCACAGCTCGCGACCTACAAGGGCAGCGGCAGCGTCGACGAGGCCGCCAGCTTCACCTGTCGATGATGGAATTTCTCGCCTCGATCGAGAACACCGCGTTCGCCTCCTGGGTGCGCGAGTCGAGCTCGCTGTGGGCCTACCCGGCGATCCTGTTTCTGCACACCGTCGGCCTCGGGTTTCTCGTCGGACTCAATGCGGCGATCGACTTTCGGATTCTCGGCTTCGCCGAGCGCCTTCCGCTGGCGCCGATGGTGAAGTTCTATCGCGTGATGTGGATCGCATTCTGGATAAACGCGCTGTCGGGCACGGCGCTTCTCGCCGCCGACGCGACGACGAAGCTCACCAATCCCGTGTTCTATTTCAAGCTCGGGTTCATCGCGCTCGCCGTCGCCAACATGATCCTGATTCGGCGGCGCGTGTTCGGAAACCCGTCCCTCGATTTGAGTCCGCTGACAGGCGGTGCGAAGCTCCTGGCGGTGACCTCGCTCATCTTCTGGACCGGCGCGATTACCGCGGGCCGCCTGATGGCGTACTTTGGTCCGGTATCCGGTGCGCCGGGATTGAAAAACAGAATTCCATGATTGAGAGCTTCTCGACCTGGCTGCACAGCACGCGGCTGTCGTGGGCGATGGCGGGCGGCGTGCCGTGGCTGTGGCCGATGTGCGAGACGCTGCACTTCATCGGCCTCGCGCTGCTGATGGGTGTCGTCTCGGTTCTGGATCTGCGGATGCTCGGGATGGCCAAGGAGCTGCCGCTCGGGCCGCTGCAGCGGCTCATGCCGTTCGCCATGCTCGGGTTCACCATCAACCTGATCACCGGCGCGCTCTTCTTCACCGGCGACCCGACGCAGTACATCCACAACGTCGCGTTCGGCTTCAAGCTGCTGTTCATCGCGCTGGCCGGCGTGAACGTGATCGTGTTCTACGTCTCGGGACTCTATCGCCGCGTCGACGGCGTCGGCGCGGGGCACGACGTGCCGCCCGCGGCCAAGATCGCGGCGGCGGCGTCGTTGTGTCTGTGGATAGGTGTGATGTACTGGGGCCGGATGCTGCCGTTTATCGGCAACGCGTTCTAATTACTGAAAGTCCCCTGACCATTTCCAGCCGTCCTTCGGCCGGAAGATGCTGCGCATGCGGATGCGATGATCCTCTGCGGTTCGGCCGGGATTGCCGGTGACGATGACGTGGTCGCCGAACTTCAGCGTGTCGCGCTTCACGCCGGTCAACTGTCCGGCGGCGGCCCACTCGACGGCCCAGCGCTGCACGACGCCTTGCTCGTCGGGCGCCTCGACCTGCACGAAGGAGTGCGGATTGCGGAACATGAACGACACCATCTCGCCTTCGATCTTGATCTCCTTGTCGACGATGTAGGTCGCGGCAAAGGAGTGATGCGCCGAGACGGTGGCGCCTGAAATCAACGCGCCGCCGGCGAGCAGGATGAAGGCAAAACGTTTCACAGAGCCTCCTCAGACCTTTGACCGAAAATATTAGCCGAGCCCCGCGGCCGCTGCACCTCAAAACTTTGATCGCGCTGGCGGTCGCCGTGAGCGTCGCCGCCGCGCGCCTGGCCCATCCGAGCGACGAGGCGCCGCCCGACGGCGCCCAGCTCTTCGCGTCTGCGTGCGCGAGCTGTCACAACGGCGACGATCCGCGCGCGCCGACGACCGACACGCTCCGCGCCCGATCGCCGCAGGCGATTGTCGAGGCGCTCACCTCGGGCTCGATGCGCTATCAAGGCCTCGCGCTCACCGGCGCGGAGCGCCGCGCGATTGCGGAATTCCTCAGCGGCCGCACGCTGCGCGGCACGTCCGCCGGCGCGACGATTGGACGCTGCCCCCGCGTGCTGCCGCTCGGCGACCCCTTTGCCCGTCCTTTCTGGAACGGCTGGGGCGCCGGCATCGAGAACACGCATTTCCAGAGCGCCGGTCGAGCCGGCATCGCCACCGCCGACGTGCCTCGTCTGACGTTGAAGTGGGCGTTCGGATTCCCCGACACCACGTCGGCGTGGGCGCAGCCGACCGTCGCCGGCGGCCGCCTGTTCATCGGCAGTCAGAACGGGGTCGTCTATTCGCTCGACGCCCGCACCGGCTGCATCGTGTGGACGTTCGCGGCGCACGCCGGCGTGCGCGCATCGATCACGATCGGTCCACGGCTGGATCGCGGGAGAGCGGCGGTCTATCCGGCGTACGTCGCCGATCAGCAGGGGTATGTCTACGCGCTCGACGCGGCGAACGGCCGTGAGTTGTGGAGCCGCAAGGTGGACGCGCATCCGCTGGTGCGATTGACGGGGGCGCCGGCGGTGTACGGCGGACGCGTCTTCGTGCCGATCTCGTCGTACGAAGAAGGCGGCAAGCCGCGGGGGTATGCCTGCTGTACGTTCCGCGGCGGCGTGATCGCCCTCGATGCACGAACCGGTACGCCCGTCTGGCGCGCCTACACGATCGCGCAGGCGCCCGCGTTGATTCGGACCTACGCCGACGGCACCGAGGTGTGGGGACCATCCGGCGGTGCGGTGTGGTCGGCGCCGACGATCGACGCCACACGGAAGGCGATCTACGTCGGCGTGGGCAACACCTACAGCGGCGCACCGCAGCCGACCACCGATTCGGTGATCGCGTTCGACTTGAGTACGGGCCGGATGCGATGGTCGCGGCAGATGAACCCGGGACAGCGCGACGTGTTCGGCTGCGTCGCCGGTGAAATCAACTGCAGCGAGCGTCCCGGTCCCGACTTCGACTTCGGCGCCTCGCCGGTGCTGGCGACGCTGCCCAACGGACGCCAGGTGATCGTCGCCGGGCAGAAATCCGGCGTCGTCTACGCGCTGGATCCGGACAAGCAGGGCGCCGAGGTGTGGCACTACCGCGCCGGCGGCGGCAGCGGTCTCGGCGGCATCGAGTGGGGGATCGCCGTCGACGGCAACCGGGCGTACATCCCGGTCGCCGAAATCTACAATCCCGAGCCGGGCGGACTGCACGCCGTCTCGCTCACCGACGGCACGCGCGCGTGGTACGTGCCGCCGCCTCCGCCCGCGTGCGGCAAGCCGACGCGCGCGTGCAGCGGTGCGCAGTTCTCGGCCGTCACCGCTGCGGCTGGCGTCGTCTTCTCGCCGTCGAACGACGGCGCCGTCCGCGCGTACTCGACGAAAGATGGATCGATCGTCTGGTCCGTCGACACCAACCGCGACTTCAAGACGATCAACGGCGTGAAGGCGAAAGGCGGATCGATGAACGGTCCCGCGCCGATCGTCGCCGGCGGGATGGTGTATGTGAGCTCGGGGTACGGGACGTTCGGTCTGCGGCCGGGGAATGTGCTCCTTGCCTTCGGCATCGACTGAACGGCGGCGCCTTTCGGCGGCGTGGGCGTCGCCGCTTTCGCGGCTCCGTGCGGTC
>DAIUKO010000089.1:0-10468 GCA_036848175.1 Vicinamibacterales bacterium | reverse complement strand
CTTACGTGCTGCGTAACGCGTTGCGCGATCCGTAACCTGCCCGGCGAGCTTTCCCTGAAAACTCGCCCGGAATTCTCAAAATGGCGACGTGGCACCGTTGTCGCTCATCGATTTCCTCCGTGTCAGCGGTGACTCGATGACGGAACGGCGAGCGAAGAGGGACCGTCGCAATTTCAGTCGCGGCGGCCGGCGGCGGCGCGACTCGACCGCCGGCTGCGTGTGGCTTCCGCGCGACTGGACGCCGACCCCGCGCTGCCCGCTGATGATCGTGATGGACGCCACGCCGGACTGGCGGACGACGGGTCAGTTGTTCCGAAACGCCTCGGCGGGGCGACCGCAGGTGATTCTCGCGCCGAACGTCGCCATCCACACCCCGGAGTCTCTGATCGACTGGATCCTCGAGATGAGCGGCGAATGCGGGAACGGCGGCTCGTACTTCGTCTACGGGCGCTCGGACGCGTCCGCGCTCGCGATGTCGCTGGTGCTGCGGGAATGCGCGACGACGGCCGCCGTCGCGCTGGTGTCGCCGACGGCGCAACTCGCGTCCGCGCTCGACACCGCCCGCGTGGACGCGGAACACATCCCGGTGCGCGCGCTCTTCGCGGCGCAGGATCCGCAGTTCGCGATTTACCTGGACGCGTGGCGCGACACGGCGACGGCCGCGCGGCGAGCCGGCTTCGACCTCATCGACATCGGCGTGATCGACGGGAACGAGACCTCGCGCGGCGTCACGGAGACGCTGCAGTTCTTCGACGACGTGCGGGTCAGCGAGGTGACGCGGACCTGACGGCGGCGCTTCCCGCCGTGGGCTCGCTCGCACGTGGGGCCGCGCTGCGCGCCGACCTACTTTCGCGATGAACTCCGCGTCGGGCCCTCCGCGTCGAGCGGTTCGAGCTTCACGATCGTCGCGCCGTGGTTGCTGCCCACCCAGAACGTCACCGGCGTCGTCGTGTTGTCGACGAAGACGCGGCGCACGTTCGTCTTCTGCGGCAACAGGTACTCGACGAACTCGCCGGTCCGCGGATTCAGACGCAGGATGCGATCGTTGTACTCACCGCCCGACCAGACGTCGCCGTTCTTGTCCGCGGTCACGTCATACGGCCACGCACCCGGCGTCGGGGCCGGCCACTCCTTGAACTGCCTCGTCTTCGTATCGAACATGCCGATGCGATCGGCGCGGTTCTCGCCGAACCACAGCCGCTCCTGCGCATCCATCATGCCGCGCCGCGGTCCCGAACCGGGGGTCGGCGTCTTGTACATGGTGATCGCGCCCGTCTTGGCATCGATGCGGCCGATCTCCTCGCTGCCCAGCGGGAGGAAGAATCCGTTGTTCTGAGAATCGGGAATCACGTCGTAGACGTTGGGTCGTGGAATCTTGTAAGGCTCGAAGACCTCGAATCTGCCCGACTTCACGTCGAGGCGCAGCAACGTGTATGTCCCCGCGTCCTGCAGCCACACCTTGCCGTCCACGCCTTGCCGTTCCGGACTGACCTCGTTGATCTGGACGTGATCGCCGTTCAGCTCCGGCGGCAGACTCCAGGTCTGAAACTTCTCCGTTTTTCTGTCGAATTTCGCGATCCCGCCCTGGAACTGCATCGCGAGCCACGGGTTCTCGTCCGCGTCGAAGCGCATGCCGAGAATGCCTTTCGGCGCCGACGGCTTGAGCACTGGAACCTGGTACTCGGTGATCTTTCCCGTCTTCGCATCGAGCCGGCCGAGAATCTGTTCGCCGAACGCCGCGTACCACACCGTACCTTGCGAATCGACGATGACGTCGTGCGGCTGGCGGGTCCGCGCCGGCAAATCGTATTCGGTGTAGATGACCTGAGTGGCGGGGCCCTTCGGCCGAGGCAGCGTCGTGAACGCGTAGCTCCAGTGCGGCCCCGCGCTGAGATTCAGCGTGCTCAGATATTCAGCCTGCCGCTGCCTGGCCTGCTGCTGCCGTGCGTTGTCCACCGCTCCACCGCCAATCCGCGGCGCCGGCGTCTTCTGCACCATCAGCGGAAACGAGAGCGGCGGGTACCCGGCCATGCGCTCGATGACGCCGACGAACTTGGCCGCGTCGTGTCGCGAGCGTGTGACGAGCTCCAGCGTGTGGCAGTGCGCGCAGCCGCGGACTGACGCTCTCTGCTCTTCGGTCCCCGGAAAGCTGGCGAGCCAGTCGGCGTTGGTCAACTGCGAGGCGACGTCGCCGGCCTTGCGAAGTTTCAGATCCGCCGTCGTCGTTTTCTGCGCCGCGACCGAGACGCTCGCCGGGCTGTCGAGGTCGTATCCGATCGCGCGGATGCGGAGGGCATACTCGCCGGGCTCGAGTCTCGACTGCGGAAAGCGATAACGTCCCTGACGATCGCTGACGACGCTGATCGTTTGCGCGGCGCCGCTTCTCTTCGCGCTCACGACGACGCCTTCCATCGGACCCTCTTCGGAGGACGTGACCTGTCCGGCCAGCGCCGGAGGCGGCGAGCCGTTCTGCCCTTGCGCGGCCAGCGAGCCGGACGGCTGTGGAGCGATCAGGACGGCAAGGCAGGCGAGCGGAGTGAAGACCAGAGCTCTCGAGCGCACAGGTCACCTGACTTTCGGAGGCCGGCCTGCGTCGCGGTGGCCGGATGGTTCCGGCAACTATACGCCTGCGACCTGGTCGCGACAACGTGACGCTGCGCTCGCTTTTCGATGAAGACCGAGTCGCCGAACTCGTGCGTGCGATAGCCGTACGCTTCGAGCTCGACGCCGGCACGCCGAAGCGTCGCGTCGTGCATGAACGCGCGCAGCAGCTCGTAGTGGCTGCTGCCGGGCTCGTGCGTCCCCGAGAGAATCGCGTCGACGACGCGAAGTCTGCTGGCCGGCCCGATCCGCTGCGTCGCGACGCCGTCGCCGGCGCGCACGATGCCATCGTCGCCCGCGGCGTCCTCGAGTGCACGGACGACCGTCGTGCCGACGGCGACGATGCGTCCCCGCGCCGTTTTCGTTCGTCGGATCGCCGCTGCGGTTGCCTTGGGAATGCGGTACGGCTCGTCGAAGGGCAGCCGGCGATCGAGGTCGGTGTCCCCGGTGGAAGAAATCCCGGCGGCATGGGTCAGCGTGACGAACGCAATGCCGCGCGCGTGCATCGCGCGAACCATTTCCCAATTGAGCACGAAGCCCGCGGAGGGCGCCTCGAACGCAGCCGGCACGCCGGCAATCGGCGTCCACACGTCCCACAGCGCCAGCGCTGTCGGCACATGCGAATACTGAATCGGCCGGCCGTGACGCGCGAGGCCGTCCCAGATCTCGGCGGCCGTCCCGTCGAAACGAAGTGACACGAGGCGCGGGTGATCGACGAGCGCCTCGATCGTCGCCGGCAGCGGGCCGAGCGCGAGACGATCGCCGGGTGCGAGCGGCGGCGGCAGGGGTCGATCCTCAGTCCGCGCGCGGAAATCGCCGGCGCCGAATACCACCGCGATGAACCGATGAACATCGTCTGGCGCGAGTGACGCGCGGCCAGCGAGGCGGACTTCGATCTCCGCGCCGCTCGGCCGGTGAATGCCGTGGAGACTCGCGGGGAGCGTGGCGGCGTCATTGGCGACGACGAGATCGCCCGCGCGAAGGACGTCCACGACATGCGTTCGCGCGCGATGAGCGATGCAGCCGTGCGCGTCGACGACCAGCAGTCTGGAAAACGGCGATCGCTGAACGGGAAGGCTCGCGGCGATCATGTCCGTGCTCCCTGATGCTCACTGAGGGCCGCGTGTGCAGGCAGCGCCGCTGCAATCGCGTCCGCAAACTCACGCGCCGATGCTGCCGGCAGCTTGAGTGTCGCGGGATCTGCGTCCGGGACGGCCACCGCATGCAGCGGTGTGTCCATGTCCCCGGGATCCAGCGACAGAAAACGGATCCCCTCGGTCCCGAGCTCCTCGTTCCAGATTCGCGTCATGTGATGCAGCGCCGCCTTGCTCGCGCCGTACGCGCCCCAGGTTGGATAGGGATTGATCGCGGCGTCGCTCGACACGTTGAGCACGACGGCGCCGCGGCCTTCCCGCGCCGATGCGGCGAGCGCGCCGAGGAGCGCCTTGGTCAGCCGAAACGGACCCAGAAGATTGGTCGCCAGCGCGACCTCCAGGTCCTCGCAGTCGGTGTCGGCGAGCAGCGCGAGCGGTGTCGGTCCGAGACTCGACGCGTTGTTGACGAGCACGTCGAGCCCGCCGAGGCGGCCGGCGATCTGAAGCGCGATCGGGTAGATGTCGTCTTTCTTCGAGACGTCGCCGACGATGCCGTGCGCGCCGGGATGTTCGCGCGCGACCCGTTCGACATCGTCATGCGTGCGGGCCACGAAGGCGACGTGCGCGCCGCGGCCGAGAAGCTCGCGCACGAGCGCGAGGCCCAGTCCGGACGTGCCGCCGGTCACAGCGATGCGCAATCCGTGAAGTTCCATGAGGCGATGGTAGGGCGTGAGGGCGTCGAGGCACTTCCGTCCGCAGGACAGAAGCGCCCCTGTCCGATCGGACAGGGGCCGTTCGCGTCAGTGGCTCGGCAACAGCCCCCGCTCGGCCGCGAGCGCGACGGCCTGCGCCCGGTTGTCGGCGCCGAGCTTATTGAGGATCGCGGTGACGTGAAACTTGATCGTCCGTTCGGACAGCGACAGCGTCTCCGCAATCTGACGATTGGAGAGGCCCGCGGCGACGAGCCGCAGGACGCCGCGTTCTCGCGCGCTGAGGAGTCCGCCGCGAGCGCGCGGGTGCGCGACGTCGCTGACCAGCTTGGCTGCCACGCGCGGACTCAGATAGGAATTCCCGGCGTGGACCTGCCGGATCGCATCGACGATGTCCGCGGCCGCCGAGCCTTTCAACAGATACCCGCGCGCGCCGTCGCGAATGGCGCGAAACACGTCATCGTCGGCATCGTAGGCGGTGAAGACGATGATGCTGCCGCTCTGGCGCACGAACGCCGCGACGCTGTCACCCGCCTCGGCGCCGGGCAGCTTCAGATCGAGCAGCACGACGTCGGGATGACGCGACGCGACGAGTTGCAGTCCCTCGTCGATCGTGCCGGCCATGCCGACGACTTCGATGTCACGCTCGCGTTCGAGGACCGTGCTGACGCCTTCGCGCACGATCGGATGATCGTCGACGATGAGGACGCGAATCATGAGAGGGCGCGGGGAATCGTGACCGTGATCGTCGTCCCGCGGCCCGGCGCGCTGCGAATCGTCGCGCGGCCGCCAATCTGCCGCGCCCGCTCTTCGATGCCGGCGAGGCCGAACCCGCGGCGCCGGGCCCCGCGCCGTTCGAATCCGACGCCGGTGTCGGCGACGCGCAGGCGCAGCGTGCGCCGCGTTGCGTCGAGTCGAAGCGACGCTTCGCGCGCCTTCGCGTGCTTGCCGACGTTGGTCAGCGCCTCGCTCGCGATCCGAAAGAGCTCCCCTTCGACGCCGGCGGGCAGCGTGCCGACGTCGGCGAGGTCGGCACGGACGCGGACGCCGGTGTCGGCGGTGAAGCCGCGCGCCAGCGCGCCGAGCGCCTCGGCGAGCGGGCCTTTCTCCAACGATGACGGACTGAGCGCTTTGATCGATCGCCTGGCCTCGTCGAGGCTCGACCGCGCCACCTCGAGCGCGCGATTGAGCGGCTTCCGCGCCTCGTGCTGCGAATCGAGGTGCGACAGGCCGGCTTCGATCTGCAGCGCCACGGCGGTCAGCCCCTGCGCGAGCGTGTCGTGGATTTCGCGCGTCATGCGCGATCGCTCGTCGGAGCGCGCGCGCTCCACCGACCGCTCGCTGAACCGCGCGCGTTCGATCGCGATGCCGACTTGATCGGCGATCGTCGTCAGGAGATCGAGCTCCTGCCGCGTGAGCCGACGCCCTCCTTTCGGCGCGAGGTTGATGATGCCGAGCGGACGATCGCCCGCGTAGAGCGGAATGCTCGCGTGATGGCGCAGTCCGCCGGTCTGCTTCGTTTGTCCCGACTGCACCGCCGGCGCCAGCCGCGTGCATTCCACGACGTCGATGTTGCGCGCGGTCAGGCGTCCGCTGCGGAACAGTTCGAGGCACCAGCACGATCGGCCGGTCATCCGCACCGGTTCCTGCAAGTACGGCGGCAGATGCTGGACCGCGGCGCTGTAGAAGCGGTCCGACGAGGGATCGCGCAGCCATACCCATCCGGTTTCGACGCCGACGAGCGCGGCGACGCGGCTGAGCGCTTCGGCAACCGCCTGCTGCTCGGTGCGCGCGCTGTTGAGCGCTTCCGCCACCTCTTTGAGAATATGGAGCGCCCGCGTCTGCGAAAATCTGCGGCGAACCGTCATGCCCTCCGCGTTCTGAAAGTGAAACAGCGGCAATCGGCCGGACCGAACGGCTTCGGTTCGGGCAGACCGGCGCCGATCTGCTGCGCCGAAAAGGGGAGGCGCGGTTTCAGATCGTCCGGCACATCATCACACGGCGGCAACGGCTCGACGACGCCTTCCGACAGAATCCGCACCTGCGCCACGGAGATCAGGGGAATCCTCATCGTCTGCTCGCAGAACCAGCCGAAGGCGTAGTGAAACCACAGCGGCAGCGGAACCATGAGCGGCCGCTTGCCGACGGCGCGAGCGACGCGCCGCACCGCCTCGGTCAGAGGCATTTCGTCCGGGCCGGTGACGGCGACGGTCTGTCGGGAGAGGCGGCCGTCGACGAGCGCCGCGCGCAGGACGCGGACGAAATCGGCGACGGCAAGCGGACGCACGAGTTTCGGCGCGAAGCCGACGAACCCGAAAATCGGGAAAGTGAAGAACGCGTGACTCAGATGATCGAGCATGTGATCGCCGCGGCCGTAGATCACGCCCGGCTTGAGCACGGTGTAGTCGAGTCCGGAGCCGCGCACGATTTCCTCGGCCGCGAATTTCGACTCGTGGTAGCCGGCGCCGCAGTCGGGCCGGGCGCGCAGAAAGCTGACCAGCACAATCTTCTTCACCCCTGCACGACGGGCGGCGTTGACGACGTGTCGCGTGCCCTGGACGTGCACGCGCGCGTAGGTTTGCGCGCCAATCTCGCGATTGATGCCGGCACAGTGCGCCACGGCGTCGCATCCGGCAAACGCGGCGGCCAGCTGATCTTCGTCCCCGGTTCCTACCGCACGAAACGTCGCGTGGTTCAGCCGGCGGATCGTGTCGTCTCGACGATCCGCGCCGCGCGCAATCAAAACGACGTCGTGACGCTCTGCGGCGAGCACGCGCGCCAGATGTCCGCCGACGAACCCCGTTCCTCCGGTGATGGCAATTCGCATGATGTCCTCGATCTCGTCGGGCGGGCGTTTCAGGCCCGCCTGATACTCAATTGATCCAGTGCGGACGGACCGCCGCGATCGCGTAGACGATGGGCAAATAGGTGAAGACGACGTTTGTCGCGTGATATCCGACGCGCCGATACCACGTCGTCAGGTACGGCTCGAGATCGAAGACGAACGTCGCGACGATCAGTCGGAGCGTCCAGAACACCGCGAAGAACGCGCACAACGCGCGCGCCAGACTGCCGCCGCCCGCCAGCGTATCGGCGAAGACGATCGTGATGATCGAAAAGCTGACGAGGCAAAGCCCGATGAACGTGTAGTAGACCCAGAACAGCTGGCGGATGAACGGCGGCAGCGTGTAGAGGTGCCAATGCATCCGCACGATGCGCGGCATGAGCAGGCCCGCGCCCATCAAACCGAGATGCAGGACGCCGGCGATTCGCAGGAGCAGCGGCAGATCGATCGTCATGACACCACCCTAGGTTGCGTGAATGACCGCGAGCATCGGCAGGATCACGTTGTGCACGAACGCCGGAGGAAACAGCCAGAACGCCGGGCCGGCGACGACGAGCGCCGTGAACAACCACCCGCGCCGGCCGTGTCCGAGACCGAGACGTCGGGCCAGTTGCGTGCGCTCGCCGGCGACCGCCGCGCCTTGAATCAGGAAGTAGCCGGTGGGCAGTCCGTAACCGCCGTGCGCGGGGACCGAAATCACCAGCTCGTGAATCAGCCCTGAGACGAGAAACACCAGCAGCGTCGCGCCGGTGACGCCGATGACCGGCCGCAGCGGCCGGAAGGTGAATCGCGCCGCGAGCTCATGAAACGCCGTGTTCCAGCGTCTGCCCCAGAAGTCGGCGAGCGAGCTGGCGAACAGCGGACTGCGCATCACCGGCATCGCGTTGACGCCGACTCCGCGCCAGCCGAGCGACAGCAGGTGAAACGTGCCGAAGTGCAGGACCAGAATCATCCCGATCATGCCGAGCCATCCGGTCACGAGCGGGTGCGCCGGGTAGGTGGTGCGCGCCACGAGCCAGATGAGCGCGGCGCCGACGACGATGTTGAGGCCGG
This sequence comes from Vicinamibacterales bacterium, assembly GCA_036848175.1. Lineage (GTDB taxonomy): Bacteria > Acidobacteriota > Vicinamibacteria > Vicinamibacterales > CAVVIG01 > QHWF01. The sequence continues at coordinate 2,165 of DAIUKO010000089.1, read as the reverse complement.
CATAGATCCACTCGGATCGACCTCTCTCGGCCACGCGATCGGTCGCGCGCAGAAAGGCGAAGGCGTCCATGCCCGGCCAGGCGAGGAGATACCCGGCCGTACGCAGCGTGCCCGCTGTCACGCCGCGCGAGCGCGCCTGCTCGTAGGTCAGCCACTTGCAGCCGGCGTAGATCGCCATCGCCATCGCCCACATGAACGCCCAGCGCGGCAGCCACGGCGCCAGAGCCAGCACGACGATCGGTAGTGAAAGGAGCGGCAGCATTTCAGACATGACGCGTTCCATTCAGGCGAGGCCGAGCGCCTTCAGCACCTTGTCCCCGCGCTTCACGAACTTGACGATGGTGGCGGTCGGCCAGCGGCGCACCTGCTCGTACCACGCCGTGGTCGTGTCGAAGAACTTGTAGAGCTCGCGCAGCCGCGCTTCGGTGTAGTCGTCGGTCGCCTTGTCCTTCTCCGCTTCGGCAATGCAGTCGCGCAGCAACCGCATCGTCGGATCGCACTCACGCTTCTTGCGCTCGTCGAGCACGATGCGGAACATCTCCCACACGTCCTTCATGCTCGCGAAGTGATCGCGCTTGTCGCCGGGGACGTGGACGAGGGTGACGATGCCCCAGCCCTGCAGCTCCTTGAGGCTGGTGCTGACGTTGGAGCGGGCGACGTCGAGGGCGCCGACGATGTCGTCGGCGTTCAGCGGCGTGGGCGACAGGTAGAGCAGCGCGTGGACCTGCGCGACGGTGCGGTTGACGCCCCAGCGCGTCCCCATCTCGCCCCAGTGGAGGATGAACTTGCGTTGCACCGCTGACAGTGGATTCATGATAATCAGTTATTTCTGTCTGGACAGAAAATACAGAAAGAAGTGACCGAAGTCAAGCGCGGGCAGGAGTGCACGAATGTGCGCCAGCCCCGCGATCAATCGCCTTTGACGTTGATGAACTGGCGGAGCGTGTGTTTGACCTCGACGAGCGACTTCGCGTTCTCGATCACCTCGTCGATGTCCTTGTAGGCCGACGGAATCTCATCGAGGAGGACCTGCGAGCGCCGGAACTCGATGCCGTCCATCGCGCTCTCGAGATCCTTCATCGTGAAGAGCTTCCGCGCCGCGGTGCGCGAATAGCGGCGGCCGGCGCCGTGCGGCGCCGAATGGAACGCCATCGCGTTCTCCAGCCCGGTGACGATGTAGCTGCGCGTGCCCATCGAACCGGGAATCATCGCCCACATGCCGCGCTTCGCCTGGATCGCCCCTTTGCGCGTAATCCACACCGGCCGGCCGAAGTGGGTTTCGACCTGGCTGAAGTTGTGGTGGCAGTTGATGCGCTGGACTTCGAGCTCGCGCGTGCGATCGGGCGTCCCGTAGATGGCGTGGCTCACCACCATCATCACGCGGTCCATCATCTCCTCGCGGTTCAGCCGCGCGAACTCCTGCGCCCAGCCGAGATCGGCGACGTACTCGTCGAACTCCGGCGTGTGCTCGCTCAGATACGCGAGATCCCGGTCGGGCAGGGACATCTTCTCCCGGGCGGCGCGCGTCTGCGCGCGCTTGATGTGCAGGTTGCCGATCTTGTTGCCGACGCCGCGGGATCCGGAATGGAGCGTCAGCCAGACCGCGCCGCCTTCGTCGGTGGCCAGCTCGATGAAGTGGTTGCCGCCGCCGAGCGTCCCCAATGCCAGCTTCCACGAGCGGTCGATCGACTCGTAGTCCTTCTTCGCGATCGCCTCGAGATGGGCGACGCGATCCGCGGCGCTCTCCGTCAGCGTCTTGTTGTTGTGGCCGGCGCTCATCGGAATGCGCCGCTCGATCTCGTGGCGAACGCGGCCGGGATCGACGATGTCGCCGCGGCCGAGCGGCGTCTTGACGGCGACCATGCCGCAGCCGATGTCGACGCCGACGGCAGCCGGAATGATCGCGCCCTCGGTGGCGAGGACCGTGCCGACCGTCGCGCCGCGGCCGTAGTGGCAATCGGGCATCACCGCGACGTGCTTGAAGATGAAGCCCATCGACGCGGTGTTCTTGATCTGCTGCAGCGCCGACGCTTCGACCGTGTTTGGTGGAAGGAAGAGGATCGCCTTATCGCCGAGTCGGTACACGTCGAACTCTTTGTGCGGTACTCGCGCCGAGGGACGTGAGATCGCTCTCGGATGGTAGCACTTGCGATAAGCTGCGCTAG
>DAIUKO010000088.1:0-22309 GCA_036848175.1 Vicinamibacterales bacterium | reverse complement strand
CGAGGAAGAGCACGCCGCCGGCCGCCAGTTCGATCTGCCCGGGCTTGGCCTGATGGGCGCTGGTGAAGGCGCCGCGCTCGTAGCCGAAGAGCTCGGATTCGAGCAGCTGTTCGGGCAGCGCGGCACAATTCAAGGCGACGAACGGGCCTTGGCTTCTGGGCGAGGCGCGATGAATGAACCGCGCCACGACTTCCTTGCCGGTGCCCGACTCACCGGTCAGGAGGACGGTGGTATCGGTGGCGGCGACCTGGGTCGCCTTCTTCAGCACGTCGCGCCATTGAGCGGAGTCGCCAATCACGCGAAGCTGGCTTTTCGATTCGAGCTCGTCCGAGAGCATCTGCACGCGCGCTTCGAGGCGCTCGGCTCGCGCTCGCGTCTCGGCGACCTGCTGCGCCGCCTGCGACAGCTGCTCGTGCGATACGGCCAGTGCGATGTGATCCACGATTCGGTGCGCGACCGGCAGATCGCGTTGATCGAATGCATTCAGCCGCTTTGCGTTGAACGCGAGGATCATCACTTGATCGCGCGCTTGAGCGAACACGGCGAGCAGCGATCGATAACCGGCACGAACCAGATGACCCCGCACGTCTCCAGGTTCATTGGTCGGGAACGGGTCGGTTTTCAGATCTTGAATGATGAATGCATCTCGCCGGGCTGTTTTCAGCGTGACCTTCGCCCACTCGGGATGAGGCGGAAAATCCTCTGGCGATACCGCCTGACGAATCACGTTCCCATCGTGATCGACAAAACTCATGACCAGCGCGTCGTGCGGCAGCAGCTTGTTCACAATCTGCGATACGCGGGGAAACACGGTGCGAATGTCGAGCACGTCGGCGATGGCGCGCAGCAGCTCCATCGACGTTTCGATGCTCGCGGCGCGCTCGCGTTCGACCGCCGCGTGACGGGCTTGCTCCGCCATCGCCTGATGCGCCAATGCCACCGCCAGATAGCCCGCGAGCCGCTCGGCGTGAATCAGATCGCCGTCGGAATACGCCTGCCGGCGACGCGAGAAGAGCGTGAAGACGCCCGCCATTCTGTCGTCGATTCTGACCGGCACGCTGAGGCCTGACTGGAGACCGCGCTCGGGCCCCGGGACGACATCGAGCAGACGCGGTCGATCGACGTCAGTGATCGCTTCAGCTATGTCGAGGCGGCGAACTTCCGCGGGGCTGTCGCCGGCGGTCACGTAGAGCTGGCCGCTGGCACCGTCCTCGGTCAGGACGGCGAGCTGGGCCTCGTCGTGCGGAAGGATACGGGAGGCCGCAGTGCGCAGACGTCGAAACACGGCTGCGATATCCATTCCGCGCGCCAAGGTAGGCAGCAAGTCCTCGAACGGGTCAACCTGATCGAACGCCCCCGCCCGGGTACTGGTATCGACCGTCGTCATCGGATCTTGGTTCTGGGCGGCGGCATCGCAGCGGCCGTCACAAACTGTACAAGTGAATATACAGCTATCAATGCGGGTCTACGCAATCGGGAAGGCAGGCGCCCGCTCGCATGAACCTATTGACGTGCATCTGTCGGTCAGTTCATTGATTGGCACCGCTGTGCTTCGATCCGCCGATCCTTGCCCGCGAATGTCGACCTGGCCGGCACGGCGTTGAACCCGAGCGCCCACTGGCCGCCGCCACCGCGAACGCCGTGGCGAATCGCGTGGCGATCACCGGCGTCTCTTCGCGACCGGTCGCGTTTCAAGACTCATCTTGCTCTTGCGGCTGCGGACCGCTTCGATTGACGGGCGGTTTGGGGGTCTCCGGCTGCAGACCGTATTCCTCGAGCAGCCGCTTCACGATCGCGACCGTCGGCTGTGTCACGACGCGATGTTGCACAACAGCAATCGGGAAGCGCAGGTACCCATCGTTCATCGCAAGCACAAACCGCTTCGCCTCGTCATCGCGATCGACGTCCACGTAGTCGTAATCGAAGCGTGCGTTCGTCAGATGCCCGCGCGCGTCAGGCCGCACCAGTCCGTGCCGTAAACCTGGATGTCTCTTGCCAATATTTCCTCCGTCAGCGGATCGGGCAACGACGATGCCACTCTCGGCCGGCCGGAAGTCCGCGTGGCTAACGTCATTTCCTCGCAGGTCGGCGAGATGTGGCAGGCGATGACGGCGGCAGTTGTTCATTGACGACCATCGCACTGTGTGAAGATGCACGGCCGCGACGCGGTTCGCCGCGGCGGACGAGCGATCGTGGAAGGCCGTCGCGGCGAACGTGGCCGCGGGCAATCGGCAGGTCTCGCTGGCCACCGACGACATGTTCGTGTGGCGGACCGACGAAGCCGGGCTGTCGGTGCAATCGCCGCCGGTGCGCGTCGAGGCCGGCTGTAGATCAAGAGTGGGGCGGGTCCGATGATTCATCGAGCCCGTACTTCCTGATGCGGAGGTAAAGTTTGGTGCGTGTCACCCCGAGACGCTGCGCGGCTTTCGCTTTGTTCCATCGGCACTCGCGCAGGGTTCGCGCGATCGTCTCGCGCTCGACGAGCGCCAGGTCGGTGGCGCCAGCGCTCGCTGATGACGACAGACTCGCCGCGGGCTGCAGCCCCAGATGTTCCGGCTGAATGAGTCCGCCGTCGCACAGAATCGCGGCACGTTCGAGCACGTTGTGCAGTTCGCGCACGTTGCCCGGCCAGTGATAGTCGAGGACGGCGGCGCGTGCGTCCTTCGAAAGACCCGCCAACGCGCGACCGAACAAACGTCCGATGTCGTTGAGAAACATGATGCTCAGCGGCAAAATATCCTCGGGCCGCTCGCGGAGCGGCGCAATCGGAATATCAAACACCTGCAGCCGGTAGAAGAGATCCTCCCGGAAGATCCCGCGCTCCACGGCTTTCCGTAAGTCGCGATTCGTCGCCGCAACGACGCGGATATTGGCCTTCAGGATCCGGGTTGCACCGAGCCGTTGGAATTCGCGCTCCTGAAGGACGCGAAGAAATTTGGCTTGCGCCGAGAGGCTCATCTCGCCGACTTCGTCGAGGAAGAGCACACCGCCCGAGGCCAGCTCGATCTGGCCGGGTTTGGCCTGGTGGGCGCTGGTGAAGGCTCCCCGCTCGTAGCCGAAGAGCTCGGATTCCAGTAGCTGCTCGGGGAGAGCGGCGCAGTTCACGGCGACGAATGGGCCCCTGCTTCGTGGCGACGCGCGATGAATGAATCGCGCGATGACCTCTTTGCCAGTGCCCGATTCACCCGTGAGGAGCACCGTTGTGTCCGTCACCGCGACCTGGGTCGCTTTCTTCAGCACGTCGTGCCAATGAACGGAATCGCCGACGATGCGAGCGTGCGTTTTCGGGTCGAGTTCCGCAGACAGGACCTGCGCGCGCCCCTCGAGGCGTTCGGCGCGGGCTCGTGTCTCCGCGATCTCGCGGGCGGCGTCGGCGAGTTGCTCATGCGAGACGGCGAGCGCAATGTGATCGACGATTTGGCGCGCGATTAGCAGATCGCGCGGGTGGAAGGCGTGCGGCTGCTTCGAGACGAACCCCACGGCAATACCCTGATCGCGCGCCTGTGTGCCGAGGCTGAGTGCCGAGCGATAGCCGGCGCTGACAAGGCACGCCCGCACATCTGCAGGTGCACTGACCGGCATCGCGTCGATGGTGAGGTCGTCGACAATGATGGCATGTGAAGTTGGCACGGTGAGCCTGAGAGAGCCGGGAAGCTCGGGAAAATCGCGAGTCGCCGCACGGCGCGCGACGCGCCCGTCTTTATCAACGAAACCCATGACCATGGCGTCGTGCGGCAGCATCTTGCTCGCAATCTCCGACACGCGCGAAAACACTGGGCGGATGTCGAGCACGTCGGCGATCGTCCTCAGCAGCTGAAGTGAGTTGTCGAGATCAGCGGCGTCCTGACGCGCGACGCGCCACGTCCGTGCCGGGAGCGTCGGGTGAAACAGCTCCGCGGGTTCGAATTCGCTCGCGGGAGTGTCTATTGCGATTGTCATACGTGCCTCGCCTGAAACTCGGTTGTCCCTGCCCAGTGGTGAGGAGCAAACACGACGCCACGCAAGCTCGTCCGAGAAAATACCGGTAAACCAGACGTGAAGCCGGTGCTGACGTGGCGACGCGAGGTGAATCCGGGGAGTCCGGTCATTCTGGTGATTCTGGCGGTGACTCTGGTGACTCTGATGCCGGTGTCAGACGAAATTTGAATTGCTTCTTATCGATAAGCAGGGCTTTGATCCGGTGGTCCAACGTGGAAGGTGGAATGCCCAGCTTGGCCGCCGCGCCTGACGGACCGGACACTCGGCCTCGACTCTCCGCGAGCGCCGCCTCGATAATCTCTCGCTCGCTGCGAGGGTCGCCGGGAACAGGCACCGCTGGAACGACGGCGGCCGATGGCCGCGATTCCGTAAGCAGCCACGATTTGTCGACGGCAAACACCTCGCCGGTACTTAGAATCACGGAGCGGTCGATGACGTTCTGCAACTCCCGAATGTTGCCCGGCCACTCGTAGGCGAGCAACAGGTCCAGCGTCTTCTTGTCGATGGAACGGAAATGTCTGCCGGTCCGGCTGGCGTAGCGCTGGACGAAATACTCCACCAGCATCGAGATGTCGTCTTTCCGTTCTCGGAGGGGTGGCACTTCGATCGGAAAGACATTGAGCCGATAAAAAAGGTCGCGGCGGAAACTGCCGTTCGCGGCGGCAGCGCTCAAATCACGATTCGTGGCCGCAATGACGCGCACGTCCACACGGATCGGCTGAGTACCGCCGACGCGCTCGAATTCACCCTCCTGGAGGACCCGCAAGAGTGCGGTCTGCGTGTCAGCCGGGAGTTCGCCGACTTCATCCAGGAAAATGGTGCCGCCATCTGCCAATTCAAAACGGCCAAGTCGGCGCTGCACCGCGCCGGTGAAGGCGCCTTTCTCATGGCCGAATAATTCCGACGAAATGAGCGTGGGCGGGAGCGCGGCACAGTCCACGCGAACCAAGGCCCGGCCGGACCGCCGCGATCGCTTGTGGAGGGCGCGAGCGATGAGCTCCTTGCCTGTGCCCGTCTCACCGGTGATGAATACCGTCGAGTCGGTGGGCGCCACTTTGGCAATCCGCGACAGCACGGTCGTGAGCGCCGTGGACGCGCCGACGATTTCCTCGAACATCGAGGTCCGGTCGACTTCGTCCCGGAGCGCCAGATTCTCCCGATAGAGCCGGTTCTCGAGAAGTTTGATCTCGTCGAGCGCTTGCTGCAGCTCGCCGGTTGTTGTCTTCAGGTCGTGAATGTCAAACAGCACCAGATACTGGCGAACGATGCGGCCGTCGGTGTCACGCTCTGGGAGGCGACGGACATCAAACCAACGATATTCGCCATCGGCGCCGCGCACGCGGTGCTCGACGCTTTGCGACTGTCCGGTCTCGATGGAACGCCGCAGCTCGTCGAGCACTCGAGGAAGATCGTCGGGATGAACAAGGTCTGTAGCGGTCCACTGCTTCAATTCTTCAACCGTCCGACCCGTATACTCCACCAGTCGCTGGTTGACGAACTCGATCTGCCCATCGGCCGCGGCACTGAAAACAAAGCCCGGAATGCCGTTCACGACACGCCGAAAATGATCTTCGCTCGCGCGGAGCATCTCCTCGGCATGCTTACGGTCTTCAATATCTGTGAGCAGGCTGTACCAGTGCTCGACGTGTCCTTCGGCGTCGCGAACCGGGCGCACGCGTCCGGTAAACCATCGATAGACGCCGTCGGCACGTCTGACGCGATGTGCGTCGATTTCATAGGGCGCGCCTGTCTCCATGGCGTGTTTCCGCGCAGCGAGAACGCCAGGCACGTCGTCGGGGTGGATTGTGTCGCTCATGGGCAACTGTTTGAGTTCCGCGAGCGTTCTTCCGAAGTACTCCAGCACCTGCCGATTGACGAATTCGAGCTCGCCATTCGGGCTCGACGCGTAGACGAGCCCAGGAATGTTGGCAACGATCAGCTCGAGATCGTTCGGCGCAACGCTCGATTTCATCGGCGCGGGTCTGGACGTGGGCACGACACTCGATCCTCCAAACAGAACGGTCGATTCCGCAGGACGTGGTGGCTATCGACGGCGCGTCATGCCGTTACGGGCGACTCGTGGCAGCAAACCCAGCGCCACGCCGAGTCGCGAAAACACTCGGGAAACATGACCGGGAGGATTGTGAGCCGGTGAAATGAGGCGAATGCGAAGGGAATCTGGTGATTCTGGTGGAATCTGGTGATTCTGGTGAATCGATCAACCTGGAGCGCCGGCGCGGTCGTCGTGTCATGTCCGAGCTTTCAAAGCGTCGCCCCATGCGATGAACGGAGCTTCGAGCGGAATCGACGCGCCCGCACGAGCGGGGATGACCCGCGGAGTGAAGTCGCCAGCCGGACGGGATGCCGGAACGGCCGCAGAGAATACCCACAGCTCGCCGATGCGCTCGGCGCTCGTCATCGGCTGGCTCGTTGGCGCGCCACCATCGACGGCGTCGGCGTAGAGTTCGACGCTGACATCGCTCGGACTCAGATTCCCGAGATTCACGCGCACGAAACGCCGGAGTCAGGTGGGCCATGCTTTCGCGCACGCGGTCGCGCGTCAACGCATGAGAATACGACGGGTTACGGTCGAATACTCTGGCGCAGCGGGCCGATGCGTGATCGTACGTGGACGCGCATTCTGTTCGTCCGCAGATAGCCGCTCTTGCTGCCGCGAACGCGTTTCCGGCGTTTTTCGCGAGATTAATCCGGCATTGCGGTTGCCCTCCTGTTCGACGTGGTGTCAACCATTCACAGGAGGCTGTCATGAAACGTTCAGTTGCTCTCTTCCTCAGCGCTTTCGCGATATTCGGCGCGGGACGCGTGTCCGCGCAAGAGGTGGCGCCCGGTCCCGGCACTGTCGAATTCACCATCATGCCCGCCGGCGGCCTGTTCTTCACGAGCAAGGATGCTGCGCCGAGCTTCGGCAACTACGCGCTGGGCGGCGCCGTGACCTACAACATCAATCGGATCGTCGGCATCGAGGGCGAGGTCACCGGCGCGCTTGGCATCTCGCAGGATCTGGGCTTCGGCGGCCTGACGAGCAGCACCAAAACCCCGAACATGCTGAATTACTCCGGCAATGTCGTCGTATCAGTGCCGACACATGCTGCGTTGGTCCCGTACGCCGCCGCCGGCGTCGGTGGCTTGACGATGTTCGATCGGCCGTCGCTGGGGATCGACAGTACCGAGACGTTCTTCACAGGCAATGTCGGCGGCGGTCTGAAGTGGTACGCGCCGAACAATCGGTGGGGGCTTCGTGGCGACTACCGATTCACTTATGTGGTGAGCAAGGATGATGCGCCGGCCTTCTTCGGGAGAGAGGATCGCTACGGGCATCGAGTCTACGGGGCGGTGATTATCAACCTGCCGCGCTGACCGCCAAGCGATGAAACCGTTCGTATTCGCGCGTTGCGCCAGCTGTCAGACCGACACGGTGGCAGCGACGGTTGGCGTAGCGCCGATGCGTGGACCAGATGCGGGGAATAACACACGCGCCGGGCTCGACTCCTCAGCGGAACGAAAAGCCCGACGTCGCACGGAACGAGACAACGCACAGCCTGACGCCGGAACTGCTGGCGGAAGCATCTTGGCGTCTTGGCTCGCTAGGTCTCGTCTACGTGGGCGGCAGTATTGTGACGTACTTCGGTCGTCGTCTCTTGCTGGCGCTGACCGGATTCGTCGACTGGCGGTGTCACCTCTCGGACCTGTTCGGCTTCACGGCAGTGGCCATGGGCATCGCGGTTTATGGCGCCTCCCGCCGTGGTTGGTTGTCACCGGCGCGACTCCTCGATCTCGGGCTGGTCTTTCAGGTTGCCGCGGCCTTTGGCCTGGCCGCAAAGGAATTTTGGGACGGAGTGCCACCGCGGATTGACGACTTGTTCCTGTTGGTGCCGCGGGAATGCGTGTGGATCGTGACATATCCGCTGGTGGTCCCGAATACGCCGAATAAGGTGCTGGTCGCGTCGTTGCTCACGGCTTCTATGGGGCCAGCCGCACTCGCGCTCTTACCAACGGTCAACGGCACGACGATCGATTCCCCATTGGTGTTCGCGGCGTACTTTCTGACCTCGAACTATTTGTGTGCGATCACCGCCTACCTGGTCGCGCGCATCGTCCATCGGTTCAACATCAGGTTGAAGCATGCACACGACATCGGCAGCTACGAGCTGATCGAACGTATCGGCGAAGGTGGAATGGGTGAAGTGTGGCGGGCGAGGCACCGCCTGCTGGCACGGCCGGCAGCGATCAAGCTGATACGCAGAGACGTGCTCGGCGCGAACGAGCGGGTACGCGACGCAGTGGTGAGACGCTTCGAGCGGGAAGCACACGACACGGCGGCGCTCGAGTCTATCCACACCATCGATGTCTACGATTTCGGCGTGACCGAAGACGGAGACTTTTATTACGCGATGGAGCTGCTCGCCGGGTTGAGCCTGGAGCGGTTCGTTCAGATGTTCGGGCCGGTTGAACCGGCGCGAGCGGTCTATCTGTTGCGACAAGTCTGTCACTCGCTGGGCGAGGCGCACGCGCAGGGTCTCGTTCACCGCGACATCAAGCCCGCCAATATCTTCGTGTGCCGGCTCGGTCCCGACGACGACTTCGTCAAGGTGCTCGACTTCGGCATCGTCAAGCACGTCGAGGGAACGGCCACGCTGACCATGTTGACAATGGAAGGCGGGACGATGGGAACGCCGGCGTACATGGCCCCCGAAATCGCGCTCGGACAGCGCAATATGGATGGGCGCGCCGACATCTATTCACTAGGTTGTGTGGCGTATTACCTGCTTACCGGAGATCCAGTGTTCTCCGCCGAGACGCCCGTGGGGATGGCGCTCGCCCACGTCCACGACGAGCCGGTGAGGCCGAGCGAACGATCAGAATTCCAGATTCCTGCCGCGCTGGAAGCGATCATTCTCGAATGTCTGGCCAAGGATCCGACCGCGCGGCCTGCATCCGCAGCGGTCCTGGATGCACGTCTCGCTGCAACGGTGCTTCATGACGCGTGGACACCAGAGCTCGCGCACGCATGGTGGGAGCGTCATCAGCCGGATCTCAAGCAGAGGCGAAGCGACACCGCGCAGCGGCCTGCGGTGCTTGGACAAACTCCTCCTTCAGAGGAGCGTTCGCGTTGCCGGCCGCGATTCGATCGCAAGCTCGTCGCGACTCCTTAGTGGCGGTCGAATGTCGAAATGACTTTCGTGGTGTTATGCGCGACCGCGCGTTGCCGGCCCGCGCTGTCGGCCAGGATCGCATAGACTTCGTAATCGCCGCCAGGCACGTCGCGGAGCCACAACTCGATCGTCTTCGGCGCCTGCTCTCCCTCGAGTTGCATCTCGCTGCTGCGATAGAACGCTGCACCGTCAGCAACGATGGTGAGAAGGCGGTTATCTGGATGCGGCTCGATGCGGGCGCGAATCCTCACGCTCGCGGGAGCGAGCGCGACGGCCGGCGAAACAGCGATGGTCAGGTTTTCTCGTCCGGCTGCTGGCAGCACGGCGGCTCCGATCAATCCGCAAATGGCAATTACCTTTCGCATTGCAGCGGTCCTCCGACTTCTCCAGTTAGGCAACCGCTGCGCCACGCGCACTTCACTTAAATCGCTTGAAAAATACGCGCACGGTTTTATCTCGTGCCGAACAACACAGTTTGTGTATGCGCTGCGCACTCACAGAGGCCGGCGGCGCCGATGACCACACCACCGCGGTGATCACGTTCAGAGAGGCGACCGTAGACGCCCAATGTGCGTGCCGGCGTGCACCTCCAGGCAAACGGCCCCTGGAACGCAAGCCAAATCACGCAAACGCCGTGGAATGCTCGTTGAAGCGGTGGGAGCGCAGGAGGTCTCGATGACTACACTGTTCTCGACACCACCGTCGTCGGGACGCCGCAACCGTGGCGTCCTACGTACGCTGTTGCGATGTTTCGTCGCGATCGTTTTCATTGCTGGCATGGCCACGGTCGTCGGCTGTCCACACCTGTTCGCATTCATGCCGGCGGACGCCGATCAGGCGCTTTCGGCCGTCGACCGCATCAGTGTGGAGCAAAATACCGTCGACACCACGATCGAGGCGCTGCAACTGTTGGACGCACGGGGTCAGCATGGCGTTGTTCTCTGGGTTGGCGCCGTCGAGGGGCGGCGCGCCCGCGTGCTCCTCGCGGTTGCACTTGTTCGCGACGACGCCGACCCTGCGGCCGATCAGTCGCTCGTGTCCGGCGAAACCCGCGAGAGAATGAATCACGCGCTCTCGCAAAGCGGACTCTGGCTCATCGCCGAGGTCCAGAGCTGCACAACGGCAATCGGTGATTCGAGTCCAAAGCGACACGTCGTTGCCGATTCAGAGGGCGCGTTGGCGTTGATCCTCCCGACGCGGTCGCCGGACGCAGATCCGACCAAGTGGACCGCCTATCGCCGCTTCAATGGAAAATCGCGTTCGTTGTCGGTCGGGCAGATGCGGAAGTTGCTGAAGGTCGATCTCGAATCGGTACGTTGACGGACAAGAGAGTGAGAGACTTCAAGCTCGCTTGAATCAGATCGTCTATCGGGTGAGATATGGTTCGTTTGTCAATTCTCGATCTGGCACCCATTACGCAGGGCAGCGACGCCGCAACAGCCTTTCGCCACTCGCTCGACTACGCCCGCCACGCCGAGCGTCTCGGCATCCACCGCTATTGGCTCGCGGAGCATCACAACATGCCGGGAATCGCCAGCGCGGCAACGGCCATCGTCATCGCGCATGTCGCGTCGGGGACGACATCGATCCGCGTCGGCGCTGGCGGCATCATGCTCCCGAATCATGCGCCGCTGGTGATCGCCGAGCAGTTCGGCACGCTGGAGTCGCTGTTCCCAGGCCGGATTGACCTCGGACTCGGCCGCGCGCCTGGAACCGATCCCATCACTGCGCATGCGCTGCGTAGAACCCTCGCTGCCGACTCAGACCGATTTCCTGAAGATGTCCTCGAGTTGATGGGGTATTTCTCACCGCGAGCGGATCACGCCATTCGGGCCGTGCCCGGCGAGGGTCTGCGCGTACCGATTTACATTCTCGGTTCCAGTACGTTTGGCGCGCAGGTCGCGGGCGCGATGGGATTGCCTTTCGCATTCGCGTCGCACTTCGCCGCGGCGATGATGCTACCAGCGATCCAGATCTACCGCGCCAGCTTCCGTCCGTCAAAGAATCTATCGCAGCCCTACGTGCTGCTTGGCATCAACGTCGTCGCCGCGGATACGGACGACGAGGCGCGCTTCCTCGCCACGTCCGGTCGAGAATCGTTCGCGAGCTTCCGCCGAGGCATGCCCATCCAGCTACCGCCGCCAAACAGCGCGTATGAGCAGGACGTCGTGCCGTTCGGAGCGGTGCCGCTCGAGCAGATGCAACTGGTGGCGTTCGTCGGCGCCGAGTCGACGATCGCCGGGGGACTCCAGAAGTTTGTCGATGCGACCAACGCAGACGAACTCATCGCCACATCGCAGATCTACGACCCGGCGGCGCGACTAGGGTCGCTGCAGATTTTCGCGTCAGCCGGATCTGCGCTTCGCCGCGCCAGTTGATCCGGTCGAGGTGGCGACGTTCGAACCAGCAGGAATCTCACGTCATGAAAAAAATTACCTTTATCGGAGTTGGCGGCATCGGCAAACCGATGGCCGAGCGTCTGATTGATACCGGTTTCGCTATCACAGCATGCGACCTGAGCGAGGCTGCGCTCGAAGGGTTTCGCAAACGTGGGGTGCGCACGATCTCCCGTGCGGCGGAAGGAACCGAAGCTGACGCCATCCTGGTGATGGTTGCAAATGATGCTCAGGTGAAGGCTGCAGTGCTCGGCCCGGGCGGTGTTCTGGAAGGAATCGATTCGGAACGCCCGCCGGTCGTCGCGATCATGAGTTCAGTGCTGCCGCAGACGATTCAAAATACGGCGGGAGAGCTCGCAAAAAAGAGCGTACACACGCTGGATGCGCCCGTGAGCGGCGGCAGTATCCGGGCGGCACAAGGGGAGTTGACGATCATGGTGGGGGGAGACGCCGCCGATCTGCAGGCAATGCGCTCAGTTTTTGATGCGCTCGGCAATCAGGTGTTTCACTGTGGCCCGCTAGGTTCTGGAGAAGCCGTGAAGATCATCAACAATATCGTTGGAGTCGCGAATACGCTGATTACGGCCGAGGCCCTGGAGATCGCGATCAAGCTGGGCATCGATCTCAGATGGCTCGCCGATGTCATGGAAACAAGCTCGGGGCGTAACGTTGCGACCAGGGACATCGAAGGCTTCCGCAGCATCTACCGGTATAACGCCCGTACTGCCGAGTCCCTTAAGGCAGTGATTGATATCTGTCGTAAGGATCTCGCCCTCGGCCAGGCGCTTGGCAAACAGTTGAAGGTGTATACACCGACCCTTTATGCGCTTGCTCTAGGAAACGAGGCGGTTTCCTATGAGGACATCCTCGCAACTTGGCGTGCGGTTTCCGAAGATCGGGATGACATCGTCAGGCGCGGCGGCGAGGACGAGGCGCGTGCCTGACATCGCGTGAGTCAGGGACGCGTCTTCGCGCTTGACGCCTCATTTGCGTCGGACGCCTTGATCCAGCAGTCGCTCGATGGCCCAGCGTGCGTCCCTGATGGCCTGCGTGCCCTGGCCGAGGCGTCCGGCGGCCTGCGCGGCTTCGAACAACAACAAGGCCGCCGCGCCGACTTTCTCGGGTGAGGCGGCGCCGGCCTCGCGGACAAGACTGATCATGAGCTGGCTCAACCAGGCGCGATAGGCACGGGCGATCGGCGTCGCCGGATGATCCAGCGCGATGATCTCCACTGACGCGTTGCAGTAGGTGCAGCCGCAAAAGCCCGGCTGCGCCATCGCCTCGGCCAGCGCGTCGAACAGGCGCAGGAGCTTCCGTCGTCCGGTCAGCCCCTGGAGCAGCGCCTCGACTTCGACTCGCGCGCGATCGTACTCGCGCTGCAGATACGCGGCGACCAGTTCGTCTTTCGACTTGAAGTGCGCGTACAGCGACGCCTTGACGGTGTTCGCCGCTTCGATGATCCGCTGAATACCAACGGCCTGAATCCCTTCCTGATAGAAGAGACGCGACGCGGCATCGAGAATGCGCTCGCGGGCGCCGGCTTCTCCGTCGGTCTTGCCGCGACGTGAACGTGTGATCGGTGCGACGACAGCCATGTCTTGACTATACAGACTGGTCGGTCTACCATGCAACAAGACAGACCAGTCGGTCTGTTCGCAGGCTTGGGCCTGGCCTTTGACAGGAGTCGGCCGTGTTGCAGCACTATCCTCTGCCCGCCGCCTGGCGCGCGGGCGCTCTCGCCACCTTCGTCGTCCTCGCGGCCTTCGCCAGCGCCGCGTGCAGTCCCAGTGAAGCGCAAACGGCGCCGCCGCCACCGCCGGAGGTCGACGTGGCCCAGGTCGTGCGCAGGGCCGCGCGCCAGTGGGATGAGTTCACCGGGCGCATCGCGGCGCCCGACGCGGTCGAGGTCCGCGCGCGCGTCAGCGGCTACATCGAGCGCATCGCGTTCAAGGAAGGCGACGAGGTCCAGGCCGGCGCGCTGTTGTTCGTGATCGATCCACGGCCGTACCGCGCGGCGTACGACAGCGCGGTCGCCCAGCTCGAACGCGCGCGCGCCACCGCGCAGCTCGCGCAGACGCAGGATCAGCGCGCGCAGGTGCTGATTGGCGCCGACGCGATTTCGCGCGACGAGTCCGAAACGCGCCGCGCCGGCCTGAACCAGAGCAGCGCCGACGTGCGCGCGGCCGAGGCCGTGGTGGCGACCGCGCAGCTGAATCTGGGCTTCACCGAGGTCCGCTCGCCGATTGCCGGTCGCGTCAGCCGTGCGATGCTGACGGTCGGTAATCTCGCCCAGGCCGATCAGAGCGTACTGACCAGCGTCGTCTCGCAGGACCCGGTGTACGTCTATTTCCAGCCGGACGAGCAGACCTTCCTGCGCTATGCGGAGCTGGTGCGCAAGGGCGAGCGCGCGAAGTCGGCCAACGCCGTGCGCGTCGGCCTCGCCACCGATACCGGCTATCCGTACGCCGGCACGGTGAACTTCGTGAACAATCAGGTCGATCCCGCAACCGGCACGATTAACCTGCGCGCGGTGGTGCCGAACCGCAATCGCGTCTTCACGCCGGGCCTCTTCGCACGCGTGCAGCTCGAAGGCAGCCCCGAGTTCACCGCACTGCTGATTGACGATAAAGCGGTGATGACCGACCAGGACCGCAAGTACGCCTACGTGATCGGGCCGGAGAACAAGGCCACGCGCAAGGACCTCGTCCTCGGCGGCCTGATCGACGGTTTGCGCGTGGTGCGGTCCGGCCTCGACGCGCACGACAAGGTCATCGTCGGCGGCCTCCAGAAGATCTTCGCGCCGAACACGCCGGTCAGGCCGAACCTCGTCGTCATGGGCGCGCCGCCGGCTGCGGCCGCGGTCGCATCGAAGTAAGGAGGCGCGTTCACATGGACTTCTCCAGATTCTTCATCGACCGGCCGATCTTCGCGGCGGTCGTCTCGATCGTGATCGTCGTCGCCGGCCTGATCGCGATTCCGCTCCTGCCGATCGGCGAGTACCCCGACGTCGTGCCGCCAACGGTGGTCGTGACCGCGACCTATCCCGGCGCCAATCCGAAGGTCATCGCCGAAACCGTCTCGACTCCGCTCGAAGAGCAGATCATCGGCGCCGAGGACATGATGTACATGAAGTCGGTCGCCGGTTCGGACGGCGTCCTGCAGATGACGATCACGTTCCGTCCGGGTACCGATCCCAACAAGGCCCAGGTCGACGTGCAGAACCGCGTCGCCCAGGCGCTGTCGCGCCTGCCATCGGAAGTCGTCAGCCTCGGCGTGACCACGCAGAAGCAGTCGCCGGCGTTTCTCGTGCTGGTGACATTGATCTCGAAGGGCCAGTACGACGCGCTCTACCTCCGCAACTACGCCAACATCAAGGTGAAGGACGAGCTCACGCGCCTGCCGGGCGTCGGTCAGATCCGGATGTTCGGCGGCGGCGACTATGCGATGCGGGTCTGGCTCGATCCGGACAGGATCGCGTCGCGGGGCCTGACGGCGGGCGACGTCATGCGCGCTGTGCGCGAGCAGAACCTGCAGGTCTCGGCGGGCCAGCTCGGCGCCGAGCCAATCAAGGGCGGCAGCGACTTCCTGATTTCGATCAATGCCCAGGGCCGGCTGCGCACCGCCGAGGAATTCGGCGACATCGTGCTCAAGACTGGCGCCAGCGGCGAGGTCGTGCGCCTCGGTGACGTCGCACGCATCGATCTCGGCGCCAGCGACTACACGCTGCGCGGACAACTCGACGACTACCAGACCGCGATCATCGGCGTGTTCCAGGCGCCCGGCGCGAACTCGCTCACGACGCGCGACGCCGTGATTTCGAAGTTGGACGAACTGGCCAAGCGTTTTCCACCCGGGATGAGCTACCGCGCGGACTACGACGCGACGATCTTCGTGCGCGAGTCGATCGCGGCCGTCGTGCACACCCTCTTCGAAGCCATCGCGCTCGTCGTGCTGGTCGTGATCCTCTTCCTGCAGACCTGGCGCGCGTCGATCATTCCGTTGATCGCCGTACCGGTGTCGGTGGTCGGCACGTTCGCCGTGCTCTATCTGCTCGGATTCTCGATCAATACGCTGAGCCTCTTCGGGCTGGTCCTGGCGATCGGCATCGTGGTGGACGATGCGATCGTCGTGGTGGAGAACGTCGAACGCAATATCGCCGCGGGGCTGACGCCGCTCGCCGCCGCGCATCAGGCGATGAAGGAAGTCTCCGGACCGATCGTGGCGATCGCGCTCGTGCTCTGCGCGGTCTTCGTGCCGATGGCATTCCTGACCGGCGTCACCGGGCAGTTCTACAAGCAGTTCGCCGTGACCATCGCCATCTCGACGGTGCTCTCGGCGATCAATTCGCTGACGCTCTCGCCGGCGCTCGCGGCGAAGCTACTACAGGCCCACGATGCGCCCAAGGACCTCCTCTCACGCCTCATCGAACGGGCGTTCGGCTGGCTGTTCCGTCCCTTCAACCGCTTTTTCAAGGCCAGCTCCGACGGCTACGAGGGATCGGTGGGACGCATCCTCAAGCATCGAGGCCTGGTGTTCGCGGTCTACGCGCTGCTGCTCGGCGGCACCGCCGTCATGTTCAATCGCGTGCCGCGCGGCTTCATCCCGACGCAGGACAAGCTCTATCTGATCGCAGGCGTCAAGCTGCCGGAAGGGTCGTCGATCGGACGCACGGCCGATGTGGTGAGGAAGATCAGGGACGCCGCCCTCAGCACGGACGGTGTCGCGCATGTGACCTCGCTGACCGGCTTCAATCCCACGCAGCAGACGAATACGCCAAACTACGGCGCGGCTTTCGCGATCCTGAAGCCGTTCAACGAGCGCCATCGCAGTGCGCAGGAGATCGCCGCCGAGATCCAGGCCAAGGTGTCCGCGATCAAGGAAGGGTTCGCCTTCGTGATCAATCCACCGCCGATTCTCGGCCTCGGCACCGGCGCCGGCTATTCGCTGTTCGTCGAGGATCGCGCCGGCGCCGGCTTCGGCGCGCTCCAGGAAGCGGTCGCGACGCTGCAGGGCGCCGTGATGCGAACGCCGGGCATGGGCTTTCCGTTCTCCGGCTACCAGTCCAACGTGCCGCAACTCGACCTGCAGGTCGATCGCGTCAAGGCGAAGACGCAGGGCGTGGCGCTGACCGACCTGTTCGAGACGCTGCAGGTCTATCTCGGCTCGTCCTACGTCAACGACTTCAACTTGTTCGGTCGCACCTGGCGCGTGTACGCGCAGGCAGACGGCGATTTCCGCAAGCGGGTGGAAGACATCGCCAGCCTGAAGACGCGCAACGACCGCGGCGAGATGGTGCCGATCGCGTCGATGGTGAAGATCGGCCAGGCCTACGGTCCCGATCCCGTGCTGCGCTACAACGGCTATCCAGCCGCCGACTTCGTCGGCGACGCGGATCCGCGGCTGCTGTCCTCGGCGCAGGCGATGGACAAGATCAACGAACTGGCGAAGACGGTGCTGCCCAACGGCATCAACATCGAGTGGACCGACTTGAGCTTCCAGGAAGCGACCCAGGGCCGCGCCTCGTTGATGGTGTTTCCGGTCGCGATCCTGCTCGCCTTCCTCGTGCTGGCCGCGCTCTACGAATCGTGGACGCTCCCGCTGGCCGTGATTCTGATCGTGCCGATGTGCATGCTCTCGGCGCTCGGCGGCGTCAAACTGTTCGGCGGCGACAACAACACGTTCGTGCAAGTCGGCCTGGTCGTGCTGATGGGCCTGGCCTGCAAGAACGCGATTCTGATCGTCGAGTTCGCGCGCGAGCTGGAGTTCCAGGGCCGCGGCATCGCCGACGCCGCGCTCGAAGCGTGCCGCCTGCGGCTGCGTCCGATCGTCATGACCTCCGTCGCGTTCATCGCCGGCGTCATCCCGCTCGTGTACTCGCACGGCGCGGGCGCCGAGGTGCGCTCGGCGACGGGTATCACCGTCTTCGCCGGCATGCTCGGCGTGACGCTATTCGGCCTGTTCCTGACACCGGTGTTCTATGTCGGCCTGCGCACGTTGTCCGGCCGCAGGCTGGTCCAGCACGGAGCGGCAACCGTCGCGCATCACGCGCCGACCGTCGCGCATGGCTGAAAACGTTCTGGAAGCGGCCGCTGTAAGGGCCGGAGGAGGCAGTGTGATGGCACGCCATGAACGACGAACGTTCGCGCAGCGGGCGGTGATGTGGTTCACCCCTATCGTCTGCGCGGCGCTTCTGGTGGGCTGCACGGTGGGGCCCAACTACAAGCGGCCGCCGGTCACCGTGCCGGAAGCGTATCGCGGCGCGCAGGCTCTGGCCGGCGCGTCGATCGCCGAGCAGGACTGGGAGACGATGTTCGAGGACGAGTCGCTGCGGGCGTTGATCGCGGCGGGGCTCACGGACAACATTGATGTCCGAATCGCTGCCGTCCGCATCCTGCAGGCGGACGCGATCTACGGCGTCACGCGATCGCAGCAGTTTCCCACCGTCGACGGCGAGGCGACCGTTCAAGGACAGCGGGGAGCGACGCCTGCCGGTTTCGTGCTGCCGGCCACGGGCTTTGGGCAGTTCAACGTCTCGGCGGCGTGGGAGGTGGATTTCTGGGGCAAGTTCCGGCGCGCGACCGAAGGCGCGCGCGCGCAGATCCTCGCGACCGAATGGGGACGACGGGAAGTCGTGACGAGGCTGATCTCCGAGCTCGCGACCGCCTACTACAACTTGCGCGCGCTGGACCTGCAACTCGAGATCGCGCAGCGGACGCTCACGACGCGCCGCGATTCGCTGCGTCTTGCGACCGTGCGTCACAGCAGCGGCGCGACATCGTTGGTGGATGTGCGTCAGGCCGAACAACTGGTCCACACCGCGGAAGGCGAGATCGTCGATTTGCGGCGTCAGATCGAACAGCAGGAGAACGCGCTGTCGTTCCTCATCGGCCAGAACCCCGGCGCGATCACGCGCGGACGACTGCTCGTCGAACAGGCGCTCGCGCCGGACGTCCCCGCCGGCCTCCCGTCCGCGCTGCTGGCGCGCCGCCCGGACGTCCAGCAGGCGGAGCAACAAATCGTGGCGGCGAACGCGCAGATCGGCGTGGCGAGAGCCGCGTACTTCCCGCAGATCACGCTGACCGGCATCGGCGGCGTCGCGAGCAACGCGCTCTCCTCGCTCTTCACGACCGGCCTGTGGGCGGCCGGCGCGAATCTTGTGCAGCCAATCTTCAACGCCGGCCGCACCCGTTCGCAGGTCCGACTGGCCGAAGCGCAGACCGAAGAAGCGGCGCTCGTGTATCGCCAGACAGTGCAGCAGGCGTTTCGCGAAGTGTCCGATGCGCTCGTCGGCTACGACCGATCGCGCGAGCGCCGCAAGACGCAGGAGGCGCTCGTGGACGCGGCCCGCGACGCGCGGCGCCTCGCCGACGTGCGCTATCAAGGCGGCGCGAGCAGCTATCTCGAAGTCCTGGACAGCGACACGCGTCTGTTCGACGCCGAGCTGCAGCTCGTCCGCGCCCGCTTGAGCGAGCTTGCTGCCTTCGTCGAGGTCTATCGCGCGCTGGGCGGCGGCTGGCGCGCGTAACCAGGACATTTGAAATGGCGCTGGTGGGGGGACGAGCCTGTGATCCGCAAAAACTACCGTAGGGTTCCAAATTCCCTTCATGCAGCCATCGGCTCAAGACGATACTCGTGGTGCAGGCCGCCGAGGACCGGTGTGGCGACGACGCGGTGGCCGGGCCGGATCCGATGGCCGCCGGCAGATAGTTCGAGAGAATTGTCTGATGGATCGGGGATGCCCGGCCCCAGGCTGGCGTGCGGACGCCCGCGATTGTAGAAGTCGACAACTCAACACCCACAATACTGAGTTCCGCGAAGTCTGTTATTCCGTGGCACCCTTGGTTCGGTCGTACCGTCGCCGGTGTATGAGGTCCTCGCCAAGCAAGGGCAGTCCGTGTGCCGGTGTGGGGCTGGAGGAGCTCAAGGTGCACGTGAACAGCGTCGAGACCTCGCGCGCCGCGTTCGTTGCAGCTAGTTCTGATCTTCGTGCAGCGGCGGCGCACTCGCCGGCGGCACGCGCTTTCTGGTCGCCTGCTCGAACGCATACGCCAGACGAATCAACGTCGGCTCGCTGCACGCGCTGCCGGTAAATGTGATCCCGTATGGTCCGTCGTTCGCGTTGAAGCCGCTCGGAAACGGCGGCGTCGGCGTGTTCGGCACGAATCCGAACGGCACGGTCACGCTCGGGTAGCCGGGACGCGCGGCGATGTCGGCGCCGCGGCTGCTCGGAAACAGCAGCGCATCGAAACTGCCGCCAGCAAGCGCCGCGTCGATCCCTGTCGTGCCGGCGAGCATCAGATCCTTCTGCCGATCGCTGAGATATCTGGCCATGTCGCTTATGACGTTCATCTCGTCGGATATGTCCAGCCGCGCCTGCAGATATTTGATCGCGTTGTCGGCGGCGTGCGCGCTGTTGAACGCGCGCAGCGCCGACAAGGTCGGCGCGGGTGCGGTGGGACCGAGCGAAGCCAGGAAGTGGTTGAAGTCGCGCTTGAATCCGTATTTGAGCACGACGGAGCAGTTCGCATCGTTCGCCTTGGTCTGCTCGCGCGCGGCGCAGATGCCGAAGGTCAGCAGGCCGACGATGCCCGGGAATGTCGCGTCGGAGACGACGGCGCCTTCAGCGCGCAGCGCGCTCACCGCGTCGTCCAGCACCTGGCGTTGTTGCGGCGTCAGCGGCGTCATCAGAAAACCGCCGGCAGGATTCGGCACGCCGTCGCGGTACGGCGCGGCTACGCCAATTCGCGCGCCGACCAGGCCTCGCCTCTGGAGCGACTGCGTGTAATCGACGGCCGGACACGCCGGCGGTCCCATCACGGCAGGTGTGTCGAGCGGATCGGGTCCGGCGAGCACGTTAAGCATGATCGCGGCGCTCGCCACGTCGCGCGTCATCGGACCGGCTGTGTCCTGATCGGCAGTGATCGGAATGACGCCGTAGCGGCTGATCAGACCGACGGTCGGCTTAATGCCGACGAGCATCGTGTTGTTCGACGGGCTGAGGATCGAGCCCGATGTTTCGGTGCCGATATTGGCTGCCGCGAGGTTGGCCGACGTGGCGATGCCGGAGCTCGAGCCGCCGGTTGCGAGCGCCGGCCGGCCGTCGGCGAACGGGAAGCCGCGACCATCCACGCCCGGCCGTGGATCGCGCCGCGGATCGTACGGGTTGTAGCCGTACCGGCCCGTCGCGCTGTAGTTACCGGGCATCGCGTCCGACACCCAGTTCGCCAGCTCGGTCAGCACTGTTTTTCCGAGGATGATGGCGCCTGCCGCACGAAGCTTGGTGGCGAGCGTCGCCTCAAAGGGCGGGACAAATCCCTGGAAGGCGAGCGCGCCCCCAGTCGTCATGATCGTCGGCGTGAGGATGTTGTCCTTGAGCGCGATCGGGATCCCATGCAGCGGTCCGCGAATGTGTCCGCGCTTGCGCTCGCGATCGAGCTGCTTGGCTTCGTCCGTGGCGTGTGGGTTCAGCGTTATGTAGGCGTTGAGCGTGCCTTCGAATGCCTTGATCCGTTTCAGGTAGAGCTTCACGAGCTGCTTCGACGTGACCTCGTGCGCCGCGAGCGCTACCTGAAGCTGCGAGATGGTCTTTTCAACCACCTCGAAGCGGCCGCCACGATCGTCGTGATCATCGTCGCGGTCGTCGCGGTCGAACTGCCCTCCGCTTTGTGCCGCCATGCTGCCGACGAGGATGAAGACGGCGAGCGGCACCATGAAGGCTGGAATCAATCTCTTCATACAGCGCTCCCTTCGGCGGCGTCTTGGTTGTGAGGCCAGCGATGATGCAACCGGTCGCAGTCGAAGTCAACAGGCTCCAGATGGAGAATCGAAGGGGACTCGTACGAGCGGAATTCTATCGGCGATCCGCATTCCGGATCCGTACTTCCAGGTGCACGACCACTGGTTGATTCGCCAACTCGCGCCCGACCTCGCAAAGATCGAGATGCGCGCGAGCGCGACAAGCGGCTCGGGCTGGCGTCGGAGTTACTCCGGCTGATGGGGCGCGAGACGGCCAACATTCATCTCGGCAGCCGCACCAGCGCGGACGTCGCGGATCGTCGCAGCCTGTCGTCCGCAAAAAATCCGCGCGGGCGAAATTTGCGCGGAATCGGGTCTGTGAGTCGATTCGGTAGCGTCTCACGGGCGCCAGCGGTGCTGGCGCTTCGCTGATCGCGTACGACTGCGGCGACTATGAGTCGGTCTCGATCTCGCGCTGCTGCCCTAACAACCCTGCGTATCATCGGTGACGTCACGCGGTTCGCCTCGGCGGCCGTGCGGTCGCGTGCGCAAGTTGCCGCTGAGAATCTGTTCCTGAGGAAGCAATTGGCGTTGTACGCGGAGCGCCAAGTCAAGCCACGTCGTGCCGACGATGCGACTCGGATCGTACTCGTCGGACTCTTCGCGGAGTACCGCGTCGTCCGCTGACCATCGCCGGTCCACCGTTCCAACTCAAACGGCCCCATAACCCTTGCCGCGAAGTGATGCAGGAGCGCGCAGTGCGGCAAAATTCGCATGCTCGTACGACGTGGCGGGAACTGGAAACGGGATTACGGTGACTTCTACACGGGCACGCAAGGGGAAACCCGGACACAGCCAAGGAGCCGCCTGCGGATTACCGCGCCAGTTGCCGACCTACCAACTGCGGTCGAAATTGCTGCGTCGAGCCGAAAACGTCCTGGTGCAATCTGGTGCAAGGCGCCACGGCAAAGCCATTCAATCTCTCGGCGTACGCGTTCTGCCACGGTGAGCGGGCGGCGGTGATCA
>DAIUKO010000087.1:0-22361 GCA_036848175.1 Vicinamibacterales bacterium | reverse complement strand
CCGATTTCTCGCGCTACAAGGCGGCGTCCGACGCCGTCTTCTCGATCTTCCGCGACGCGACGCCGCTCGTCGAGCCGCTGTCGCTCGACGAAGCGTATCTCGACGTCACCGAGAATCTGTGGGGCGAAATGCTGGGGACAGCGGTCGCGAAACGCTTGAAGCAGCGGATCCGCGACGAGACGCAGTTGACCGCATCCGCCGGCGTGGCGCCAAACAAGTTCCTGGCGAAGATCGCCTCGGGATGGAAGAAGCCGGATGGACTGACCGTGATCAGTCCGGAGCGCGTCGAACCGTTTCTGCAGCAACTGCCGGTCGACGCGCTGTGGGGCGTCGGACCGGTGACCGCGAAAAAGCTTCGCGCGCGCGGGATCGATCGTCTCGTCGACGTGCGCACCGCCGACGTCGAGCTGCTTCGCGACACTGTCGGCAGCCTCGCCGACTGGCTGCGTCAGCTCGCCAACGGCGTCGACGATCGGCCGGTCGTCCCCAACCGCGAAGCGAAGTCGTCCGGCTCGGAGAACACGTACCCCGAGGATCTCACCGACCTCGACACGATTCGCACGGAGATCGCCGAGATGGCCGCCCACGCCATCTCGTGGCTGGCGCGCAAGGCGATGCTCGCGCGCACGGTGACGATCAAGGTCCGCTATTCGGACTTCACGACCATCACGCGCAGCCACTCCGCCGCGCCGACTCGGGACGAAACGGATCTCACCGCCCGCGCCGTCCGGCTCCTCGACAAGACCGACGCCGGGCGAAGGCCGGTCCGGCTGCTGGGCGTCAGCGTTCACAATTTTTGTGGTGAGGCCGACAGCGATCGGTTGCCATTCGGTGATGAAATCCGCCACCACGAACGACACGGAGGACGCGGAGGCTAATCTTAAGCGGTGGTGGAGGGTTGTGGAGAGTTAAGGGCGATGGTGGTGCGACCGTGGCCGATCCTTGGAATCCAGATCAGTATCGAAAATTCGAG
Source organism: Vicinamibacterales bacterium (assembly GCA_036848175.1). Lineage (GTDB taxonomy): Bacteria > Acidobacteriota > Vicinamibacteria > Vicinamibacterales > CAVVIG01 > QHWF01. The sequence goes on along the minus strand of DAIUKO010000087.1, from coordinate 21,388 downwards.
CGCGAACGCGAGCAGCCTTTCTACGATCTCCTCGCGATGGTCCGGCCTGCGGCCGCGATGCGCGTCGTCGACCTCGGGTGCGGAACCGGAAAGTTGACGCGCGAATTGCATGCGCGTCTGAACGCGAGCGAGACGATCGGCATCGACCGCTCGAAACGGATGCTCCAGAAGGCCGGTGACACGGAGTTACCGGCGGGTGTGAAATTTCAGGTGGGCGACATCGAAGCGTTTCCAGACACCCCGTCCGATTACGATCTCGTATTTTCGAATGCGGCGCTTCATTGGGTGGAGGACCATGAGGCGCTGTTCGCGCGCCTGTCCGCAGCGCTTCGGCCTCATGGACAGCTCGCCGTTCAGATGCCGGCCATGCACGACGAGATTTCGCATCTGATCGCCGCCGAGATCCTCGAGACCGAACCGTTTCGATCGGCCAGCAACGGATGGCAGAAGCCCCAGCCGGTTCTGTCGCCCGACGTTTACGCACGTTTGATGTTCCGTCTCGGGTTCGCTGATCCGGTTGTGCGCCTGATCGTCTATCCTCATGTCTTGCCGGGACCCGAGGACGTGGTCGAATGGGTGAAGGGGACGCTCCTGGCGGAGTACTCACGTCATCTGCCGCCGGATGTGTTCGAGCAGTTCCTCGCCGAGTACCGCGATCGTCTGCTTGCGCGCCTCGACGACGAGCGTCCGTTCCTCTTCGCCTTCAAACGAATTCTGTTGTGGGGAGCACGTGCTTAAAGGAACGCGCGACGGCATTCTGAAAAAAGTCCAGCCGGTGAGCATCCACGGCCAGGTGTCGTGGGACGTGTTCTTCACCGACGTCGAAGATCCGGACGGCCAGGTGACGGTCGCGCGCATCGGGCCCGAGGCGGTGATGGCCACCAACCTCGAGCCGGGCGATCGCATCCAGGTCGAGTACCTCGTCGGTGTGGCGATCCGGGTCACCCGGATCGCCGTTACTTCTTCTCAATTCTGACGCTCTTCAAGTCGACGCGGGTGATCGGCGCCTCGCCAGTGCGCGGCGACGCCTCGATCGCGTCCACCGCCGCCATTCCATCGACGACGCGGCCGAACGCCGTGTATTGACCGTCGAGCGCCGTCGACGTGCCGGTGCAGATGAAGAACGACGTCTGCGCGCTGTCGAGCGCCTCGGCGCGCGCCATCGACGCGATGCCTTTGACGTGCTTGGTGTCGTTGAACTCCGGCGGCAGGTTGTGAACGAGCTTCTGCTGCTTCTCGGTCAGCGGCGCCGTGCGGCTGGAGAGCGCGCCGGTTTGAATGACGAAGCCCGGCGCCACGCGATGGAACGCCATCCCGTTGTAGACGCCGGCGGCGGCGAGCCGCATGAACTGCCGCACCGTGTTCGGCGCCTTGTCGACGAAGAACTCGATCGCGATCGGGCCGGCGCTCGTGTCGAGCACCGCCCGATAGCTTCCCAACTCCTGCGCCGTCTCGTTGACGAAGGGTTCGGTTGGCGTGTCGCGGATGGTGACGTGCTTGACTTCGATGCGCTCCGTCGTGAGGCCTTTGTCGTCGACGGGCGTCTCCGAGATCTTCTGCAACACTTCAACACCGTCGGCGACATATCCGAACACCGTGTACTGGTTGTCGAGCGCCGGCTGATCGGCGAGGACGATGAAGAACTGCGCGCCGGCGCTGTCCGGCTTGCCGGGAATCATGACGGCGGCGACCGATCCGCGCGTCATCTTCGCCGTGCGCGCTTCCGCTTTCACCACGTTCAGACCGCCCGTCCCGTAGAGCGCCCGCTTCGCCGGATCTTTTGTCAACGGATCGCCGCCCTGCACCATCCCGTACTTGATCGTGCGGTGGAAGATCGTCCCGTCGTACCCGCCCTCGGTCGCGGTCTTGATGAAGTACGCCGTCTGATTCGGCGCGGCCTCCGGCCTGAGATCGATCACGAACGTCCCCGCCGATGTTTCGATGACCGCCTGTTTCGGCGCAGCCTGCGCGAGCCCGGTCCGGCTGAAGCCGGACACGACCGACACGACGCTGACGACAACGGCGCAACCGATGATGACGCGTGTCATGACTGCTCCGACGCATCGACGATTCGCGTCGCGTGCCAGACGTAGTGGAGGCCGGACACGAGCGTGATGAACAGCGATGCGTAGACGAAGAGCTCGAAGAGCATCGAATGGTACCCGAGATAGTTGAACCACATCGCGACGACGGCGGTGAGAATGTAGGTTGCGGTGGCGACTTTGCCGAAAATCGACGGCCGGAACGTGCGCGGACCGATCGCCAGGTTCACGATCGCCACCGTCAGCACGATGCCGACGTCGCGCGAGATGATCAGCACGGTGAGCCAAATCGGCAGTCGATTGGCCAGCCCGAGTCCCGGCAGCGTCAAGACGATGAAGGTCGTCACCAGCAGCAGCTTGTCCGCCGCAGGATCGAGCCACGCGCCCAGGCTCGTCTTTTCATTCGTCCAACGCGCGGCCAGACCATCGAGGGCGTCGGTGATCCCGGCGGTGACGAAGACCGCCAGCGCCCATCCGAGGTATCCGTAGACGACCAGAATCACGAAGGCAGGAATCAGCAGCATACGCAACAGCGTGAGCTGATTCGCCGGCGTGAGCGCCGTCATTGCGGAGTCTTGATCCTCGTCGCAGCAGGCAGACCGGCGAGCGCCTCGAGCTTCGCGATCGCCTCGATCGCTTCCGCGCCGGTGACCGGGCGCGACGGTTGAAACGTCGACTCGGGCCCCATCGTCAGGACGCCGGCCGCGACCGCGGCCGACGCCGGCACGTAGGCGAGATGGCTCGGCCCGAGATCGGCGAACTTCATCCGTGCCGATGCCCACGTTTTCGCCTGCGCCGGGTGCTGGGCGCCGATCTTCGTCAGCAGCCGCGCGATGACCTGGGCGAAATCGGCCCGCCGGACGATGGTTCGCGGCTGAAACGCGTGATTGGCGTACGGCTCCATGACGCCGGCGCGCGCCACGGCCAGAATCCACGAGGCGGCCCAGTGGTTGCGCGTGTCGGTGACGAGCACGCCCTCGCGCCGCCGATCGTTGGCGAGCAGCGGTCCGAGCCTGATGCCGACGAGCGCGGCGAGGTCGCCGCGCGTGACCTGCGGCGCCTGGTCGAGCGCGCGATATTCGGCCGGCAGCTTCTCGATCGCCGCGCGTTCGCGCAGCGCCTCCAGCCGTTTCTCCAGGTCGGCGTTCGGTTCGAGCGCGAGCGAATCGCTGTAGGCCTTCTCGGCGCCCTGCAGATCGTTGCTGGCCTCGAGGATTTCACCGATCTGCCCGAGCGACTTCGCGTCGGATGAATCGAGCGCGACCGCCTTTCGAAAATCGGCGAGCGCCGCGTCGGTGTTGCCCTTCTGCCGCTCGAGCGCCGCGATCTCGCGATAGAGGAACGGGCTGTCCGGCGAACTCCCGATCGCGGTCGTGTAGGCCTCGAGCGCCTCGTCGATCTTGCCTTGGCGCGCGAGCTGGCGTGCGCGCGCGATGTTCTGCTCGATACCGCGAAACTTCAGCACCTCGACGCGTCGACGTACGTCATTCAGCGACGGGTCGGCGGCCAGCGCGGCCTCGAACGCCACGCGCGCATCGTTCTCGCGATTCAGCGACACCAGTGCCTGTCCGCGGCCGAGGAGCGCCGACACGTCGTCGCGCGCGTGCTCGAGCGCGCGATCGAAGTGCGGCAGCGCGGCATTGGGATCTTTCTGCGCCAGTTCCACGTATCCCAGCGACGTTTCCGCCGGATAGAACGCCGGCGCCGCGGACAGAGCGTTGCTGAACTCACGGCGGGCGGTCTTCAGGTCGCCGGTCTGCAGGTACGCCCATCCGCGTGACAGCACGTCGGCGACCGGGCTGTTGGCGAACCCCGGCGGCACGGCAGGCTGCGTGAAGTCGGGATACTTCGGCGTCGTGACGGTCGGCACCGGCACGACCTTCGGCGCGCACGCGCTGATGAATACGAGGAACGCGAGGAGGAGCTTCCGCATCGAAGGAACATTATCTCTCGGCTGGATCCCTGTAGCGCGGGCTTTCCGGCCACGCGTGGCGTTGAACAGGTCGCCCTACGACGGATGCGACGGTCGGTCGAGCCGAGCCAGCAGTCGACGCGGAACGTCGGCGACGATCGACACGCGTCCATCGCGGGTTTCGTGCAACACGACGCGCGCATGGCGGTACACGCGGGCGATCCGTTCACGGTCCGCCGGGTCGTCGGGATTGAACGTCAGGGTCACACGCCGGACGTCGAGCGCCAGCCGCGACGTCACGGTCTCGACGAGCTCGTCGATACCCTGTCGCCGCAGCGCGGAGATGCAAAGAGCGTCGGAATCCTGCTCTTCGAGCCGGCGCTGCTCGTCCGCGGTCAAGGCGTCGCATTTGTTGTAGACCTCGATGAGCGGGACGTCGGTGGCGCCGACCTCCTCGAGGACCTGCCGGACCGCGCTCATCCGGCGCTCGCGGTCGCTCGCCGCCGCGTCGATGACGTGGAGAATCAGATCGGCGTCGGCGACTTCCTCGAGCGTGGCGCGAAAGGCGGCGACGAGCGCGTGCGGCAGCCGATCGATGAACCCGACCGTATCGGAGACAAGCAGCTCGCGGCTGTCGGGCAGACGCACCTGCCGGACCAGCGGGTCGAGCGTCACGAAGAGCGCGTTCGACGCTTCGGCGTCGGCTCTGGTGAGCACATTGAACAAGGTGGTCTTGCCGGCGTTGGTGTAGCCGACGAGCGCCACGGTCGGCACCGACGCCTTGTGCCGCCGCTCGCGCAGCTGGGCACGCCGCCGCCGCACCTGCTCGATGTCGGTGCTGACCGCGTGAATGCGGGTGCGGATGCGCCGGCGATCGGTTTCGAGCTTCGTTTCGCCCGGCCCACGCGTGCCGATGCCGCCGCCGAGCCGCGACAGCGCCTCGCTTGCGCCGACGAGCCGCGGCAGCAGGTACTTCAGCTGCGCGAGCTCGACCTGCAGCTTGCCTTCGCGCGTCCGCGCGCGCCGCGCGAAGATGTCGAGAATCAGCTGCGTGCGATCGATGATCTTCCGATCGACCTCCTCTTCGATCTGCCGCAGCTGCGCCGGCGTCAGCTCGTTGTCGAAGATGACGACGTCGACGTCGGTTTCGGCGCAGGACGCGGCGAGCGTCTCGATTTTTCCGGCGCCGAGAAACGTCGACGGATCGGGCTTCGCCCGCTCCTGCAGCACGCGGAGGACGACGTCGGCGCCCGCCGCATTCGCGAGTCCACCCAGCTCGTCGAGCGACCGTTCGGCTTCGAGCCGGCGCGCTCGGCCGGCGATCAGCCCGACGAGCGCCGCACGCTCCTGACGCGCTACGCGCGCAGCCATGTCTGAATCTCGTCCCAGGCGATCGCGCCGGCGCGCACCAGCCGCGGCTGCGCAGCCGTCACGTCCACGATGGTTGACGGCGCGCCGCCTCGCGTCGGGCCGGTGTCGATCAAGAGATCGATGCGATCGCCGAGTGTTCGCTCGACCTCATCGGGGTACGAGGTCGACGGCCCGCCGCTGGCATTCGCGCTGGTCGCGGTGATCGGTCGCGCGCACGCCGCCGCAATCGCGCGGGCGACGTCATCGGCGGGCACTCGGACGCCGACCTTCCCGGTGCCGCCGGTCACGTCGCGCACCAGCGATGCGGGCGCCGCGAGAATCAGCGTCAACGGACCCGGCCAGAAGCGCTCAGCGAGGCGCGCGCCGAGCGGCGTCAGCGTGCCGAGATGTCCGAGCACCTGCGCCGCGTCGGCGGCAATCAACGGCAGCGCTCGCTCGGCGGCTCGACCCTTCACCGCGAACACTCGCGCGACCGCATCAGCTCGAAACGGATCGCAGGCGAGCCCGTACAGCGTGTCAGTGGGAATGGCGACGATGCCTCCGTCACGAATCCATTTGGCGGCTTCCTCAATCGCATCGCGCTGCGGCGCGCCTGGATCAACGAACACCCGGCGCATCGGTCATCTTATGACGCACGGCGAGGGCGACGCTCGCCAACATCACGACGTTGGCGACGAACACGATGCGAAGGCTCGCGGCGCCGAGAAACCCGGCAACGAACGGACTGCTCGCCATGCCAGTGAGCGATGCGCTGGTCAGCAATCCGAAGCCGGCGCCGTGCGCGCCGGCGGGGATGACGCGGCCGGCGGCACTGTAGGACGCGGTCATCGCAGCGCCGATGCCGATGCCGAAGATGGCCGAGGCCGCGCTCATCAACCATGGATCGCCAGTGGCGCCGATGAGCGCGCTGCCGGCGGCAGCCGCCGCCGATGCGCCGGCGATCACGCGCCGCGCGCTGAACCGCTGCAGCAGACGCCCGCACACGTGATGGCCGATCGCGCCGGTGCCCGCCATGATCGAGAAGAGCACGCCCGACACGATCGCCACGCGCGCGTGCGAGACGCCCGCCTGCTCGATGTAGAGCGGCAAGATCGGACCGTAGCTGCGGTCGACGAACTGCAGCGCGAAGATGACGACCGCCATCAGGATGAAATTCTCGAAGGCGAGGACGTTTCTGAACGTGACGCGTCCTCCTTCGGCCTCCTGCGCCGGCGTCTCGTGGGTCGCGTGATCGTCGTACATGAAGAACACGATGACGAGTGCCGCGGCATAGAAGGCGGCAGTGACGAGAAACGCCCTCCTCAGCGGGAACAGGCCGGCGAGGATGCCGCCGACGACGGGTCCGACGCCCGGACCGAGACGCTGCGCCGTTTGCACGAGGCCGATCGCGTTCGGCATGCGGTCGCGCGGCGCCGATTCAGCCGCCATCGCGACCGACAACGATCCGTAGCCCGCAAACAACCCCTGCGCGGCCCGCAGCGCGAGTACTTGCCACGGGTGGGCGACGAACGCCAGCGCCGCCATCATCACCGTGAAGCTGATGAGCGATCGCTCGACCATGAGCTTGCGTCCGTAGCGATCGCCGAGCCGCCCCCACCACGGTGCGAGCAGCGCTGTCAGCCCGGGCGTGATCGCGAGGCTGACGCCGGTCCAGACAGAGATCTCCCCGATATCGGTCACGCCAAGCTCACGAATGTACAACGGCAAGAACGGCATCGAGACCGTGAAGCCGGTGTAGCCCATGAACGAGGCGGCGGTGACCGCGAAGACATTGCGCCGCCAGCGCTCGGTCGTCGCCGAGGGCGACCCGACGCTCGCCGTTCGCGGCTCGGACATCGGCGCTCGGTGCTCGCGCGCCACGGGTCAGAAGCGGATTCTCACGTCGGTGGCGGGAGGCACGTGAATGCTGTCGATGAAGCGGATCCGGTGCGGATCGTTCTGCATGATCACCGAGCTGGTGCGGGTGCCGTCGCCGAAGAAGCGGACGCCACGCATCAACGTGCCGTCGGTGACGCCGGTCGCCGCGAAGATGATGCTCCGCCCCGGCGCGAGATCCTTCGACCGGTACACTCGCGTGAAATCGGTGATGCCCATCGCGCGGCATCGCTCTTCGTGCTCCGGCTTGCTGACCACCAGGCGGGCGAAGATTTCACCGTTCAGACAGCGCATCGCCGCAGCGGTGAGCACGCCTTCAGGGGCGCCGCCGGTCCCCATCACCGCGTGCACGCCGGACCCGACGACAGCGGCGGCGATGCCGGCCGAGAGATCGCCGTCGCCGATGAGCCGGATGCGCGCGCCGGTTGCACGGATGTCGTTGATCAGTTTTTCGTGCCGTGGACGATCGAGCACGATGACGACGAGATCCTCGACGCGGCGGTCGAGCCGCTCGGCAATCGCCTCGAGGTTGTCGCGAACCGGCGCGTCGAGGCTGACCACATCCTTGGAGCTCGGACCGACGACGAGCTTTTCCATGTAGAGATCGGGTGCGTGCAGGAGACCGCTCTTGGTCGACGCGGCGAGAACGGCAATCGCGTTCGCCGCGCCGGTGGCGCACAGGTTCGTCCCCTCGAGGGGATCGACGGCAATGTCGACTTGCGGAAAGGCGCCGACGGCGCTCCGGCCGAGCGCGTGCGCCATGCCGACCTTCTCGCCGATGAACAACATCGGCGCCTCGTCGCGCTCGCCTTCGCCGATGACGATCGTGCCGTCGATGGGCACGGTGTCCATCACCCGGCGCATCGCTTCCACCGCAACTTGATCGGACTTGTGCCGATCGCCCTGCCCCATGGTGTGCGCGCACGCGATCGCCGCCTGCTCGACGACGCGGAGGAACTCGAGAGAGAGGTCGGAGTCCATAGTCTGTATCGGGGCGGACGCGGGTCCGCCCTACGTCCACATCACACGCGGGACTTGACCGGCTCGCCGTACGCGGGCAATTCGCAACGCGTCGGGCGATCCTGACGGTAGCCGAGCAGGTAGTCGGCCTGCATCACCTTGTGAATCTCGCGCGTGCCCTCGTAGATGACCGCGCCCTTGCAGTTCCGGTAGAAACGCCCGACCGGGTATTCGTCCGAGTAGCCGTTCGCGCCGTGAATCTGCACCGCGTCGCCAGCCGCGCGCTCCGACGCCACCGTCGCGAACCACTTCGCCAGCCCGGTCTCGCGCGTGTTGCGTTGACCGGCGTTCTTCATCCAGCCCGATCGCAGCCACAACAGCCGCGAGGCCTGATAGTCGGACTCCATCTGCGCGATCATTTCCTTCACCAGCTGGTGCTGGCCGATCTCCACGCCGAAGGTCTTGCGCTCCATGGCGTACTTCACGCTCGCGTCGCGGCACGCGCGAATCAGTCCGGTCGCGCCCGCCGCCACGGTGTAGCGTCCCTGATCGAGTGCGAACATCGCGATCTTGAATCCCTCACCGACCTTGCCGAGGACGTTGGCATCGGGCACTTCGACATCGGCCATCTTGAACCAGCCGGTGTTGCCGGCGAGGATGCCCCACTTCTCTTTCATCGGACCGCTCGAGAAACCTTTGAAACCGCGCTCGACGATGAACGCGGTGAGGCCCGACGGATCGCGCTGCTTCTTCTTCTCGAGATCGGTCCACGCGACGACGAGGAAATGGTCGGCGACGTCGGCGAGCGAGATCCAGCTCTTCTCGCCGTTCAGCACGTAGCGATCGCCCCGCTTGATGGCGGTCGTCTGCATGCCGCGCACGTCGCTGCCGGCGCTCGGCTCGGTGAGACCGTAGCCGGCGATCTTCGTCCCTTGCGCCTGCGGCACGAGGTAGCGCTGCTTCTGATCCTCGCTGCCCCACGTCAGCAGCGACAGGCAGTTGAGCCCGGCGTGCACCGACATGATCACGCGCAGCGACGTGTCGACATATTCGAGCTCCTCGCTGGCGAGGCCGAGGCAGATGTAGTCCATCCCGGCGCCGCCGTACTCCTGCGGCACCGACACGCCGAGCAGTCCGAGCTTCGCCATCCCGCCGAGGATCCGCGCGCGATCGAAGTGGTGATTGCGATCGTTGTCGCGAATGTACGGCGCGACCTCGCGATTCGCCCACTCGCTGACCGATCGTTCGAGCAGGCGGTGCTCCTCCGACAATTCAAAGGTGATCATAGGCAGCCGCCGATCGTATCACGCGCGGCGGGCGACGTGAACCGGCGCGGCGCGTCCGAGATCGAGCGCGGTGGCCGCGCTCGCGCCGTTGGCGGCGATCTCGAGATGGTCGGTGCTGCCGAAGAGCGCGACGACTTCGCCTATCGGCGCGTCGGCATACGTCGACACCACCCTCGCGATCTGGTGCGAGCCGACGCGGATCTCGAGCGACGCGCCGGCGAGCTTGTCGAACGTCTTGCGATCGATGTTCGTGATCAGATTGCCGAACCGATCCACGCGCAGCACCTCGCCGGCGATGTGATCGGTGTCGACCTCGGGCTGCGGCAGATCGAGGCGATGGATCGCGCCGGCCGGCCGGCCCAGCGCCGTCAGCTCGATCCCTTTCGCGAGCCACGCCGCCGCCGGCGCAAAGCGATCGCGTCCTTCGAAGGTGCGGCTCACCGTCGGCCGGGCGTAGCGCCGCTCGCTCAGCTCGACGATTTTCTTCGGCGCGTGATCGTCGATGACCGCCGTCAGCACGCCGTTGTCCGGCGCGACGAACTTGTAGTCGCCGACTTCGGCGGCGATACCGCGCCGACCCGACCCGACGCCGGGATCGACGACGACGAGAAAGACCGTTCCCGCGGGAAAATACTTGTAGGACGCCGCCAGCTCCAACGCCGCAGCCAGGACGTCGTGCGGCGGCAGATCGTGCGAGATGTCCACGAGCGTCGCATCGGGACAGATCCCCAGCGCCACACCTTTCATGGTGCCGGCGTAGTGGTCGCGCGTGCCGAAGTCGGTGAGCAGCGCAATGACGGGCCGCGCCATACGCTTTATCGTATTGCAGGATTAATCCTGCCCGTTCACGCCGGCTTTCGGAACAGAATCTCGCGCAGGTTGTTTTGCAGGAGAAATGAGTCGGACACGCGGAGCCCGGCAAACAGGCGGATGATGTCCCGGTTGAGGAAGACTGCCTGCCGCCCGCGCGCCGCCTGATAGGTGCGGTACTTGAGGTTTACTTCGTCGACGATGATGTATTTCGTGTAGCGCACGTCGGGGCGAGGCACGCTGCCGAAGAACGCGAGCAGCGCACCGTCCGGACGCAGCAGCCGGGTCAGCTCCTTCGCCAGCTCCAGGGCCGCGGCCTTGTCCATGTAGTCGATCACGTCCCAGCAGAGGATCCCGTCCACGGAGGAAGTTTCCTCCGGGAAACGCTTCTTGAGGAACTCGGGGAACACCTCGAGCTTTCCTTCGCGCACGTGTCGATCGAGATCCGCGAAGATGTCCTCGACGATGATCTTGCAGCCGAGCTGTTCGCCGAAGAAGCTGACGTTGCTCCCGACGACCGGGCCCAGATCGAGCAGCACCGGCGATTCACGCGCCGTCAGCGTCGTCAGAAACTTTCTGAGCGCCTTGGTCGCGAAGACGGGATCGTCAACGACGGACGGACTCGGCAGTACGTCGGGCTCGGTCTTGCGAGGCGTGAGGCGATTTAAGAGGCCCACAGCGGTACGGGGATTCGGGACTCGGGATACGGGATTCGGATTCTACGAGGGTGCCGTTTCGGCTCGAATCCTAAATCCCGATGCACAAATCCCGAAACGTCTATGCCCGAGCCGGCTGAGGCTGCTGTTGCGACTGCTGTTGCTGCTGCTGCTGCGACTGCTGTGCGCCCTGCGGCTGCTGCGCCTTCGCCGGCTGCGGCTGGCCTTTGCGCTGCATGTCGACGCTGCCCCGGAAGTGCGCGCCCTCGGCAATTGCCACGCGCGGCGAGATGATGTCGCCATCAACCGAGCCGTTGTCGCGGATGTCGACCTTGTCGCTGGCCGTCACGTTGCCGGTGACCTCGCCGAGCACGATCACCGCTTTGGCGAACACCTGAGCCTTGATGCGGCCGTTGGGGCCGATCGTCAGGACATGATCGCGCAACTGAATGGTGCCTTCGACGTGGCCTTCGATGGTCAGATCTTCGCTGCCGTTCAGTTCGCCCTTGATGACGACGGACTTCCCAATATTCACGATGTCCTTCTCCATATGATGACTCGCCTCGGGACGAGGCCCAGGAACCCCGGCCGGGTTCGGTGTGGGCGGCGGCGGGGCAGCCGTCGGCTGTCCGGTCGTCGGTCGGACTCCTTCATCGCGTTTCCACATGTAATCCTCCGCCTGTCTGCCCACCAGGGCGCCGCTGGCGTGTGCAGATACGGCTCACTAGGGTGTATGCCGTCAAAAAAGCCGGAGCAACTTCCGGCCAGTATAGGGGACCCGTTAAAGGTTGTCTAGTCCTTTCGTTTCCGAGATTTACGGGAATGCTAGAATGAACCGTTCACACATGCGTGTCTATTTTGATTACAACGCAACAACTCCCCTCGCGCCTCAAGTCGTTGAGGTCGTTGCACGCACGTCACAAGATCTTTTCGGCAATGCGTCGTCTGTGCATTACTTCGGCCAGCAGGCAAAAGCAGCCGTCGACGAAGCGAGGTCGGCCGTTGCGGCGCTCATTCACGGCGATTCATCCGAAGTCGTGCTCACCAGCGGCGGAACCGAGTCGGACAACTTCGCGATCCGCGGCGCGGCGGAGGCGGCGGAGGTCACGGGACGGCGGCATCTCGTCGCCAGCGCGATCGAGCACGAGGCAGTGCTGAATACGGTGCGAGCGCTGGCGCGCCGCGGTTGGCGCACCACGCTCGTGCCGGTCGATCAGTCGGGCATCGTCTCACCGGATCGCGTGCGCGATGCATTGGCCGACGACACCGCGATCGTCTCGGTGATGCACGCGAACAACGAGATCGGCACGATTCAACCGATTGCCGAGCTCAGCGCGATCGCGCACCAGCGCGGCGCGCTGATGCATACCGACGCGGTGCAGTCCGTGGGGAAGATTCCAGTCGACGTCGGTGAGCTCGGCGTCGATTTGCTGTCGCTTTCGGCGCACAAGTTCAACGGACCGAAGGGGACCGGCGCGCTCTGGATCAAACGCGGCACGCGGCTGCTGCCGATCCTGACCGGGGGCAAGCACGAGCGCAATCGCCGCGCGGGCACCGAAAACGTGCCGGCGATCGTCGGCATGGGCATCGCCGCACGGCTTGCGATCGGCAAGATGAGCGCCGAGGCGACGCGCGTCGGTGCGCTGCGGGATCGACTGGAGGACGGCATTCTGCGCGAGGTGCCGGGAACCGCCGTCAACGGCGCCCGCACGGCGCGCGTCCCGAACACGACCAACATCAGCTTCGATCGGGTAGAGGCCGAGAGCCTCTTGATCGCGCTCGATCTGGAGGGCATCGCCGTTTCAACCGGATCCGCCTGTTCGTCAGGGACGCTGGAACCGTCGCACGTCCTGCGTGCGATGGGGCTGCCCGCGCACCGGACGCAGAACTCCCTGCGATTCAGCCTCGGGATGTTTTCGACACAAGAGGAAGTCGATCGCGTGGTCGAGGTGTTGCCAAGGCTTGTCGAGAAGCTTCGAGGGCTCACTCGGCGGACAGCCACTGCATGAACACGAAACCACGAAACCACGAAAAAGAAATCAATCTGGTTTGACGTCGTTATTTCGAGTTTCCTCGTTTCGTAGTTTCGGGTTCTCGTAGTTCGTGGTTTCTGGGTTCGTACGGGACGGCAGATGCGAATAGTTTGCGCGATGTCGGGTGGCGTCGACTCGTCGGTCGCCGCGGCACTGCTTGCCGAGCAGGGTCATGACGTCATTGGTGTGTCGATGCAGCTCTATGACCAGTCAGATGGTCAGACCTCGTTCGGGAGCTGCTGCTCGATCGACGATCTGCACGATGCGCGGCGCGTGGCGGCGGCAATCAACATCCCGCACTACATCCTGAACTTCGAGCGGCAGTTCAACGAGCAGGTCGTGTCGAATTTCGTCCGCGAGTACACCTCGGGACGCACGCCTCTCCCCTGCGCGCATTGCAACAGCGATCTCAAGTTCGCAACGCTGGTGGAGCGCGCCGAAGGCTTCGGCGCCGATGCGGTCGCGACCGGACACTACGCGCGCGTCGAGCGGGATGCGGCGACGGGCCGCTATCGCCTCGCCCGCGGTTTCGACCCCGCCAAGGATCAATCGTATTTCCTCTTTTCGCTCACCCAGGAGCAACTCGCGCGCGCGGTCTTTCCCGTCGGCGATCGACCGAAGGATGCCGTTCGCGAATACGCGCGTCTGAGACGGCTGCCGGTCGCGAACAAGCCGGACAGTCAGGAGATCTGTTTCATTCCGGATCACGACTACGCCAGCTTCGTGACGAGGCACGCCGAGAACGGACCGCAGGATGGGGTCATCGTCGACGAGGAGGGGCGCGTCGTCGGCCGCCACAGCGGCATTCATCGCTTCACGGTCGGCCAGCGGAAGGGCCTCGGGCTCACTTCGTCACTGACTCGTTCGCCGATGTACGTACTCGCGCTTCGTCCCGCGACGCACCAGGTCGTCGTCGGACCGAAGTCGTCGCTCGGACGAACGACGTTGACAGCATCAAGTGTGAATTGGATCGCCGAGGAACCGCGCGCCCCGATTCGAGTCGCCGCGCAGATCCGCCATCGCCACCAGGCCGCACCGGCGAGCGTGCGCTCTCTCGGCGACGCTCACGCGGAAGTGGCCTTCGACGACCCGCAGATCGCCATCACACCCGGACAGGCTGTCGTGTTCTACGACGGTGACGCTGTCGTCGGCGGCGGCTGGATCGATTAAACCGACAGACGCGCCAGTGGAAGAAAGTTAGCGGAGCGCTTCGAGCCGCTAAACCGTTGCGAGATGTTCAGGGATGTTATCGAGGAAGTGTTCCGCGTCGATCGCCGCCATGCAGCCCGTTCCGGCGGCGGTGATCGCCTGCCGATAGACGTGATCCTGGACGTCGCCACACGCAAAGACGCCGGCGACGCTCGTCTTCGCTCCGTCGTGCGTGATGATGTAGCCGTTGGCGTCCATCTCCAACTGACCGCGGAAGAGTGACGTGTTCGGCGTGTGGCCGATGGCAACGAACACGCCGCTCACGGGCACCTCGGTCAACACGTTCGTCTTGTTGTTGCGAAGCACCATCGACGTGACTTCGCCCTTGCCGGTGTCCCTGATCTCCTCGACCTCGTGGTTGAGCGCCCAGACAATCCTGGGATTGGCGCGGGCCTTCTCCTGCATGATCTTCGACGCGCGCAACGTGTCGCGGCGGTGGACGAGGGTTACTTTGGTCGCGAACCGCGTCAGAAACACCGCTTCTTCCATCGCCGAGTCGCCGCCGCCGACGACGGCGATCTCCTGACCGCGGAAAAAATACCCGTCGCACGTCGCACACGTCGACACGCCGTGGCCCATCAACGTCCGCTCGGAATGAAGACCGAGCAGTCGCGCCGAGGCGCCGGTCGCGATGATGATCGTCTTCGCCGTGAACTCCTCGTCGGTGGTTTTGACGAGGAACGGTTTCGCGCACACGTCGACGGCCGTCACGTTGCCCTGGATGGTCGTCGCGCCGAACTTCTCGGCCTGCGCGCGCATCTCCGCCATCAGGTCCGGCCCCATGATGCCGTCGCGATGACCGGGAAAATTCTCGACCATCGTCGTCAGCATCAGCTGCCCGCCCGCCTCAATCCCCTCGATGACGAGCGGATTGAGATTGGCGCGCGCCGAATACAGCGCCGCGGTGAGACCCGCCGGCCCGGAGCCGATGATGAGAACGTTTCTTGTGGGGGCCAATGGGGTCAGATGTGCTTGTCGATGACTTTCTTGAGGACGTCCTTCTGCGCGAGCCCGACGACCGATTCGACCACTTGCCCGCCCTTGAACAACAGAAGCGTGGGAATGCCGCGAACCTGATACTTCTCGGCGACCTTCGGGTTCTCGTCCACGTTCAATTTGCCGACCGTAACCTTGCCCAGATAGTCGCTCGCCAGAGCGTCGACGGTCGGCGCCAGCCGTTTGCACGGGCCGCACCACTCGGCCCAAAAGTCCACCAGCACCGTCACGCCTGATTTCAGCACGCTCTCGTCGAAGTTCCCGTCTGTGAAGGTCTGCACGTTTTCAGACATGTTTTCTTGTCCTCGAATCCCTACTCAGGCAACACTCAGTGGCGAATCTTTATTCCCGAGCTCTCCAACACCCGAGCATACATTTTGACGTACTCGCCAGCCGAGCGGTCCCATGAATGATCTTCACGCATGCCGACGAGCTGCAGATTCCGCCATTTTCGGCGATCGGGATACAGCGCCAGGGCCCGCGTGAGTGCGTCGAGGAGCGCGTCCGGCGCGTAGTCACGAAACACGAACCCGTTTGGTTTCTTCACGCTGCCGTAGTCGCGCACCGTATCGGCGAGGCCGCCCACTTCCCGGACGACCGGCACGGTTCCGTAGCGCAGACTGTACATCTGGTTCAGCCCGCACGGCTCGAACCGCGACGGCATCAGGAAGATGTCCGCGCCGCCTTCGATGAGATGCGCGAGTCCCTCGTCGAAACCGATGCGGGCGCCGATGCGGTCCGGGAATCGCGCCGCGAGCGTCGTCCAGAGATCCTGATACCGCGCCTCGCCGGTGCCGAGGACGACGAACGACGCGTCGAGCCGCGGCAGGACGCCAGCAAGCGCCGCGATGAGGTCGAAGCCTTTCTGGTCGACCATCCGCGAGACCATGCCGACCAGCGGCCGCTTCATCGCTTCGTCACCGGCGGGCAGCGCGTACCGTGCCATCACCGCGGCTTTCGCGGCCTTCTTCCCCGCCAGCGCCTTGGTGCTGTAGGGCTCGGGCAGATCGGGGTCGCGTGCCGGATCCCACTGGGCCGTGTCGATTCCGTTCAGGATGCCGACGAGGTCGGCCCGGCGCTGACGCAGGATTCCGTCGAACCCGAACCCGAGCTCCGGCGTCTGGATTTCTTCCGAGTATCGTGGGCTGACCGTCGTCACCATGTCCGCGTAGTTGATCCCGCCCTTCAGGAAACTGATTCGCCGCCAGTATTCCAGCCGATCGAGCGTGAACAGGTCCCATCCGAGATCGAGACGCGGCAGCCAGTCGCCCTCGAACAAACCTTGATACGCGAGATTGTGAATCGTGAAGACGCTCGGCGTGCCGGCGAGCACGGGATGCGTCGCGTACAGCGTCTTGAGGTACACGGGCGCCAGCCCCGCCTGCCAGTCGTGCGCGTGCACGAGCGACGGCGCCGGATGCTGACGGCCGGCATACTCCAGCGCCGCACGGGCGAGCATCGCGAATCGCAGCGCGTTGTCAGGATAGTCAGTGCTATCGACGCTGTAGAGCGCCTCGCGATCGAAGAGATCGGGACAATCGATGAGCCACGCGCGTGCGCCGTCTCGAAGCGGCGCTTCCAGAAACGTCACCTGGCGCGTGAAACCCCCGACGGTGACGGGAAATCGCTCGAGGACCGAGCCGCCGTCGACGCCGCGGTACTTCGGCAGCGCAACGGTCACGTCCCAACCGAGTCGTGCGAGCGCCGGCGGCAACGCCCCGGCGACATCCGCGAGGCCGCCGGTCTTTGCGAACGGCAGCGCCTCCGAGGCGATCATCAGAACGCGGTGAGGTGCCGCACCCACCGTTGAGCCGGCACTGCTATCGCGATCCTCGACAGCCGGATCAGAACGCCGCCGACGTGAAGTTGTTGGGGAAGCCGGCTTGGGATTCGGTCCGCTGGATCGTCGCGATTTCGCCACGTCCTTAGCATAACTGTGCTTGACAGCCCGCCCGGCGCAGTTTACAAACCGCGATCTGCAAGACTTTTCGTTGAACCGAGGTGGAGTGATGGAGCGATCGAGACCACGTGCCGCTCTGGGTGTCTTCTTCTCGCTGGCATTCGCATCAGCCGTCTTCGCACAGAAAACCACTGGCGACATCACGGGAACCGTGACCGACGCTACGGGTGCGGTGCTGCCGGGTGCGACAGTCAATGCGGTCTGCACCGACACGAATCTGACGCGATCGGCGGTGAGCGACTCGCAGGGCGGCTACCGGATCTCCGAGCTGCCGGTTTGTGTCTATCGCGTCACCGCGGAGCTGCAAGGCTTCAAGACGGTCACCCGCGAAACGGCGATCAACGCCAACGGCGTCGCGAAAGCGGACTTCAGGCTCGAAGTCGGCACGATGTCGGAGACGATCAACGTCGAAGCAGTGACGCCGCTGGTCGAGTTCTCGGACAAGTTGAACAACCGCGTCGACAGCCTGCGCATCGAGGCGATGCCGCTCAGCGGACGCGACTTCAACTCGCTGCTCAACATCATGCCCGGCGTGCAGCACCGGCCGGGCGGCGGCTTCCAGGGCGTGAACATCAGCGGCGCGCGCACCTCGTCGAACAACTTCATGATCGACGGCATCTCCAACAACGATCGCTACTACGGCGACACGGTGATGAATCAGACGGCGATCATCGGCATTCCGGCGACGCTCGTCCCGATGGACGCCATCGGCGATTTCACCGTGCAGCAGACGCCCTCGGCGGAGTTCGGCGTGAAGGGCGGCGCCGCGGTCAACATCGTCATGAAGAGCGGCGGAAACGTCCCGCACGGAACCGCCTACTACTTCCGCCACGACGACTGGACCGACAAGCCGAATTTCTTCGATATCCGCGCGGCCCAGCGCCTCGGCAAGGACGCCGACCCGACGCCGATCGAGAACCAGCAGTACGGCGGCACGTTCGGCGGGCCCATCAGGAAGGACAAGGCGTTCTTCTTCGGGTACTACGAAGGCCAGCGTCTGGCCGTGACGACGCCCTACGACGTGCACGTGCCGACTGACGCGCAAGTGGCGCAGGCGCGCCAGCGCATTGCCGCCGCCGGTCTGCCGGTGAACCCGATCGGTGAGAATCTGATCAAGTTCTATCCCACCGATCCGACCGGCACGCTCCACGTCAACGGGACGACCGTCGCCAACATGAACACGTTCTCGGTGAAGATCGATCACCAGCTCAATCAGAGCAACCTGATCAACGAACGCGTGTTCTACGGACGCAGCTTCCAATCGGCGCCGGCAGGCAACTCCGGGGAGATCGTCCCGCCGAGTGCCGCCGGCGCGGTGGACCTGTTCAATTCGGTGACCGATCCGACGCTTGCCGCCCTGACTGGTGTGGTCTGGAACTCGACGCTCTCGAACCGGACGCTCCTCGAGACCCGCGTCGGCTTCAACTACTTCTCGCAGACCATCGAGCCGAACAACAAGATCGATCCGAAGTCGCTCGGCATCAACACTGGTCCGCTGGATCCCGAGGATCTCGGCGTGCCCGCCGTCACGACGCCGTTCGGCCACATCGGCGGCATCGGCGGCTATCCGATCACGACCGCACCGACGACGACGCTGCAAGTTGGCACGTCGCTGACGCACACGCGCCGATCGCACACGATGAAGATGGGCGTCAGCTACGACTACGGCTACAACCGCAGCGTGCGCAACCAGGCACGGACATCGCTCACCGCCAACGGTCGGAGCAGCGCCGACGTCGACGCGCTCGTCGGGCTGCTGCTCGCACGTTTCGAAAACGCCTCCCGGTCGTTCGGTCAGACCGAACGGAAGATGGGCCAGCAGTCGATCGGCGTCTTCTTCAATGACGACTGGCGAGCGACGCCGCGTCTCACGCTGAGCGCCGGCCTGCGCTACGAAGTGGTCGGTCCGGTCACGGAGAAGCACGACCTGGCGACCAACTTCTTCCCGGATCGCGGTCTCGTGCAGCTCGGCTCGAACGGCCTCGACCAGTTGTACAAATCGGACAAGAACAATTTCGGTCCGCGCGCCGGCCTCGCCTGGGATCCCACCGGCAGCGGTCGAACGAGCGTGCGTGCCGGATACGCGCTGACCTACGACACCGCGTTGATCGGCACGGTTCACCCGGGGCTGTTCTCGTCACCGGCTCTCGGGGTCTTCCGCGTGTCGTTCTCGCAGACGCCGCGCACCGCGCCTGACGCGCTCGGCGTCACCTGCCTCGATCCGAACAACTCGACGGCCGGCGGCGATTACGTCTGTCTGCAGCCGGGCGTGCCGGTGTTCGGATCGTCGCCGACGGGCGCGCCGCCGTTCAACATCTTCCGGGTACCCGACGACTTCCATTCCGGGTACTACCACTACTTCCACGTGACGATGCAGCGAGAGGTTCTGAGGAGCAGCTCGGTCACGGTTTCGTACGTGGGATCGCGCGGCAACGATCTCGTGTGGCGCCGCGAGATCAACGCGCCGCCGGTCGGCTCGCCCACGAGCGGGAGCATCGACTCGCTCCGGCCGTTCTTCTCGAGCTTCCCGCAGTACCGGTCGATCCTGCAGTTCACCAACGACAGCACGTCGCGGTACGACAGCGTGCAGCTCTCGTTCCGCCAGAATCAATGGCACGGGATCAACACGCAGTACAACTACACGCTGGCGAAGTGCACCGACTACAACTCCGGCAGCCGCGACGGCGCCACGGAGCAGGCGATGAACCCGTACGACCCGTCGAACAACGAAGGGCCGTGCAACGCCGATATCCGCCACAACTTCAACTTCGGCGGCAGCTACGCGGTTCCGGGTGGGTCGTTCGGCGGCGGCCCGCTCCAGATCGGCGCCGTCTTCAGCGCGCTGTCGGGCCGGCCGTTCACGCCGGGCATTGGCAGCTTCGATCAATCGGGGCAGAACACCGGCCAACTCCGCGCGGACTGCCTTGGTCCCGCGCCGACCTACGACTACAGTCTGGGTTATCTGTTCCCGGACTTGAACACGTCGCGTTCGGCGATTACGAATGCGGCCGCGGCATTTGCTACGCCCGCGGCGGGCAGACTCGGCAGCTGCGGCCGCAACAGCGGACGCCTTCCCACGTTCACGCAACTGGACATGAACATCCTCAAGGAGTTCAAGCTGCAAGGGAACAAGCGCCTCCAGGCGCGGTGGGAGATCTTCAATCTCACCAACCGCGTGAATCTGGGCGGGTTCCTCAGCAGCAGCGTGCGCAGCACCTCGTTCGGCAAGATCGGATCGACGCCTGACGTCGACCGCGGCAATCCGGTGCTCGGCACGGGCGGCCCGCGCGTCATGCAGTGGGCACTGAAATTCCTGTTCTGAGACTCAGCTCAGCCGTCCTCTTCGTGTCAGTCTCGCCGCGCGTCACGCTGTGCGCGCGGCGAGATCGGACATTCGCCGCGCCGGCGATTCAGACATTCGGATCCTCGCTTCCCTCTTTAGTACCGCCTTTCGAGAACTTGTCTTGACACCCAAGTTGACGCCCCGTACAACCGCTCGATGCGCTCCCATGCTTTGCTTACGCTCCTCCTCGCGCTTGCCTTCACCACGCCGGCCTTGGCACAGAAGACCACCGGCGATATCACCGGCTCAGTGACCGATACGACCGGCGGCGTCCTCCCTGGCGTGACCGTCAACGCCGTGTGCACCGCGACCGGTCTCACGCGCACGGCGACGACCGACACGCAGGGCGGCTACAGCCTGCCCGAGCTGCCGATCTGCGTCTACAAAGTCACGGTCGAGTTGGCCGGCTTCAAGACCGCCACGCGCGACGTGCAGGTCGCCGTCAACGCGGTCGCCAAATCGGACTTCAAGCTCGAAGTCGGCACGCAGTCGGAGACGATCACGGTGGAAGGCGTGTCGCCGCTCGTGGAGTTCTCCGACAAGTTGAACAACAACGTCGACAAGGAACGCATCGACTCGATTCCGCTGAGCGGCCGCGATTTCAACTCGCTGCTCGCGGTGACGCCGGGCGTGCAGCGCGATCCCGGAGGCGGCTTCCTCGCGGTGAGCATCAGCGGCGCCCGCCGCACGTCGAACAACTACATGATCGACGGCATCTCCAACAACGATCGGTACTACGGCGACTCGGTCCTCAACCAGACCGGCGTCGTCGGTGTGCCGGCGACGCTGGTCCCGATGGATGCCATTGCCGAGTTCACCGTGCAGCAGACGCCGTCGGCGGAGTTCGGCGTCAAAGGCGGCGGCGCCATCAACGTCGTGATGAAGAGCGGCACCAACCAGCCGCACGGCACCGCGTACTACTTCCGCCACGACGA
>DAIUKO010000086.1:18243-22401 GCA_036848175.1 Vicinamibacterales bacterium | reverse complement strand
TCGACGGCAAGATCATGTTCGACGGCTCGTCGATCGAGGGGTTCGTCCGCATCGAGGAGTCGGACATGTATCTGCGTCCGGACCTCGCAACCTTCCGGCTCTTTCCGTGGCCAGGCACGACCGGCGAAAAAGTCGCGCGCATGATCTGCGACATCTACACGCCTGACGGTCAGCCGTTCGCCGGCGACCCGCGGTCCTGTCTCAAGAAGGTCATCGCGCAAGCGGCCGGCAAAGGCTATTCGTTGATGGCCGGGCCGGAAGCGGAGTTCTTCCTGTTTCAAACCAAGAACGGCGAGGCGACGACCGACACGCACGACCAGGCCAGCTACTTCGACCTGAGCCCGGTGGACATGGGCGAAGACGTCCGCCGCGAAATCGTGTTGGCGCTCGAAGCGATGGGCTTCCACGTCGAAGCGGCGCATCACGAAGTGGCGCCGGGACAGCACGAGATCGATTTTCGCTACGACGATGTGCTGACGACCGCGGACAGCATCACGACGTTCCGCTTCATCGTCAAGAACGTGGCGATCAAGAACGGCCTCCACGCGACGTTCATGCCGAAGCCGATCTACGGCATCAACGGCTCGGGCATGCACACGCACATGTCGCTGTTCTCGGGCGGCGCCAACATCTTCTACGACGCAAAGGCGGAATGGCAGCTCAGTGAGACCTGCTTGAACTACATCGGCGGCGTGCTGCGGCATGCGAGAGGCTTCTGCGCGATCACGAATCCGCTCGTGAATTCCTACAAGCGGCTCGTCCCGGGCTACGAGGCGCCGACGGCGATTTCGTGGTCCGAAAAGAACCGCAGTCCGCTGGTGCGAGTGCCGGCGACGCGCGGCACGGGAACGCGCATCGAGTTACGGATGCCGGATCCGTCCTGCAATCCTTATCTGGCGCTGGCGGTGATCATGCGCTCGGGACTCGACGGCATCGAGAAGAAGGTCGATCCGGGGCCGCCCATCAACAAGAACATCTACAAGATGAGCCATCGCGAGCGGCGGCACCTGCGGATCGACGAGCTGCCGGGAAATCTCAGCGAAGCGTTGGACGAGCTCGAGAAGGACGACCTGATCCGCGACACGCTCGGGGAGCACCTGTTCGAGCATTTCGTGGCTGCGAAGCGCGAAGAGTGGCTCGACTACATCAAACACGTCTCGCCCTGGGAAATCGATCGGTATTTAGGAATGTATTGAGACCGCTGTCGCTGTTACAGGTCAGCCGTGCGTCCGTACCGCAGGACGGTCGGGCCGCCGGGTTCGCATTTCCCGTTCATTTTTACTCGAACAGCCGGGTACGTCCTTTGATGTGACCTCTGCCGGGTCGCGTCGAATCAAGCGGAATGCGTAACTTCAGGCAGGCGCTGGCATCGCCGCATTCCGTTGCACTCTTCACCGATTCGGCGCGGCCTTTGCGAGACCAAACTCCGGGAGGGACCATGCGCCGCTTGCTGTCGATTGCTCTACTCGTCGGCGTCACGTCGGGATGCGCACTGCATAGTGCCAGGATCTCGGAGATCAAGAATCGTCCGGCCCGCTATCACGATCACAGCGTCAGCGTGAACGGCGTGGTGACGAGCTCGTGGGGCGTTCCACTGGTACCGTTCCGCTTCTATAAAGTCGACGACGGCACTGGAGAGATTACGGTGTTGTCGCAGAGCACGCGGATGCCGGGTACGGGCGAACACGTCCGCGTCCAGGGCCGTGTCGAGGATGTGGCGATGCTCGGCGGCCGATCACTTGGCCTGCATCTTCGAGAAGAGAAGCTACACGTCGACCGTTGGTGACCGGGAATCTGGAATCAAGAATTTGGGATTTGGAATTCGTACCCATTCCAAATTCCAGATTCCAAATCCCTAATTCGTAATGCGCAGCGCGACCGCCGTCATGTCGTCGTTTGGCGGCGTGTCGCCCCGGAATTCCTGAACGGCCGCAAAAATCGCGTCGACCAGCTCGCCTGCCGCGTTCTGCCGCCTCTCCGCCACCACGTCGAGCAGCCGCTCCGCGCCGAACTCGCGCCCCAGCGCATCGTTGGCTTCGAACACACCATCCGAGCAGAAGACGTAGACGTCGCCGGCGGCGAGATCGAACGACACCTCGTCGTAGGTCGATCCGGCAAACGCACCGAGCGGCACGCCAGGCAGCTCGATCTGCGCGATGCCGTTCGCCGTGCAGCGAATCGGATAGGGCAGGCCCGAGTTCGCCATCGTCACGGTGCGGCGCTTGAAGTCGAAGATCGAATAGCAGAGCGTGCAGTAGTACTCCTCGAGCTGCCGCTCGTAGAGAATCGTGTTGGTTGACGCGAGCACGCCCGCCGGGCTGAACCGATCCGGCGCGTAGCGCCGCCGGAACGTGCGCGATCGAATCAGCTCGCCGGCAAACGCGCTGTACAACGCCGCCGGCACCCCTTTGCCGGACACGTCGCCGACGGCGACGACGAGGCTGTTCGGCTCGGGCGCGAGAAAGTCGTAGAGATCGCCGCCCAGCTCGCGCGCCGGCGCAAAGCGCGCGGCGACGTCCACGCCCTTCATTCGCTTCGGCAGCTCCGTCGGAAGCAGCGCGTGCTGCACGCGCTGCGCGAAGCGGATTTCTTTCTCGAGCCGCTCCTCGTTGGCGCGAATCGTTTCGTAGAGACGCGCGTTCTCGATCGCCACCGCGGCCTGGCTCGCGAGGAGCGTCAGAATCTCGACGTGGTTCTTCGTGAACGCATCGAGCTCCGGACTCTCCAGATCGAACACGCCGATGCAGCGATCTTTCAGCATCAACGGAATCGCCAGCTCCGACTTGGCATCGTCGACGACCTTTATGTAGCGCGGGTCGACAGAGACGTCGGGCACGAGCACCGGTTCCTTGTGCAGTGCGGCGTAGCCAACGAGGCCGACACCGAGCTTCACCCGCGGTGTTTGCACCATGTCGCCGTAGCGAACGGCAACTTTCATCTCCAGCTCGTTGGTCTCCTCGTTGAGGAGCATGATGCCGAACGTGCGGTAATCGATGACGCGCTTGGTCAGGTTGGCGATCTTCGTCAGCAGCTCCTCGAGATTCAGAATGGCGCCGAACTCGCGCGCGATGTCGGTCAGGATCTCGAGCGTGTTGGTGTACTCGCGCTCATGCTCGAAGAGCCGCGCGTTTTCGATGGCGACGGCGACGTGCGCGCCGAACTGGCGCAGAATCTCGGCATCGGCTTCGCTGAACTGGCCCGGGGTATCGCTCAGCAGGTTCAACGCGCCGATCACGCGGCCTTTGCGGCGCAGCGGGACGACCAGCTCCGCTTTCGAGCCGGGCACCGCTTCGACGTAGCGCGGGTCGGTGTGGACGTCGTTGACGAGAATCGGCTGGCCCTCTGCGACGGCGGCGCCGACCAGGCCGTGACCGACCTTCAGCCGCAGGCTGCGCGCGGTTTCCTCCGGATAGCCGACCGAGTACGCGACGCGGAGCTCGCTCCCCTTCGGATCGAGCAAATAGGCGGCAAACGCCTGAAACTTCGTCAGGCGCGCGATGAGATGCGGGATCTTCTGCAGGAGCTCGTGGAGATCGAGCACAGACGCGACTTCGCGTCCGAGCGCGAACAGCGTGGTCAATTGGTCTGTCGTGTTGTGCGGGACAGACATCGTGTCGTTGGCGGGTGGAGCGTCTCGCAAGTCATCGTTAGTATAATCGTTGTCTCGGATGGACCTGACGCTGCCGCTCGACTACGCCGCGATCGAACAGATCCTGCCGCACCGGTATCCGTTTCTGCTCGTGGACCGGATCGTCGAGCTCGAAGTCGACAAGCGGATCGTCGGGATCAAGAACGTCTCGCTGAACGAGCGCTACCTGTCGCACGAGACCAACGGGGCGCCGGTGCTGCCGCCGACAATTCTCACCGAGGCGGTGGCGCAGGTCGGCGCGATCCTCGTGCTCGCGAAGCCGGAGAATCGCCAGCGTCTGCCGTTTTTTGCCGGGATCGAGCGCGTTCGGTATCGGCGGCCCGTTCATCCCGGCGACGTGGTCGTGATCGAGGCGACGGTCGTGCGAATGCGCAGCCGCATGGGGCTGCTGAAAGGCGTGGCGCGCGTGGAAGGGAAGGCGGTCATCGACGGGACGATGACGTTCGCTCTCGGACCAGCCCTCGGGTAACCCGTACGCCGAACCAAGGAGCTTATCGTCGCTCCAATGA
>DAIUKO010000086.1:14199-18143 GCA_036848175.1 Vicinamibacterales bacterium | reverse complement strand
TGAGCGCCGCCGCGCCTACTGACACCGAAAATTCTTCGCATCATCCGTGCTGCCGGTGCCGTTGTAGTGCGCCGCCGCCGGATACGCGCATAGCGGACGCGTGCGATCGACGACGCCGGCGGTCATGTGTGCGGCTTCGATCGACTGCGGCTTCTTGCTTGTTTCGACCCACCGATCGACAGCGGCGACTTTGTCGAAGACGTCGGTGCCGGGACCGCCCTGGCAGTGTCCCATGCCAGGCACCATGAACAGCGCGAGCGAATTCGAGGCCGACGATCCGACCGTGTCGTTGATCCGCTTGAACATGATCAGGCTCGTGTCGGGGGAGACGAGCGGATCGGCCCAGCCGTGATACATCAGCAGCTTGCCGCCGCGTTTGAAGAAGCGCGAGAGATCCGGGTCGCCGCCGTACAGCAGTCCCTGATCCGCCTTCACCGCGCGCTCCACATCGCCTGGTACTTTGATCGCGTGGTAGTCCCAGTCGGGCGTGAAGACGATCTTCCGCATCCCTTCGTGCGATTCGCCGGACGGTGACGGCCCCGCCACGCCGCCCCATCCGAGTTCGGATCCTGGATAGTAGCGGCCCGGATGCAGCACGGCGCCGCTCTTCGGATCGCGGATCGGACGCGCCATCGCGTTCGCGGTCTCGACCTGATCCTTCGTCAGGCAATCGGCACGGTCCTCTCCGCTGCACGTCAACCTCGCGAACTGGAAGGAGCACTTCAGCGGATCTTCGATGACGCCGTCTTTCACACCGTCCAAGGCATCGCACGTGTCGAGGACGGCGCTGTGGATCATCGGATACTTGCTCGCGGGAATGACCGCCGCCGGCGTACGATTGACGTACGTGTTCAGCCACACGCGCGCCGCGTAGAGCCGCATCTGGTCCCACGACGGATCGCCGGCGACGATGCCGTCGAAATCGTCGGGATAGCGCTGCGCTTCAATCAGCGCCTGCCGTCCACCGGTCGAGCACGAGTTGAAATACGCGCGCGTGGGGTGTGCGTCGTAATGCGCGGTGACGATCGTCTTTGCAGTGACCGTCATCTCGTGAATGGCTCGATAGGCGAAGTCCACGAGTTTCTCGGGATGGCCGGCGACGAAATCGGCGTTGCCGCCGACGTGACCAGTGTCCGTCCCCGCGGCTGCGTATCCAGCTTTCACCGACGCCGCCATCGCCGGATAAGGAATCACACCCCCTAATCCGCCGTTCCCGGACGCCTGCAGCTTGTGATTCCATCCGGACTGCGGCAGCCACACTTCAACGCGGATGTCGGAGTCACTGGATGGAGTCAGCTTCAGCGTCACGCGACAGAACGCCGGGAGCGTTTTGAACGCCGCGGTCGCATTCGCGTTGGTCGCATTTGGAGGCGCGAACGCGCCGGCTTGCACCGACTCGGCCGACAGGACCTGTCCGTTCGTCACGGTCATCCGCGCCAGCGATTCGCAGGCAATCGGCGCAGGCGCTGCCGCGTTCAAGGCGTCGAGCGTCGCCGCACCGAGCAGGGCCATCAAAGCTGCGATTCTCATGGCTGGATTCTAGACCTGAAACGCCGATCGACTTACTCCGCACCGTGACTGAAATGGCCGGCCTAAACTACAACCCGGGAGGATCAGATGCAGGCTTTGGCGCATCGGACGTCGGCTCTCGCGGTAACGATGCTGTTCGCCTCGTGCGTTTCTGCGGCGGCCCAGGATTACGCCGGGCGTGAGAAGTTACGAGCGCAGTCGAACGAGTTCCGCAAGGAGGTGATCCGGGTGACCGACGGTGTGTACGTGGCCGTTGGCTACTCCGCGAGCAACGTGATCCTGGTCCAGGGCGACAACGGGTCGATCATCGTGGATACGTCGACCGACCCGGTCGCCGCGAGCGCGATCAGGAGGGCGTTCGGGAATCTCCTCCTCGCGCCGGTGCGCGCGATCATCTACACCCACTCCCACCCGGACCACACCGGCGGTGCGCGTGTCTTTGCCGGAAACGACAATCCGGAGATCTATAGCCATCAGCGGCTCCTCGAGGCGGTGCCGGACATCGGCCGCGCCGGCCGCGATGGCGGCGACCAGTTCGGTATGGCGCTGCCGGACTCGATGTACATCAACGCGGGCGTTCAAATGGAATTCGGTCGGGTCACGCCTCCCACTCGGAACGGCTACCTGCCTCCTACGCGCGCGTTCGGCGGAGATGAGTTGTCGCTGACGGTTGCCGGCGTGCGACTGCAGCTCCTGTCAACGCCCGGCGAAACAATGGACGCGATCTCGGTGTGGCTGCCCGAGAAGCGCGTCCTCATGCCTGGAGACGACTTCTTTCGCGCCTTCCCCAACATCGGCCCTATCCGCGGCGCGCGGCTCCGGACGCCCGAGGATTGGATCGCGAGTCTCGGGAAGATCATCGCGCTGGGACCGGAGCATGTCGTGCCGAGCCACACGCGGCCGGTCCTCGGTGGTGCCGCTGCGCGCGCCGCGCTCACGGCGTACCGTGACGGCATCAAGTCCATTCTCGACCAGACGATTCAGGGCATGAGGCAGGGCGAGCGCCCCGACGAGCTGGTGCAGCACGTCAAGCTTCCGCCGCATCTGGCGGAGAACCCATACCTGCAGGAGTTCTACGGCGGCGTCGAGTGGACGGTGCGCGCCATCTACGCGGACCGGGTGGGCTGGTTCGACGGAAACGCCACCAACCTGTTTCCCCTTGCGGAGAAGGATCGCGCAGCAAAGCTGGTCCGCCTGATTGGTGGCCCCGGCCAGGTGGTGGCACGCGCGCGGGATGCACTGGCTGCCCGCGAGTTCACGTGGGCCGCCGAACTCGCCGACTACGTGCTGGCCAACGACAGCGCGAACGCGGGCGCGAAGAGGATCAAGGCGCAGGCACTCACCGAGCTGGGCGAGCGGCAAATCAACGCCATCGCGCGAAACTATTACTTGTCGTCGGCCGTGTACCTGTTGCGCGATCTTCCACCGCAGTGAGCCATCGAGGAACCTTCTCCGACTCCGCATCGCGGAGTGCGTTCTGGCGCGGAGAAACTTCAGCGCTTCTTGAGAACGAGTAGCACCGATCCGATCTTGACCGCGCGCGACGTCCACGCGGCCCACCCCGACCCGCGATTGAAGTAGCGATAGCTGTCCAGCAGCGCCGGCGCCAGGACGAAGACGCCGATGACGCGTTCGTCGATGCCGATCGAGTCCGCCATGCCGCGCGTATCGCGTTCCACCGGCCCCGCCTTGGCGAACGCGACCATCGCGTAGCCGACCGAGTTGAGCACGTTGAACGCAAGCAGGCCCTTGAGTCCCCAGGCGTGCTCGTCGCGCAACGACGGCCTTCGCGTCAGCAGCCATTCGTCGGTCGCTTCCTGCACCCAGAAACCCGCGGACGAAATCGTGAACTCACGCCGCGGCGACAGGTCGGAGCGATGGGAAATGGCGAAGAACGGAAACGGCCCGAAGTGCACGCCGGTGATCCGCGGCTCCGCGTCGAAGATGGCGTCGAAGATCAGGTGTCCGCTCTCATGCATGGCCAGGCCGAGCGCACCTCCGGCAAGGAACTTCACAGTGTCGAGCGCGGCATTCCCTTCCGGCTGGGCTTGTTGAACCGTTGAGTCTTGTTGGGCGCCTACCGAACCGGCCGTAAACACCAGAAGACACACGATCGCCACTACTCGCAGGCCACGGCCGAGGAGGGCGGCACCCATGTTGCTATCTTCTCACCGCGGCGACGCGGATTGTGACGTAACGTGAGAACTGGAGGAACCGCATGTTGGAAACCATCGCGATCATTCTGATCGTACTGTGGCTGCTCGGCGTGGTGAGTGGCTACACGCTGGGCAACTTCATCTACGTGCTGCTGGTCATCGCTATCGTGCTCTTCCTCGTGCGATTGGTCAGCGGTAGGCGAGTGGTCTGACCATTGCGGATTGAGGATTGCGGATTGCGGATTTATTGAAGATTGA
>DAIUKO010000086.1:12213-14099 GCA_036848175.1 Vicinamibacterales bacterium | reverse complement strand
ATTCAATCCACAATAAATCCGCAATCCGCAATCCTCAATCCGCAATACGAGTTTCTCGTACGAGGGCCATTCCAGAGAGCACGATCGCGGCCGCCAGGGCCATGCGCACGCTGAACGGCTCCTTCAGAATCAGGGTTCCGAGAATCACCGCAATCACGGGATTGACGTACGCGTAGAGCGATGCCGTCGCCACCGGCAGATGCTTCAGCGCGTATGCGTATGCGGTGAACCCACCGATTGCGCCGAAGACGATCAAATAGACGAGCGCGGCTGTCGTCCGGTTGTTGAACGCGAGCCATCCGAGCTCGCCGCGCGCCGAGCCGGCGAGAAACAGGAACAGTCCGCCGAACAACATCTCGAACGCTGCGGTGACGAGGACGTTCTCGTCGCGTGCGTCGGTATGGCCGCGGCGGCGGCCGAAGATCGATCCCAGCGCCCAACCCAGGCAGGCGATTTGCGCGGCGATCACGCCGACCAGAAAGGCGCGGCCTCCGCCGATACGAATCTCGGGCCACACCAGCATCACGATCCCGCAGAAGCCGATCACCAGACCGCTCACCCGCCGCAGCGTCAACCGCTCGCCGTGCGGCATCAAGGCATCGAGGCCGACCATCCAGAACGGCGACATCGCGACCAGAACAGCGGTCAGCCCGCTCGGCACCGTCTGCTCCGCCCACACCACACCGCCGTTGCCGAGGCCGAGCATGAGCACGCCGAGAATCATCAGCGCCGGCCACATCCGCAGGCGCGGCAGCGTTTCGCCGCGCGCGGCGAAGAACGCGATCATCAGCAGTCCGGCGGCGATAAAGCGCAGACCGCCCATCATCAATGGCGGAATCGTTTCGAGCGCGATGCGAATCGCGAGGTAGGTCGTGCCCCACACGAGACAGACGAAGGCCCACGCTAGGTACGCCTTACGCTGGGGGGGATTTGGGATTTGGGATTCGGGATTTGATACTGTCGCCCGCTCGGGATTTGGGATTTGGGGTTCGGGATTTGATACCGTCGCCCGCTCGGGATTTGGGATTTGGGATTCGGGGTTTGATTCGGGTTCGGATCTCGTCAGAGATTCGGCAGTCATCGAGGCCATCAGGAAGCGTAGCTTGCGATTGTCGTGCACAATCAGGCCAACCCCAAACCGGACCGTGACAATCAAATCCCGAATCCCAAATCCCGAATCCCGACAGGGTTCAGAAGACCTGCGGTAAGATAAAAGGCTCCATGGGACGAAAGTCATCGGCCAAAACTCAGACGCGTTCGACGACGCCGACGGCGCCACCTTCGAAGCCTCGCGGATTCCCGCTGCTGCCCGCCGTTGCACTCGTGGCCGTCGCCATCGCCGTTGCCGCCTTCATGTACGTCAAGCGCGGCGATCAGAGTTCGACCACTCAGGCGGCCGCGCCATCGGCGCAGTCGCAACCTGCCGCGCCGCAGGTTGCGGAAGTGCCGGAGATCAATCGCAAGCCGCATCCGCAGAAGAATCTGCCGCCGTTGCCGACGCAGGCGTTCCCGCCGCCGCGTCCGCCCGAGGTGGTTCGCGCCGCCTACGTCTTCGCCGCCGAACACCCCGAGGTGCTCAGCTACGTGCCGTGCTTCTGCGGCTGCGAGCGCAGCGGCCATCGCGGCAACGAAGACTGCTTCGTCACCGGCCGCGCCGAGAACGGCGACGTGACACAGTGGGAACCGCACGGTCTCGACTGCGCAGTGTGCATCGACGTCGCGACCCAGGCGCGCCAGATGTACACGTCAGGCGCGAGCCTCCCCGATATCCGGGCCGCCGTGGAGAAGAAGTACGCAGGCATGAACGGCGGTCATACGCCGACGCCGCAACCGCCGCCATCGAAATGACGGGATTCGTCGCGCGACGAATCCCGATCGAATCCCGA
>DAIUKO010000086.1:10362-12113 GCA_036848175.1 Vicinamibacterales bacterium | reverse complement strand
CGAATCCCGATCGAATCCCGAGTCCCGATCGAATCCCGAGTCCCGATCGAATCCCGAATCCCGATCGAATCCCAAATCCCGAATCCCAAATCCCGACTGCCTATATAGAATGGCCGCCGTGGACCGAAGAGCGGCGGCCTTCGCGCGCCTGTTCGAGGCCGTCCATGAAGGCGTCTACATCGGGACGATCGGACCCGAGACAACGTCGACGATCGCAGCCAATCCGTATCTCAAACTCATCTTTGGCTTCGCGAGCGAAGCGCACGAGCGCGAGGTTTGTCCGTTCGACAAGAAACGCTTCGTCGATCCGCAGGCGCGCGTCGCGCTCCTCGAGCGGCTGACGAGCGACGGCGCCGTCAACGACTACCTGCTGCGGCTGCGCCGCGCCGACGGCGATGCAGTCTGGGTGGAGGTGACCGCACGCGCGGACCATCCGAGCGAGGACGGTACGCTGCGCATCGAGGCGCTCATCCGCGACGTCAGCGAACGAAAGAAGCTCGACGACGAGACGCGCGACATCTATCACCAGCTGCTGCAGGCCGAGAAGATGGCAGCGCTCGGGCAGACCATCTCCGGCGTCGCGCACGAACTGAACAACCCGCTCGCCACGATTCTCAGCTGGGCCGAGCGGCTGTCGCAGCGGGACGCGCTCGACGAGTCGATGCGCCGCGGCCTCGACACCATCTATTCGGAATCGGAGCGCGCCGCCCGCATCGTCCGCAATCTGCTGACGTTCGCGCGCAAGCGTCAGACGACGCGCGCGATGGTCGACGTCAACCAGGTCGTGCGCGAGACGCTCGCTCTGCGCGCCTACGAGCAGCGCGTGAGCAACATCGTCGTCTTCGACGCGTTGGCCGCGGGCCTGCCGCAGGTGTTCGCCGACGGCCATCAGATTCAACAGGTGGTGTTGAATCTGATCATCAACGCCGAACAGGCGATGCTCTCGTCCAACGGCCGCGGCTCCCTCGTGCTGCGAACGTGGCACGACGTCGACCACGAATCGATCGTCCTCGAGATCAACGACGACGGTCCGGGAATCGCCGAGGAACTGCAGCCGAAGATCTTCGATCCGTTCTTCACGACGAAGGAGGTCGGCCAGGGAACCGGTCTCGGCTTGACCGTCGCCTACGCGATCGTGCAGGAGCACGGCGGACGAATCCGGATCGAGTCACCCGCGAATCGCGGCGCCTCGTTCTACATCGAGCTGCCGGCGACCACGGCGACGCTGGCGCCGTCCACCGCTCCGCTCACGCGGCCGCGCCCCGAGCCGCAAACGGCGCCGACGACGGGTATCTCAGTGCTGGTTGTCGAAGACGAGATGGCGTTGGCGGCGGCGGTCACCGATGCGCTGCGCGACGCGGGCTACAAGGTCGCGCACGCGCCCGACGGCGAACAGGCGCTCGCGATGGTCAGTGAGAACGCGTTCGACGTGGTGATCTGTGATCTGAAAATGCCCCGCCTCGACGGCAAGGCGTTCTATCGAATGCTCGCCGCCACGACGCCCGGGCTGGCCAAACGCATCATCTTCGTGACGGGCGACGTTGCCGGCACCGACGCGGAAGAGTTTTTCGAACAGACCGGGTGCCGCTGGCTCGCCAAGCCGTTCCGACTGGGCGATTTGCTTCGCACTGTACGGGACGTGCTCGCCTGACGCCCAGCACAGAGGGCACAAAGATCACAAAGATCACAAAGATCACAAAGGGCACAAAGGGCACAAAGAGAAGCGTCTCTTCGTGGTTCTTGGTGTCCTT
>DAIUKO010000086.1:4515-10262 GCA_036848175.1 Vicinamibacterales bacterium | reverse complement strand
CGACGACTAGCGCGCGATCGCGACGGCCTCACGCTGACGCGGCATCTTGATCGCAGTCTTCGCCGGTACGCCTTTTTTCGCGACGCGCTTGTAGGGAAGAACGACAGCCTGCGTGGGCGCAACCTTCTCTGCCGTCATCGTCGGATCGGCGTTCATCGGGACCAGATCGGCCTTCGCCATCACCGGCTTCTTCGCGGCAAACGCGATCAGCTGACGGCGCATCTCCGCAACTTTCTGCGGATTCATGTCACCGAGCGCGTCGCGCAGGCGGCGGATGGCGCGTGCGTGCAGCTGCGAGACGCGCGATTCGTTGACGCCGATCTCCGCGCCGATCTGCTTCATCGTCACTTCGCCGTAGTAGTAGAGACCGATGACCTTCCGCTCGCGCCACGGCAGCGACTGAATCGCCGCGCGCACCCGTTCTTTGGTTTCGAGCTTTTCGTAGGCGGTGTCGGGTGAATCGGGCTCGGACGGCACGAGCGCGGGCGGCAGCGAGCTCTCGTCCATGTGCTCGCCGGTCGCCAGCGGCGACGTCGATTCAATCGTATTGATGCGGACGATGGTCCGACTCAAGCGCTTTTCGTCGGATCCAATCCGCGCCGCCAGATCGGCCATCGACGGTTCGTGCCCGAGCTCCTTGCGCAGCGCTTCGCGCGCCGCATCGAGCTCACGGCGCTGACGCCGCACGCCGCGCGGCCACGCATCACGGCGCAGCGCGTCGATCATCGCCCCGCGCACCCGCCGTTCGGCGAACGTTTCGAACTTGATCCCGCGCTCCTCGTCGAAGCGGTGCGCGGCATCGATCAGTCCGAGGACGCCGTCCTGGACGAGATCCCCGATGTCGATCGAATTCGGCATCGAGCTGGCCATGCGTCGCGCGAGCGCCTCCACGAAGGGCAGGCTGGCGACGATGCGGCGGTTGTGAGTGGCGGCGACGGGTTGGGCGCGCATTCAAAGTCTCCTATGAACGCCGGAATGCTGCTCGATGATTCCGACAGGTGCGCGTTATCGCAACGGCGATACCAACGGACGAGCGTGTGTTCCGATCCTCAGCACACTTCAGCAGAGTTTCGGCGTAAGCAACACACTCACAGTGACTTATTGGCGTGTTTTGTTTCGGAACCTTTGGGGATCTTTGGGGGCAAGGCCGCAGAATTCGTCAACTTTCTGACGAAAGTTCTAGCTCGGCCGTCAATGCCTTGACGGACCAATTACGTTCCTGCGGTTGGGGTCCTACTGAGGTTCGACCGACGGGCTTGCGATGCGACGGATTTGTTTCGCGGTGCTCATGGCCTCGAGGGCGCTCGTGACGACCTGCGCCGCGCGTGCGCGGTTCATGTCGTCCGGCGCCTTCGATTCGAGGAGCTCCGCGTGCGCCAGGATGATACCCAGCTGATTGTTCAGGCGATGAAAGAGGAGACGGAGGTTGGGCGTTTCGTCCATCTGTCTCCTCGCCTGAAGCTCCTCTACGCTCAGCGGCTTCGACGACGACATCACACCTGGTTCCGGCCTTCGGTCTGCCACATCGGCTGCTCGGCGGGCTGCCGGTTCTGCGTGTTGTTCGGATCACGCCACAGCGTGTCGACGAAGATCCGAACCGATCCGCCGGCCGTGCGGACGTATTCGATCTTACCGCTCGAGAGCCAGTTATAGATTGTCCGACGGCTCACACCCACCAGCTCACAGGCCTTCATGATCGAGATTGTTTTGCGTTCCACTGGAAAATTGCCTCCGAGCTTGTGTATCGGAGGTACCCGCGTGAAGGTTTAGAGATTACGAAATTGTTTTTCGGCGAGCGTGTTATTACCGCCGTCAAAACCTTGGCGAGGCGACTTCCGCCGTCAAATCGATGCTCTCGGGAGACGCGTCGAGGGCCGCGATCGCCGCCCGCCCCATCGCGAGCGCCGCTTCTTCAGTACTGGCGCCGATGTGCGGCGTCGCGAGGAAGTTCGGCAGCCGCAGCAGCTCCCGATCTATCGGCGGCTCGGTCGCAAACACGTCGAACGCCGCGCCGGCGAGCCGCGCGTCGATGAGGGCGGCCTTCAGCGCCGCCTCGTCGACGATGCCGCCGCGTGCGGTGTTGATGAGAAACGCGCCCGGCTTCATCGACGCGATCTCGCGCGCGCCGATCAGATCTCGCGTCGACGCGTCGAGCGGCACGTGGAGGGTGACGAAATCCGATCGTGCGAGGAGCGTGGGGAGATCGACCGGCGTCACCGCGTGCGCGCGATAGAAATCGTCGTAGGCGCGAATGTCGTTGGCGATCACCTCCGCGCCAAAGGCGCGGCAGAGCCGCGCGACTTGCTGTCCGACGTGGCCGCAGCCGACGATCCCGACGACGGCCGACGAGATCTGCCGGCCGCGCCGCTGACGCCATCCGCCGTCGCGCATCTCGGCGGCGAGCGGAAGGATCCGGCGGCTCAACGCGATCATGAACGCGATCGTCAGCTCCGCCACCGCCTGGCGGTTCACCCCCGGCGTCCAGCGGATGCTCACGCCGTGTCGCCGCGCCGCCTCGAGATCGATCATGTCGAGGCCGACGCCGTATTTGCTCACGAGGCGCAGCTCCGGGACCGCGCTGAACACGCGCTCGTCGAGACGATCGAGGCCGGTAATCGCGCGCTCGTGTCCGCGCAGGAAATCGATCAGCTCCTGACCTTCCAGCACGCGATCGGTCAGATTCCAGCGGATGTTCGTGTAGCGGGCGGCGAGCTCGTCGCGCAGCCGTTGATTCCTGGAGAACGACCGCGACGCGACGGCGACCGCGTGGGACGGGGCTACCACAGCGTCTGAATCGGATACTCGCCGATCGACGCGTCGTTCGTGACGAGCGCGAGCCCCTCGGCCTTGGCCTGCGCAATCAGGATGCGGTCGAACGGATCCCTGTGCAGCATCGGCAGGGCGGCCAACGCCGTGATGTGGCTGGCGCGAATGTGCAGCACCCGTGCGGTCGTGAGCTCGGTGGCCCGGCGCCACCACGTGGCGAGATCCGAGATGGTCAGCAGCCCTTTCTGGGTCTTGATGACCACCTCCCAGTAGGAGGCGACGCTGACGACGTTCTCGCCTGCTTCCACGAGCCGGCGTGCGCGCGACGACAGGCGCTCCGGCTCCCCGAGCGCCCAGAGCAGTGCGCTGGTGTCGAGGAGATGGGCGGACTTAGCGCCCGCCCCAGAACGCTTCGGCCTCTTCATCAGTCAGCGGTCGCTCCCACCCTTCGGCCATCTCGAACTGTCCCCGCATGGTCCCGAGTGGCGATGCGCGACGCTTGCGTACGGGCACGAGCTGCGCGACAGGACGTCCGTGCCGCTCGATAACGACGGACTCGCCATCTTCGACCAGGTCGAGCAGCTTCGAGAGCTGCGTTTTCGCGCCGTGGACGCTGACGTTCATATCGATAGTTTAGTCTATTTTTTGGACTAACGAAATGCCTGCGTGCTCGTCTGCTTCGTGCGCGGAGACGCGCCGATGCTGACGGTCAGCCCAAGCGGCTTCGAAGGTTGCTCACTGCGGCGGCGGAAGATCGCGGCGGGCGCTGCGACCTTGATCGCCGAAGAAAAAGCCTGCAAGAGCTTCGGAGGGATGAGTGGCCGCGCTCCGTGCAAAGCTTCGTCCGTCCATTGATAAGGAGGCGGATCGGGGCCCATCGCTGTCTGGACACCGTGGGCAGGCCGTGTCAAGATCTTGGCGCGTCCGTAAATGGCTGATCCACCGAAACATGTCCTGCTCGTCGAAGACGAGGCCCCATTGCGGCAGGCTGTCGCCGAGCAGCTTTCCGATCGCGGATATAAGGTTGTTCAAGCAGAATCCGGCGAGGTTGCGATCGCGAAGCTGACCGACTTCGCCTTCGACATCATCATTACTGATCTCCGTCTGCCAGGCATCGACGGTTCCGCCGTCGTCGAAGCCGCCGTCGGACGCTATCCCGAAATCATCGCCATCGTCGTCACCGGCTTCGGCACCGTGAAGGACGCCGTCGAAGCGATCAAGCGCGGCGCCTGGGATTTCGTCAACAAGCCGTTTCAAATCGACGAACTGCTGCACGTCCTCGACGCGGCGCTCGAGCAGCGGCGGTTGAAATCGGAGAACGCGTACCTGCGCGCGCAGCTCGAGGAGCGGTATCGCTTCAGCGGAATCATCGGCAAGAGCCGTCCCATGGCGCGGCTGTTTCAAATGCTCGAGACCGTCGCGGCGACGAGCAGCACGATTCTGATCACCGGCGAGACCGGCACCGGCAAGGAAGTGGTCGCGCGCGCGATTCATCACAGCAGTCCGCGGCGCCAGAATCGCTTCGTCGCGCTCAACTGCAGCGCCATTCCAGAGACGCTGCTCGAGGCCGAGCTCTTCGGCCACGTCCGCGGCGCGTTCACCGGCGCCGTCGGCAACCGGCAGGGACGTCTGGAGCAGGCGAACAAGGGCACGCTGTTTCTCGACGAAGTGGGGACGATGAGTCCGGCGCTGCAGATGAAGCTGCTGCGCGTGCTGCAGGAGCGCGAGTTCGAACGTGTCGGCGACTCGCACACCGTCAAGGTGGACGTGCGCGTGATCGCGGCGACCAACAGCGATCTCGGGCGGATGGTGGCGGAGGGCAGCTTTCGCGAGGATCTGTTCTACCGGCTGAACGTCATTCCGGTGGAACTGCCCTCGCTGCGCGAGCGCAAGGAGGACATCCCGCTGCTGGTCCAACACTTTCTCGACAGGCTGGCGAAGGATAGCTCCGCGTTGAAGAAGGGACCGGTGGAGCGCAAGAGCGTGTCGCAGGACGCGATGCGCCGGCTGATGGCCTACTCGTGGCCCGGCAACGTGCGACAGCTCGAGAACGCGGTCGAGCGTGCGGTCGCGTTCAGCGCGTCGCGGCCGCAGATCGATATCGGCGATCTTCCGTCGGATGTTCAGGAGGCGCAGGAGACCGTGGCGTCGCCGGTGGTCGCCCTGCCGGAGGAGGGAATCGATCTCGACGAGTACATCGCGAACGTCGAGCGCGAGCTCATTCAGCGTTCGCTCGAGCGCACGGGTGGGAACAAAGGGCAGGCGGCGAAGCTTCTCAATCTCAAACGAACGACGCTCGTCGAGAAGCTGAAGCGATTTGATCGGTAGCTCACGAATTTCGGATCAAGACACATGCCTCCGCGCTTCGCGTACTGGACGATCCTGATCGACGGCAAGCCGACGGCATTCCGCGCGCGCGATCAGCAGGAGCTCGCGCCGACGGTCACGCAGCTGAAACGGACGAACAAGGATGTGCTGCTGCGATGGTTCGCGCGCGGCAAGTTGTGGGAATCGCCGGAGGCCGAGCGTGCGTCCTGGCGCAGCCGCGACGCGGGTGCGCCGCCGCGGGGCGAAGGCGAGGTGCGCGGCCGCGATTGGCGGCCGGGCGGGCAACACAAGGATCCGCGGCAGCAGTTCCGCGATCAGAAGAAGGAGCGCAATCAGGAACGGCGCGCCGAGCGCCACGCGCGCCGCGAGCACGGCCAAAAACCATGGCACGCCACGCCA
Source organism: Vicinamibacterales bacterium (assembly GCA_036848175.1). Lineage (GTDB taxonomy): Bacteria > Acidobacteriota > Vicinamibacteria > Vicinamibacterales > CAVVIG01 > QHWF01. Next base: position 4,769 of record DAIUKO010000086.1, on the reverse strand, counting down.
CCGCGCGATCGAAAACCATGGGGCGACAAGCCGCACGGCGATCGGAAACCGTGGCGCGATAAACCGAAAGGATCACCGGTCGCGCAATCATCCAGGACTGGTTCCGGCGAGCGGAAACCATGGTCCGGCAAACCGCGGGATCAGAAACCCTGGTCCGGAAAGCCGCCGCGCGATCGCGATCGAAAACCGTGGCATGACAAACCGAAAGGATCAGCGGTCGCGCAGCCGCCCAAGGCTGCCTCCGGCGAGCGGAA
>DAIUKO010000086.1:0-4415 GCA_036848175.1 Vicinamibacterales bacterium | reverse complement strand
CCATGAGCCGGCTGATCGATGTCGTCTTCTCGACAACCGGCGCCGTGCTCGCTCTTTTTATTGCAGCCGTCTGGATCGCGGCGCGGCCGCGATCGAACGCCGCGAGGCGGTTCGTGTTCTCGATCGCAACGTTCTACCTCCTCGCCAGCATGTACGCGGTCCCGGCTGGCCTGTCGCGCCTTCTCGCGATCGGGTACGCGCCTCTCGAGCATGTCGACGTGCCCCCGGACAAGACCGCGATCGTCATCCTCGGCGCGGGCGATGACGTGGTGTTCGGATGGGACGATCGGATTTCGGTGCCGAATGCCACCGCCGGCGCGAGAGTTCTCGAAGCCTGGCGGATCTACCGGCTGTTGAATCCCCGCTGGATCATCAGTTCCGGAGGGAATTCGGGGGCGGGAGACGCATCGGAACCAAGCAGCGTCAACATGCGCAATCTGCTCGTGCAACTGGGCGTGCCGAACGATCGCATCGTGCTGCAGTCGGAGTCGCGCGACACGCGTGAAGAAGCGGTCTCGGTTGCGGCAATGCTCGATTCGCTCCGCGTCGATCGGTTGGTGCTCGTCACGTCAGCCGTCCACATGCGCCGATCGGTCGGAGCATTTCACGCGGTCGGCGTGAATCCGCTTCCCGCGATCGCGCCGGATCCCAAGCATCGCGGATCGTGGTCGGCGTGGCTCCGGCCTCGGAGCGACGGCTTGCGGCTGTCGGGTGAAGTCGCCCACGAGCTCGCGGGCATTCCGTATTACTGGATGCGCGGCTGGTGGCGATAACACAAAGGGCTTCAGTGCCGCGATAAAGCTTCGCGATCGGATTAAGCGCTGGCCGGTTCCTTCAAACCTAGCAGACGCTTCACCCGATCGATGACACCAGGCTGTTCCGCCGGAGTGTCGATCTGGACGAGGACCTCCAGGCATTCGTCGACGGTCTTGACGACGCCGATGCCGAGGCGGCGCGCGGCGGCAGGCAGATTCTTCTCATCATCGCGCCACACCAGGATCGCGCGCGCCTTCGAGTCGACGACGACGTCGAGGCAGTTCTCGGGGCGATCGTCGACGACGATGTCGAGGCCGAGCGCGTGGGCGATGCGGCCGCGCGAGCCCTGGACGACGAAGACGCTCGGCAGCGGGAATCCTTTCGACTGCAGCCAGCGCTGGCTCTGAACCTGCGCGGTCGCGCCGGCGCTCTGCGGACGCTTCGTCAGGAAAATGATCTCCCACCGGCGCTCGGCCGCGATCGACGCGAGACGGCCGATGATGCCAGGTTCGAGCTCGTCGAGCGTGCACCAGAAGTTCTCGATCGATTCGACGTGTTTCCAGAGGCGCCGCTGCTGCCGCGGCGTCATCTTCACCTTGAGCAACGGAGGAACGTTTTCGGCCGCGGTTTCGGCGACGGCCTGGCGCTGCTCCTCGGATGTCGACGGGTCGGTGCCCGGCTCGCTCGCCGCAGCGGCATCGGGCGCGCGTGCCTCGACCGGGCGTGCGATGGCCTCGCCAAACAGCGTCTCCGCCTGGCGGACGAGTTCCGATTCCATGTCGGCAAGCACGCCGTCGAGATCGAATGCGATGCGCAGGGCCATGGGGATCTGAGTTTAGCTCCCGTGATGCGACATGAATAGTCAACCGTCCGGCACCCAAAAGGTCGCTGGCCCGGCGACTTCACATCGCGTTCCCGCGCGGTCATCGGCAAGCGCGTCTGTTGAGAGCCCGCACGCGAACCCGACATTCCGCGCAGTAACGGCCAAAAATGTTACCTCTACACGGTATTTGTTGCTCGGTGGACGGCGGTTCGGCGCCGTCGAGCGTGAGCGTTCATGTACGCCGCGAGCTAAGAGACTCTTGGCCGGTGAGTTGCGTGGGAGACCCTAGCAAGCTCCTGCATGGTGCTCGAGTTGCTCTTGCCACGTCGCCATGCGCACACGACTGCGAACTACCTACGGGAAGTCTTCGCTTTCCTTCTGGACGCTTTATGCGTGCTTGAGCGCTGTCGTGTGTCCCGGCGTGGCTTACGCGCAGGCGCACGACATGAGCGCGATGGCCTCCACCACCGCGCTCCCGCACAACATTCCTGATTTCTGCGCCGCGCCGACGATCGCGAGCGTCGCCAGCGGCGCCTGGTCGAATCCGTCCACCTGGTCGCCGGCGCGCGTGCCCACGGCTACCGACATCATCAACGTCGCAAGCGGCACGACGGTGACCTACGACATCGTCAGCGACGTCGCGCTGCCCTGCGTGGCGGTCAACGGCCGGCTCACGTTCCGGACCGACGTGAACACGCGAATCAAGGTGGGCACGTTCATGGTCATGGCGGCCGGGAGCCTTGACGTCGGCACGGTGGCAAATCCCGTCGCAGCAGGCGTCACTGCCGAAATCGTCATCGCCAATCAGACGCTCAATACGACCACCGATCCCGAGCAGTTCGGCACGGCGCTGATCGGCCTCGGCAAAGTGCAGATGCACGGCGCCATCAAGACACCGACGTTCTCGCGGGTGACCGTCGAGCCCAAGAAGGGGAACACGACGCTCACACTCGAGCAGGCAGCGACCGGTTGGCAAATCGGCGACCGGTTGATGCTGCCGGACACGCGTCATCTCAAGTGGAACGAGGTCAACCCTGACTGGCGCATCACGGCGCCGCAGTGGGAAGAGCGTACTGTCACGAACATCTCTGGCAGCGTGATCACACTGAACGCGGGCCTGACATTCGATCACCTCGGCGGGCGCGATATGTCTGCTGCCCTGCGATTCCTCCCTCACGTCGGCAACTTGACGCGCAACGTCGTCGTGCGATCGGACATTCCCATCGGCAGCGCCGGCGTCCAGGGACACGTGATCTTCACCGAGCGAGCGGATGTCGATATCCGTTACGCGCTCTTCCGAGATCTTGGACGGACGATTGCCGATGTTACTGGCCCGGGAAACCAGATCGGCCGGTATCCGATGCACCTGCATCATCTGATGGGGCCGGCCACGACGCCAGCGAACGGCTATCAATACACGTTGATCGGCAACGCGATCGACGGCGGGTCGACCGATCACCGCCGCCGCTGGGGCATCGCGATCCACAACACGCACTACGGACTCGTGCAGGACAACGTCGTCTACAACTACGCTGGGGCCGGAATCACGACGGAGGATGGTTCGGAGAGTTTCAACCTCATCGACCACAACTTCGTGGTCCGCAGCCGCGGCACCGGCGGACGCCTGGGCGACGGCAACGAGGGTCAGGGATTCTGGTTCCGCGGCCCGAACAACTACGTGCGCAACAACGTCGCGTCGAGTTTCGACTGCGATGACGTCGAAGGGTCGTACGGCTACAAGTTCTTCATGCGCATGCTCGGCACCGTGATGATGCCGACCGCAAAAGGCCAGGACATGTCGTTGTACGTCGCGCGCGACGGCAACGCGATGCCGATTCTCGAGTTCAATAACAACGAGGTCTACGGCGCGTCGCAGGGTGGACTGACCTACTGGTGGGTGAGCAGTCAGGATCCGGCGCCTGCCGCGAATCCGGTCGAGACCGTGATCAAGGATCTCAAGATCTGGAACGTGTACAACGTCGGCATCTATCACTACCCGTCTGCGCGCGTCCGATTCGACGGGCTCACGATTCTCGGCAGCGGCGATCCGGCGAGCTCAGCGTGCTGCGACCGTGGATTCCACGGCGAGGATTACGCGGCTACCGACATCCGCATTGTCAATTCGGACATCGAAGGAATGGAGATCGGGATCAAGTGGTCGGCCGCAGGCACTGGTCTCCAGGTGGTGGAACGCAGCACGTTGCGCAACAAATTCGACATGGTGGCGAAGGCGATGTACTCGGCGAACGGCCCCAGTTGGCTGCCGCCTCGAACGATCATTGCCAACAACGTCAATTTCCAAGGCACCACGTCGATCTCGATGGATTGGACCATCAGCGGCCAGTCAAATACGACCCAACGAGACACGATTCTCGTCTACGACTACAACGGTGTCCTGTCCGATGACTTCCAGGTTTTCTACAACGAGCAGGCGAGTCAGACCATTGCGGGCGGTCTGGCGCCATGCGCCAACCACCGTTCTGAAATCGACGGCATCGTCTGCGCAACTTCCGCCAGCAGCGGACCGATCATCGCGTGGGTCGCGCCGTTTCAGGGTTCGACGGCTGGCGGCACGACCGTAAAACTGTCTGGCGCGAATTTCGTGAGCGGGGCCACCGTCTTGTTCGGCACCTCGGCCGCCGCGAGCACCGTCGTGGATGATCCGAGCAGCATCACGGCGACTTCGCCATCGCGCGCGGCAAGCACTGTCGACGTCAAGGTCACGAATCCGAACGGCCTGAGCTTCACGTTCAAGAACGGATTCCGATTCGAAACCGCCGCGTGCACCTACGGCGTCTCTCCGGCAACGCAGTCGATAGCCGCGAGCGGCGGCGGG
>DAIUKO010000085.1:0-22412 GCA_036848175.1 Vicinamibacterales bacterium | reverse complement strand
CGCTGCCGTCGCCGACGCCGAACCGCATCTTGATGACCTTCTCCTCGCGCGGCGTGAGCGTCTTCAGCACCGATTCGGTCTGTTCCTTCAGATTCAGGTTGATGACCGCTTCGGCCGGCGACACCACCTGGCGATCCTCGATGAAGTCGCCCAGATGCGAATCCTCCTCTTCGCCGATCGGCGTCTCGAGCGAGATCGGCTCCTGCGCGATCTTGAGGACCTTGCGGACCTTCGACACCGGGATGTCCATCCGCTTGGCGATCTCTTCGGAGGTCGGCTCGCGGCCCAGCTCCTGGACGAGCGCGCGCGACGTGCGAATCAGCTTGTTGATCGTCTCGATCATGTGGACCGGGATGCGGATGGTCCGCGCCTGGTCGGCGATGGCGCGGGTGATCGCCTGGCGAATCCACCACGTCGCGTAGGTCGAAAACTTGTAGCCGCGGCGGTACTCGAACTTGTCGACCGCTTTCATCAGGCCGATGTTGCCTTCCTGAATCAGATCCAGGAACTGCAGCCCGCGGTTCGTGTACTTCTTGGCGATCGACACGACGAGCCGGAGGTTCGCTTCGACCAGCTCCTTCTTCGCCTGCTCCGCCTTCCACTCGCCGCTGATGATGACTTCGAGCGTCTGCTTCAACTCGTCAGGCGATTGCTCGAGCGAGTCGCTGATCGCCTTGATCTTGGCGCGCAGCTCCTTGATCTGCCGCTGGACGTTCTTCTTCTCCTCGTCCTTCAGCTTGAGCTTCTTGTTCTTCGGGTTCAGCTGACGCTCGTAGGCTTCGACCTCGCGCTGGACGGAGCGCACGCTTTCGACCGCGTCCTTCATGTCGTCGATCAGGCGCCGCTTTACCGACTCGGTGAACTCGATGCGGCGGATCGCCTGCGACAGCTCCACCTGCGCGCGCATCGCCGCCCACTTGCAGCGGCGGTACTTCCGCTTGTCGCGGCTGGTGGTGCCCTTGGGCGTGTCGTCCATCTTTTCCTTGAGCTTCTCGTACACCGCGCGCGCCTTGCGCACGGCGTCGATCTGCTTCTGCACCTGCTTGGAGCGCTCGACGATGCGCTCGTCGGTGATCTCTTCGTCGTTGAAGATCACCAGTTCGCGGATGGTGCGCTCGCCGGTGTGCAGCTGATCGCCGAGCAGGATCACCTTCTTCGAGATCAGCGGCGTCCGCGAGATCGACTTGATCACCGCGAGCTTGCCGCGCTCGATGCGGCGCGCGATCTCGACTTCCCCCTCGCGCGTGAGCAGCGGGACGGTGCCCATCTCGCGCAGGTACATGCGGACCGGATCGTTGGTCTTGTCGAGTGCGCCCGGCGTGAGATCGAGCTCGAGCTCCTCGGCGCCTTCCTGCGTCCGATCGATCGGCTTGACGTCGTCGCGCAGGTACTTCTGATCGGAGTCGATGACCTCGATGCCGGCGCTGCCGAACGTATTGAACAGATCGTCGAGCTCGTCGGAGGAGGTGATTTCCGAGGGCAGGAGCTCATTGACCTCGTCGTAGAGGAGATAGCCCTTTTCCTTGCCGATGTTGATCAGCTGCCTGACTTCGTCGTACTTCTCCTCGATCGACAAGTCGCCTCCTACGTCAGGTCCTCGATGCGGTGAAGTAGGCCTTTTGTCTGCTGCCATATGATTATTCGTCTCTACGTCCTGTAATGTCGCGGTCCAGTTCTACCGCCACGGCCAAGAGCCGTCGCGAGAGTGCATTCACTTCGTCCCCGTAGGGGTCGGCACCGACTTCCTGTAGCCGGTCGATTTCACGTTTGATGGCCGCCCGCTCCCTTTCCAATCTGAGCCGTTTCAATGCCTTGGCGGATGTAGGGACAGATGCCGGCGAGGCGTCCGTGGCGGCGATGCTTGTGACTAGCTGGGCGTTCACGGTACTTAGACGCTGCAAAAGCGTGGATGGTAAGAGATCCGGCTGAAGATTTTGCAGGCTTCGCGCCATTTCGAGAATTTCGCGGCCTGCCAGATTCTCCAGATCCGCCTCGTCGAGCTCGCCGAGGGCGTGCATCGCGACGCCCGTGTCGTGTATCAACCCCCAAATGAGTGCCTTTTCGGCTTGTTTGAGCTGCCCAAATGACGGCAGCTCCCGAGTCGTGACCGACGTCCGCCGGCTGGCGGCCGCCTTCCGGATCTCCGCGCGTACTACCTCTTCTGTAATCCGCGCCTTGTGAGCGATGCGATCGGCGAATTGATCCCGCGCCGCGGCGTCGGGAATCCAGGCCGCGACACTCAACATGCGCCCCAGAAATTGTCGCCGATTGTCTTCATGGCCGAGATCGAGTCCCTCGGCCGCCCGATCGAGCAAGTACTCTAAATACGGCCGCGAGCCCCGCAATCTTTCACGATATGACTCCGCTCCCGTCTTCCGGATGAATGTATCCGGATCTGCGCCTTTGTCCAGTGCGACGACGTTGACGTCGAAGCCTTCCGTCACCAGCATCTCGCACGAGCGCGCCGCCGCCCCCTGACCCGCCGCGTCGGGGTCGAAGCTCAGAACCACCTTTGCGGTGAATCGGTGCAGGAGCTGCGCCTGCTGCGGCGTCAGCGCCGTGCCGCACGATGCCACGGCCGGCGCCGCCTGCGACTGAAACAGCTGTGCGAAGTCGAAGTAGCCCTCGACGAGGACCGCGAATCCGACCTTCCGGATCTGCTGCTTGGTCAGATTGAGGCCGTAGAGTGTCCGGCTCTTTGAGTAGATTGGGGTCTCGGGCGAGTTCAGGTACTTGGGACCGCCCTGATCCGCGTCCATCTGCCTTCCGCCGAACGCGATGACCGATCCGGTGTCGCGGCAAATCGGAATCATCAGACGATTCCGGAAGCGGTCGACGACCTCGCCGTCCCTCGACGTTGCTCGGGACGGCCCTGAGCCTGTCGAAGGGCCGGTCTCGCGCCGCACCAGCAGCCCGCTTTGCACCAGGCTTCCTTCGTCGAACCCCTGTTTCAGCAGACGGCTCTTGAGCCCATCGCGCGAGTTCGGCGCGAAGCCCAGACCGAGCTGCTCGATTGTCTGCGGCAAGACGTCGCGGTCCTTCAACTGCTGCCGCGCACGCGCACCCGCCGGGCTCGCGAGCTGGTCGCGAAAATACGCCGCCGCGATCTCGTGCGCCTTCAGGAGCGCCTCGCGCAGCGCGGCGTCCTGCCGCGTGTGCTCGTCGCCCTCGGTCAGCTCCGGCAACGCCACGCCGAACTTCTGGGCGAGCGTGCGGACGGCGTCTGGGAACGCCAGTTTCTCGTGGAGCTCGAGAAACTTGAAGACATCTCCACCGGCGCCGCATCCGAAGCAGTGGAAGAAGCCTTTCTCGGGATCGACGTGGAAGGACGGTGTCTTCTCGCCGTGGAATGGACAGAGTCCCTTGTAGGTGCGGCCGGCGCGCTTCAGCGGGACGTATTCCTGCACGACCTGCACGATGTTCGCCTGCAGGCGGAGATCGTCGATGAAGCGTTGCGGAAAGAGCGCCAATCAGTCCTTCAACTCCACCACGGTGACGCCGCCGCCGCCCTGCTCCGGCGGAGCGGTGGCGAAGCGCGCCACCAGCGGGTGCTGCTGCAAGAATCCGGTCAGCGCGCGCTTCAGCTGACCGGTTCCGTAACCGTGAATCAGTCGAACGACGCGTTGATCGGTGAGCAGCGACTCGTCGAGAAACCGTTCGGCTCGTGCGATCGCTTCGTCAACCGTGCAGCCGATGACGTTCAAGTCCGCCGGTGCCGCGTCGCGCGGCTGCAGCGCGACGTTGACGTTGACTTTCGCCGGCGTTGGAGGTCCACCGCTGCCGACCACCTTCAGATCGCGCACGCTCGCGCGCATGCGCTTGCCGCGGACGTCGAGGTCCGCGGTGCCGTCGTGGATGCCAGTCACGAGCGCCTCGAGTCCGAGACCGCCGACGATGACGCGGTCGCCGACGGCGACCTCCACATTGCGGATTGCGGATTGCGGATTGCGGATTTCCGAGATTTGCGATTCGTCACCCTCGAGAATCCGCTTCGCGACGTTGTCCACCGCCGCGCGGGCGTCGCTGCGCGCGCCGCCGGTGTGGCCGGTCGACACCGCCGTCGTCTGGCGCCCGGCCTCCTGGGCCATCGCCTCGGTCTTCGCCTTCAGCTCCGCGATCACGGCGTCGATTTCGCGCCGCGCCTCGCGCACCTGCGCGTCGAGCTCTTCGGTCAGCCGCCGCCGGAACGTCTCTTCACGCTGGCGAAGCGCTTCTTCTCGCTGGCGCATGCGCGCTTCGGCGTCGGCCAGCGTCTCGCGTTCCTTCACGGCGAGCCGATGTTCGTGCTCGAGCGCGCGCATGTCGCGATCGATCTTCGCGAGATGCTCGGCGAGCTGCGCCTCGCGCGCGCTCAGGTTCTCGCGCGCCGCGGCCACGACCGTCGGATTCAGACCAAGGCGGCCGGCGATCTCCAGCGCAAGACTGCGTCCGGGCGTGCCGTACATCAATTGATACGTTGGCGCGAACGTCTCGGCGTCGAAACCGAATGCCGCGGACGCCACGCCGTCCGTCGTCGAGGCGTAGCTCTTCAACGCGTCGTAGTGACTCGTCGCGATGACGGTCGCGCCGCGGCGCCGGAAATGATCGACGATCGCCACACCCAGCGCGCCGCCCTCGATCGGATCCGTCCCCGACCCGACTTCGTCGAGCAGGACGAGTGCCGGTGCGTTCAGCGACCGATCCATCGAGGCGATGTTGGTGATGTGCCCCGAGAACGTGCTCAGGCTCGCGTCGATCGACTGCTCGTCGCCGATGTCGGCGAACAGCGAGCGAAATACCGGCACCCGTGACCCGTCGGCCGCTGGAATGCGCAGCCCGGCCTGCGCCATCAACGCCAGCAGGCCAGCGGTTTTCAACGCGACCGTCTTGCCGCCGGTGTTCGGACCGGTGATCAGCAAGACCGTGGCGGGCGGAATGATCTTGATCGTGACCGGCACCGCGTTCTTGAGAAGCGGATGCCGCGCCGCCTGCAGCTCGAACGCGCCGTCGGTCGTCAGCGCCGGCTCGATGGCATCGATCGATTCCGAGAATCGCGCCCGTGCCTGGAGGACGTCGATTTCGGAGGCGGCGTCGATGGTGCGCGCGAGATCGCCGGCGCGATGCCGGAAGGCGTCGGTCAGCGCCAGCAGAATCCGGCGGACCTCTTCGGCCTCTTGTTCCTCGAGCGCGACGATGTCGTTGTTGATCTCGACCGTGCTGAGCGGCTCGAGAAACAGACTGGCGCCGCTCGTCGAGCTGCCGTGAACGATCCCGGGGATGCCGGTGCGGTGCTCGGATTTCACCACCAGCACGTAGCGGCCGTTGCGCTCGGTGACGACCTGATCCTGGAGATACTTCGCCGTCTCCTTGCCGCGCAGATACGATTCGAGCGTCGTTCGCAGCCGCGAGCGCTGCTTGCGCAGCCGATCCCGAATCCCCTTCAGCTGCGGACTGGCGTCGTCAACGACCTCGCCGGACTGGTCGATCTTGTCGCGAATCTGCGCCGACTGATCCTTGAACGACGTCACGCCGCCGCTGGCCGCATCGAGAAGTGGAAAGGAAGCGGCGACGCGCCGAATCGCGAGGCGTGACTCTTCCACCGAATCGAGAAACGCCGCCAGCGACAGAAGCCGCAGTGCTTCGAGCGGCCGCCCTTCGACGGCCAGCGCGCCGAGGATCTGCGGCAAGTCGCTCGAGGCGTGCAGGGGGAACAGACCGTTGGCGCTGATGAAACGCGCGGTCTCGGTCGTGGCGGCCAGCAGCTGGGCAACCCGATGCGGATCGGTAGACGGCGCCAGCCGGGCCAGGCGCTCGGCGCCCATGGGCGTCAGCGCGAAGCCCGTGACGGCCTCCACGATCCGGTCGAATTCGAGAGCCCGCAGGGCGCCTGGCTGCATCGGTGCGAAACCCGGGATTTTACATCAACGTCATCGTCACAAGTGGTTGATCAACGACGCGATCGTCGCGGCGCCGAAGCCGTTGTCGATGTTCACGACCGAGACGCCCGAGGCACAGCTGTTCAGCATGCCGAGGAGCGCGGCGATGCCGCCGAAGCTGGCGCCGTAGCCGATGCTGGTCGGCACGGCGATGACCGGGACGCTGACGAGGCCGGAGATGACGCTGGGCAGGGCGCCCTCCATGCCCGCGACGACGACGATGGCGCGCGCCGAGGCGAGCCGTGCGCGCTCGCCGAGAATCCGGTGCAGTCCGGCGACGCCGACGTCGTACAGCCGGCAGACGGTATTGCCCATCAGCTCCGCCGTGCGCGCCGCTTCTTCAGCGACCGGGAGATCCGATGTGCCGGCGGCGGCGACGACGATGGTGCCCTTGCCCGGGCTGATGTCTTGCTGACGGAACGAAATGATCGACGCATCGGCGTAATACGTCGCCCCTGGAACCTCAGCGCGCACCGCCTCGTACGCATCCGCGCTCGCGCGCGTGATCAAAAGGGTCGATCCGCGGCGGACGATCTCCGAGGCGATCGCCGCGATCTGGGCAGGCGTTTTGCCTAGACCGAGGATGACCTCCGGGAATCCCTGGCGGATGGTTCGATGATGATCGACGCGGGCGAATCCAAGATCTTCGTACGGACGCGCTCGCAATACATCGAGCAGCTGCTCGCGGGCGGTGTCCGGATCGAGTGCGCCGCGCGCAACCTGTTCGAGCAGATCCTGCAGCTGTTTGTTTGACGTCATTTAAACCCGACAGTAATATAAATGATTGCACGCGTAGAACATGACGGCCTTTGAGACCCTCACGCTCGCCACGTACTTCTTCGTCCTGATCGTTCTGGCGATTTACGGGTGGCACCGCTACTACCTCGTGTACCTCTACATGCGGCACAAGGGTAAAGAGCCGAAAGCCGGTCCTCCCCTCGATCCCATGCCGGTGGTCACGATTCAGCTGCCCCTCTACAACGAGATGTACGTCGCCGATCGCCTCATCGCGTCGGTGTGTGCGATCGATTATCCGCGCGAGCTGCTCGAGATCCAGGTGCTCGACGATTCGGTTGACGAGACGCGCAGCATCGCGGAGTCGGCCGTCCGCCGCTTCGCCGCGCAGGGGATCGACATCAAGTACTACCACCGCGCCGATCGCTTCGGGTTCAAGGCGGGGGCGCTCGAAGCGGGACTCGAGACGGCGCGCGGCGAGTTCATCGCCATCTTCGACGCCGACTTCATCCCCACGACCGATTTCCTCAGGCGGCTGATGCCGCACTTCAGCGATCGCGGGGTCGGGATGGTGCAGGCGCGCTGGGGACACATCAACCAGGACTATTCGCTGCTCACGAAGATTCAGTCGATTCTCCTCGACGGCCACTTCGTGCTCGAGCACGGCGGACGCAACCGGAGCGGCCGATTCTTCAACTTCAACGGAACCGCGGGCGTGTGGCGCCGCCAGGCGATCGATGAGGCGGGCGGCTGGCAGCACGACACGCTCACCGAGGATCTGGATCTCAGCTATCGCGCGCAACTTCGCGGCTGGCGCTTCGTCTTCGTCTCGGATCTGATCGCACCGGCCGAGGTGCCGGTCGAGATGAACGCGTTCAAGAGTCAGCAGCATCGCTGGGCCAAGGGATCGATCCAGACCTGCCGGAAGCTGCTGCCGATTGTGCTCCGCGCCAGGCTGCCGCTCGGCGTGAAGGCCGAAGCGTTCTTTCATCTCACCGCGAACTTCAACTACCCGTTCATGTGCGTCATGTCCATCCTGATGTTTCCGGCGATGGTCATCCGCTACAACATGGGCTGGTACGAGATGCTGCTGATCGACGTGCCGCTCTTCTTCGCGGCGACGTTTTCGGTCTGCAACTTCTATATGGTCTGCCAGCGCGAGATCCACACCGACTGGCGCGCCCGCATCAAGTATCTGCCGTTCCTGATGTCGATCGGCATCGGCCTGTCGATCAACAACACGCGCGCGGTGTTCGAGGCGCTGCTCAACAAGGAGAGCGACTTCAACCGGACGCCGAAGTACCGGATCGAAGGCGAATCGGATGAGTGGATGAGCAAGAAGTACCACCAGACGGTCGCCGTTCAGCCCCTCGTCGAGCTGATGCTCGGGCTGTACTTCACGTGGACGGTGTTTTACGCGCTTGCCAATCAGATTTACGGAACCGTTCCGTTCCTCGTCCTGTTCCAGATCGGGTTCCTCTATACCGGATTGCTGTCGATTGTTCAGCAGTACGCCGGCGAATCGGAAGTGGTGGCCGGTTTGCAGCCGGGCCGTCAAGGTTCATAGAAGCTCATGAAATCAAGAGTTGCGGTCGTCCGGGTCACGCCGGATGCCATCCTCTCGGACATCGATCGCGTCGTCGAGCTCGGCGGGGTGTCGCGTGCGCTCGCGTCGAACAAGACGACGATTCTGAAAGACAACATCTCCTGGCACTTCCCGTTCCCGGCGGCGAATACCACGCCGTGGCAGCTCGAGGGCACGATTCAGGCTCTCGCGCGGCGCGGGTTCGGCGATCAAGTGTGCGTCCAGAACAAGACGGTCGTCACCAACGCGTTCAAGGGCGAGGATCTCAACCACTACGTCCCGATCTTCAAGCGCTACAACATCCCGGTCCTGTACAACTTCAAAGACGAAGACATGACGTGGGTGCCGTTCGTGCCGAAGGCGCGGATGCGCGTGCTCAATCAGATCTTTCCTGAAGGCCTGCATATTCCCGACTACTTCTTCGGCAAGAACATCGTCCACCTGCCGACGACGAAGTGCCACATCTACACGACGACGACCGGCGCGATGAAGAACGCGTTCGGCGGGCTGCTGAACACGCGGCGCCACTACACGCACTCGTGGATCCACGAAACGCTCGTCGACCTGCTCGCCATTCAGAAGGAAATCCACTCGGGCCTCTTCGCCATCATGGACGGCACGACGGCGGGCAACGGACCCGGACCGCGGACCATGTATCCGGTGGTGAAGAACGTGATGCTGGCGTCGGCGGATCAGGTGGCCATCGATGCGGTCGCGGCCAAGATGATGGGGTTCGATCCGATGACGATCGACTACATCCGCCTGGCGCACGAGGACGGCCTGGGTATCGGCGATCCGCGCGAGATCGAGATCGCCGGCGACGCCGACGCGGCGAACGAGAACTGGCATTTCCATGTCGGCAAGAATCTCGTTCGCATCGGCGGCGGCGATCTGATCTGGTTCGGTCCGCTGAAGCGGTTCCAGAAGCTGTTCTTCCGCACGCCGCTGGTCAACGGCTTCATTCTCGCCAGCGACGTCTATCACGACTTTTACCGCTGGCCGCTCGTCGACCGCCGTGTCTTCGAGCGCTGGTGCGAAACGACCGAGTGGGGCCAGATGTTCCTGCGCTACGCCCAAATGGGGCCGCAGGGCGATCCGATCGTCCTGGACCCGGTCACGTCCGCCATTCCCACCTCGACCAGAATTCACTAAACTGCCGTCGCCTCGCTCGCCCTGGAGTGACGCGCTCGTGTGGCGGCCTGAAAGGGCCGCCCTACCGACTACTTCGAAAAGGAGTCCGCCATGAATTATGGTCGTCTCGTCGGTGCTGCTGTTGCCGCGGCTGTCGTCGACATGATCTACGGATTTCTCGTCTACGGCATGTTGCTGCGAGGTGAATTCGGTCGCTACCCGGCGATCTACCGGCCGGCGGAAGACACGTCGTACATGCCGTTTCTCATGCTCGGGATTTTGATTGGCACGCTCACGGCGACCTACATCTATGCGAAAGGCTACGAAGGAGGCGCCGGCGTCTCCGAAGGCGCGCGCTTTGGTGCGTGCCTCGGCGTGTTCGTCGGCGTTTACATCGGTCTCGTCAACTATGCGGTGATGAACATCGGGCGCAAGCTCACGCTGAGCGTCGCGGCAGCCGGATTCGTCGAATGGATTCTGCTCGGCGTTGTGATCGGCGTGATCTACAAGCCGACAGGCGCGCCGATACGCCGCGCCGCGGGAGTATGATCGGCGTGTCATGACCGCACCTGCCGCATCGAAGCCGAAAGCGGGGCTCGAAGACACCGTCGCGACCTCGTCGGCCATCTGCTATCTCGATGGCGATCGCGGTGTCCTCGCCTACTGCGGCTACGACATCCACGATCTCGCGAAACACGCCACCTTCGAAGAAGTCTGCTTTCTGCTGTGGCACCGGCGGCTGCCGACGCGCGCCGAGCTCGGCGATCTGCAGTCGCAGTTGGTCGCGGCGCGGCCGCTGCCCGAGCCGATCCTGCGCCTCATGCGTCAGCTGTCTCCCGGCAATCCTTCGACAGGCTCAGGATTGCCCCGAGCGGAGTCGAGGGGCAATCTGATGGACGCGCTGCGCACGCTCACCTCCGCGCTCAGCCACTACGATGCCGACGCCAACGACAACTCGCCGGCCGCCAACTATCGGAAAGCCGTTCGGCTGACGGCGCAAATCAGCTCGCTGGTGGCGACGATGGGGCGGCCGAGCGGGGGGCAGGGCACGGTTGTGCCCGACCCGGTGCTCGGCCACGCGGCGAATTTCCTCTACATGCTGACCGGTGAGCGTCCGAGCTCGCTCGCGACGCGCGCGTTCGACGTCGCGCTGATCCTGCACGCCGATCACGAACTGAACGCGTCGACGTTCGCCGCCCGCGTGGCCGCGGCCACGCTCACCGACATCCATTCGGCGACGGTCGCCGCGATCGGGACGTTGAAGGGACCATTGCACGGCGGCGCGAACGCCGACGTCATGCGGCTGCTCCTCGAGATCGGCTCCGATGCGCCGCTCGAGAAAGCCGAAGAAGTCGTCCGCGCGAAACTGGCGAACAAGGAGAAGATTCCCGGCTTCGGTCACCGCGTCTATCACACGGAAGATCCACGCGCGACGCACCTGCGGCAGATGTCGCGCGATCTCGGTCAGCGCTCCGGGCAGCCGGTCTGGTACGAGATGTCGCAGCGGATCGAGGCGCTGGTGAAAGCGGAGAAGAAGCTGAACGCGAACGTCGATTTCTATTCGGCGTCCACCTACCACGCGCTCGGCATCGACGTCGATCTGTTCACGCCGATCTTCGCCGTCAGCCGTATCTCCGGATGGACGGCGCACGTGCTCGAACAGTACGCGAACAATCGGTTGATACGCCCGCGCGCCGAATACGTCGGTCCGGAGTACCCCCAGCGCTACATACCACTCGACGCCCGCTAAGCAGCTGACGCTGGACGGGATTCGGGATTCGGGAATCGGGATTTGATCGTCCGCGTTTCGTCAATTCCGTAATACCGAACCCCATATCCCGAACCCCAAAATCCGGCGCACAAGACGGCCGCATGGATGTAGTCTATCCATGCTCGGTCAAGGAGATTTTCATGCAGCGGTTCGTCCAGCTCGCGACGCTCGTCGCGTGTGCAATGGCGGTCGCCTCGGCGCAGCCCGATTCGCCGTTCACCACGGAAGACATGCTCGCGATCCGGACGTTTGCCGGCGGCCAGCCGATCGCCGTCTCGCCGACCGGCCGCCGCGTCGCCTACGTGCTCACCGATCAAAGCGACGAATGGAACATCCAGGAGCCGCGGCCGACCGGCTACGTCTACGTGCAGGCGATCGGTGACGGCAAAGCGGGCGTGCCGCGGGCCCTCACGACGGGCACGGTCCACGGCGCGTTTCCGGTCTGGTCGCCGGACGGACGCCGGCTCGCGTTCATCCGCGAAGAGCAACGCCGGTCGCGCGTCGTCGTCTGGGATGCCGAGCGCGATCAGATGACGCCGCTCGGCGACACGTTCACCGCGCGCGTCTACCTTGCGCCGCAGTGGGACCCATCGGGAAAAGCGATCGTCATCGCGGCGCCGCAGGCCGACCTGCCGCCGCCTTCGTATCGCGTCCGGTCGATCAGGAGCACGGACGCGCGGATTCCGGGCGATCAGTTCTTCGTCGACGAGCGGAAGGCGGTGCTGAAGGCGATCGATATCGCGACCGGCACGTCGAACCCGCTGATCTCCGTTCCGGCGGTCCTGCGATCGTTCCGCGTGTCGCCGACGGGACGGCAGGCGATCTTCGTGGCGCCGGCGCCGGACACACTCGGCGTCGTCGGCAAGGAGCAGAACGAGACGTTCGTCCTGTCGATCGACTCGGCGAAGAGCGGCCGCATCTCGGCGCCGCGCAAACTCGCCGAGCGCGGCCGATTCTGGTGGTCGCCGGACGGCCGGCAGCTGCTGTTCACGAAGAAGAACCGGCTGATGGCGCTGTCGGCGGAGGGCGTCGGCGACGCGAAGCCGTGGCGCGAGTCGTTCACGCTCGCGGCCGGTGAGCCGGTGTGGTCGCCGGACGGCACCTACTTCGCGACGCTCGCCGCCGATCCGACGCTCACCGATCCGGAACTCGACCCGGTCAGGCCGGGCATGTACACGACCGCGCAGCCGTTCAACGACGTCTACGTCGTTGGCAACGACGGCATCTGGAAGAACATCACCGCCGCCTTCGAGGATCAAGTCACCGATCCCGTGTGGAGCAGCGACGGCAGCGCGCTCTACTTCCGCGCGATCGACAACAGCACCTACGACGAAACGGTGTACCGATACACGATCGCGGATCAGAAAGTCGAAGCAGTGGTCCGCGGTGAGGACTCGTACGGCCGACTCGCCGCTGCCGGGTCGGAGGGGATCGTGTCGTTGATCGAGGACGCGACGCATCCTCCCGACCTGTGGCTGATCGGCGCCGATCGACGAACGCGCATCACCGATCTGAATCCCCAGCTCGCGCGGTTCGCCTTCAGCAAGCCTGAGCTCTTCTCCTACTACAACGCCGATGGCGATCGGCTCGGCGCGCTGCTCTACAAGCCGGTTGGTATCGCCGAGAACGAACGGGTTCCCGTCATCACGTGGGTCTACGAAAAGATGACGCCGGCAATCCATCGGTTCGACGCGCGCCACCAGATGTTCATCAGCCACGGCTACGCGATGCTGATGCCGAACGTGAAGGTGAAGGTCGGCCGGACCGCTGATTCATTCGAGAAGTGTGTCGTGCCGGCGGTGAACGCGGTGCGCGCGATGAACGTCGCCAGCGGCAAGTTCGGGCTGTGGGGCCACAGCTTCGGCGCCTACGCGACGTCGAATCTGATTACGCGCACCGACATCTTCACCGCCGCGGTCTCCGGTGCGACGCCGCCGGAGCTGTTTCGCAACTGGGCGAGCGGACGCGATCGCGACTCGCGCAACATCGAGAGCGGTCAGGCACGGATGGGAGGCAGCCCGTTCGAGTACCCCGAACGCTATCTGTCGCAGTCGGCGTTCTTTCATCTCGACAAGGTGAGCACGCCGGTGCTGATTCTGCACGGCGAGAAAGATCAGACGATTCTCTTCGGCGAAGGGGAGATGATGTTCTACGCGCTGAGGCAGCTTGGGAAAACCGCTGAGTTCGTCTCATATGCGAACGGCGATCACAGCCTGTCGCGCCATTCACGTGCCGACGCGCTCGACGTCAATCGCCGGATACTCGAGTGGTTCGATCGCTACTTGAAGCCGTCGCCGGGCACGCGGACGCATCAGTGACGGGATCACACGATCAACAATCAGACGCGCCCACGCCTTTTTCTACACTCCCGTCGGATCCGTCACAACCGTTACGTGTTTTTGCCGCTAGCGTTCGAATGCAACCACGGACGCTGGTGTCGTGCGATGTCTCACGCCTTCAGTCCTTGTCGTAGTCGCGCGAATCCTCACACGGTGAAACATCTCCGTTCGATCGCGCGGAACGATTTTTGGTCGCGTGATCCCGCTTGATCTGCCGTCAAGGCAAGAAGGATACTTGGGCGGCTTCCCCTGGCTGTAGCTGTTGTGCGTTGTGCGCGCGAACAGCGGCTGCCCCACGCCGATGCCAATCCTCACGACTATGCGCTTGCGCCGTCCGCATGCATTCCATGCGGCGGCTCGAGAAACTCTCTCAACAGTTGCGTTCGTCTGTTGTGGTCTGTCGTGGTTCGTTCAGACCGCCTGCACCGTACCTGAGGTGCAGGCCGGCGGAGTCATTCAAACTCAAACCGGCGCCGGTCGTCATACCTATCGCGTCAGACTTCTGGCCGGGCAGTCGGTTCGCGTGCTCCTGCAACAGCACGATGCGGATCTCGCGCTGACGGTCGCGCCGCCCGATGGACAGCCGCGACCCGCGGTTGACGCGCGGGAGCGTGACGTCGAGTCGGCCACGATCGTCGCGGATGAGAGCGGCACGTTCACGATCGGCGTTCGAATCGCGCATCCGGGAGTTCCGGGCACTCCCTACGAACTGCAGTTGGAGGCGCCGGCACATCCGACGACTCCTCGCGACCTTCTGCAGCAGCGCGCCGAGACGCTGGCGAGCGAGGGAAAGCAGCTTGCATCGGAACCGGCCGCCGATGCGCAGCGGCTCGCTCTCGATCGGTTCGCCGGGTCGCTGGCGATCTCGCGCGAACTCGACGATGCGGCGGCCGAGGCGGCGATGCTCGCGATGATGGGTGACCTGCTTCAGTCGCGCAGCGCGTTCGCGGACGCGGAGGCGCGCTATCTCGACGCGCTGACGCTGAGCCGGCAGCGCGGAGATCGGCATCAGGTCGGTGAGCTGCTGAACAACCTCGGCGTCGTGAACTGGCGGCGCGGTCTGCTGCGCGACGCGATGCGCTACTTCGAGCAGGCGCTGGAGCTCTGGCGTTCCCTGCCGCTTCAATCCGGTGAGGCCGCGACGTTGACGAATGAAGGCAACCTCTTCTACGAGTCGAGCGACTACCAGCAGGCGCTCGACCGATTCGTCGCGGCGCTCAAGATTTTCCAGGCGCAATCGGATGCGAGGGGCGAAGCGTACGCGCTGAACAACATCGGTGTGACCTATCGCGCCCTTGGCGATCTCGATGCCGCCTTGACCTACGCCAACCGCGCCCTGCCGCGATTTCGCGCGGCCGGCGAGGAGCTCGCGGAGGGTCGCGGGCTGGTGCGACTCGCTCAAATCCATCTCGCACGCGGCGACCCGCAGACCGCCAAAGCCACCGCCGAGAAAGCGCTTCCCGTCATCCGCCGTGCCGACGACCGTCTCGCAGAGGCCGATGTCCTCGATCTGTTCGGACAGATCGCCTTCGTCACCGGCGACACGCGAGGCGCGCTCCGCTTCCACGACCAGGCGCTGACACGCTATCGGGACTCGGGCAGCCGCCGCGGCGAGGCGGCGGCGCTTCACCACATCGGCGCCGTCCGAGCGTCCGCCGGTCAGCACGTCAGCGCCCTCGAACCGCTGGAGCGAGCGCTGGCGATTCGCCACGACGCGGGGCTGCGTGACGCCGAAGCCGAGACGCTCCACCAGATCGCGCTCGTCGAATGGCAGGCGGGCGATCTTTCGCAGGCGCACTCACGCCTGCGCACTGCGCTCGCGCTCACCGAGGACGTGCGTGGCCGCGTCGCCGGAGAATATTCGCGCACGACCTATTTCGCCGCCCGGCAGAAGTACTTTGCGGCCGCCATCGATTTGTTGATGGTGCTTCACGAGCGCGATCCATCCGGCGGCTTCGACGCGGAGGCATTCGAGATCTCCGAGCGCGAACGGGCGCGTTCGCTGCTCGACCTGCTGGAGGAGTCGCGCACCGATATCCGGCGCGGCGTCGATCCATTGCTGCTCCTGCGTGAGCGGGAGCTGCAGCAGCAGCTCGATTTCTGGTCGTACCGGCTCGCTGCGCTCGTCGACCGGAAGGATGCCGAAGCCGAGGCCGGCCACGTCAGGGAGAAGATCAGCGAGCTCCTCGGCGACTATCGTGAAACCGAGGCGCGCATCCGGGCCGCCAGCGCCGCCTACGCCAACCTCGCGAAGCCGCCGCTCTTGACGCTCGAGCAGGTCCAGCGTCAGGTGCTCGATTCCGAGACGATGCTGTTGCGGTTCGTGCTCGGAGAACGACGCAGCTACGTCTGGGCGTTGACGCCGCAATCGCTCAAGGTGGCGGTCCTGCCCGCCAAAGCAGAAATCGAGGCCGCCGCCCGCCGCGTCTACGCGCTCGTGAGCGAGAAACGCCTTTCCTCGAATGGAGCGCAGCTGCTCGACGAGTATCGGCGAGAGGCGAAGAAGCTGAGCGCGATGCTGCTCGCGCCGCTCGCCGGCGACCTCAAACCGCGCCGCCTGCTCATCATCTGCGACGGCGCGCTGCAGTTCGTGCCCTTCGCGGCGCTGCCGGAACCGTTCGCGTCGGTGCCGCTGGTCACCCGGCACGAGATCGTGATGCTGCCATCGGCGTCGACGCTTGCGGTATTGCGGCGGCAGACCGCGGGCCACTCGCCGGCGTCGAAGACGATCGCAGTGCTGGCCGATCCGGTCTACGAGACGAGCGACCCGCGGGTCCCGCGCCATGCGACGGCACGCGCCGTCGAGAGGCTCGCCTTCTCTCCGTCGCGGCTTCCGTTCTCGCGTTTCGAGGGCGAGTCGATTCTCAGCCTGGTGCCGGCGTCGCAACGGTACGCGGCCTTTGGCTTTGCCGCGAGTGTCGAGACGGCGACCAGTCGCGTTCTTCAGAACTATCGCATCGTACATTTCGCGGCACATGCGATGGCCGATCAGATTCATCCCGAGTTGTCGGGAATCGTCCTCTCACTCGTCGATCCGAAAGGCGTACCCCAGAGCGGGTTGCTGCGCCTCCACGACATCTTCGATGCGAGCCTGCGCGCCGACCTCGTCGTCCTGAGCGCGTGTCAAACCGCGATCGGCAAGGACGTGCCGGGAGAAGGCGTCATGGGTCTGGCCCGCGCGTTCTTTTCTGCAGGTGCGGCTCGCGTGGTGGCGAGCCAATTCAAAGTGGAGGACGAAGCGACGGCTGAATTGATGCGCGCCTTCTATCGCGCCATGCTCGGTCCTGACCGCCTTTCACCGTCGGCAGCGCTGCGCGCCGCTCAGTTGACACTGCTGGACGACACCCGCTGGCGCGACCCGCACTGGTGGAGCGCCTTCGTGATCATCGGCGAGCCACGATGATGCCGATGCTGGACGGGTCGATGGATTGGCTTTCCATTCTCGACGCCGATCCGGATCGTGCGGAGGCGAGATATCGCGACCTCAGACGTCAGCTGGTGAGATTTCTGGAATGGCGGAATTGTCCCGACCCGGAAGATGCCGCGCAGGAGGCGCTCGCCCGCGGGTTCAAGCGCATCGCCGGAGGAACCGACACGTCGGTGTCGGGCGTCCGCAGCTATTTCTTCGGGATTGCGAAGAATCTCGTCAAGGAGGGATGGAAACCACGACGAGAGGAGCTGCTCGATCCAACCGGCTGGGAACAGGCTGTGTCTCCGGAACGGCACGTGGAGCAAGTCGAGGCGCGGCTGGCGCTCGTTCAGTACCTGCGCCGTCTCAACCGGTCTGAACGCACACTGCTCGTGCGCTATTACACCGAGGATCGCACGGTTCTTTGTCACGAACTGGGCGTCACCCCAGCCAACCTGCGCGTGACGGTGCACCGCATCAGGCGAAAAATCGACGACGTTCGGCGGGCCGACACCACCAATGGGCGTGGGTCCGCATCAGGTTGAAACGAAATCGCCCGTCGCGCCATATGCAAGCTGGAGGAAGTGGGTGAATATCGACGACGAACGTGTGATGACCCGGTTTCTCGTCGGCGATCTGGCTCCTGCTGAGCAGGAGCTCGTCGAGGAGCGCCTGGCTGCCGATCCTGCCTATTTCGAGGCGGTGTGCGCCCTCGAGGACGAGATCATCCTCAAGTGGCACCGAGGCGAGCTGTCCGACGAGGAACAGCAGCTGTTCGCCCGCGTCTATCTCGAGTCACCGGCCCGACGCCGTCGGGTGGAGTCGGGGGAACTTGTGATCGACGCGATCGCTGACTCGAAACGCGCGGCCGAGGCACGGTGGGCCTGGTGGCCGCGCGTGCGCACCTGGCTGGCGACGCCTCGCCAGGTACCACAGTTCACGATGGCGGCGGCAGTGGCGGTCCTCGTGGCCACGGTGCCGCTCGGGCTGTACGAAATGGGATCTGCGATGCGGCGGCTGCAACTCGTGGAGAACGAGAACGCCGACTTGCGCCGACAGGTCGGCATGTCGCGGCATCGTTCGATCGTGTTCCCGTTGTCGTCGCCGAGTGAGAGAGGAAACGAAACGGCTCCAGGTACGAACGTCCTGCGAATTCCGCGGGACGCCGACGACGTCTGGCTGCAGTTCGACATCGCCGATCCCGGTAACCCTGTGGGATTCGATGCGATCCTCGAAACGATGGAGCGCACGCTCACCGCTACGCCGCGCCCGGTCCGCCTGGAGCGGACAGCGGGCGCCGCCCTGGTCACGCTGACGATCGCGGCCGGCGAACTGCTCGATGCCGACTACGTGTTGAAGCTGCAACGCACATTCGGCGGCAGCTCCCACATCGTCGCGACGCGGACGTTCCGCGTGATACGTGATTGAGGCGCGTGGGGCGTAGCGGTCCACGAGACTAGCGGCCCAGGCCCAGTTGGCCGATGATGATGATCCACAAGATGATGTCCACTGCTCTTCCTCCTACACAAGAGAAACGCACTGAGCGCAGTGAACCTGTCAGTCTCGCGGCGGCCATCCTCAAGTTCAGCCACTGTAATGTACGCGTCCCCGCAGTCATGAAGTGGGCGACTGTGAAAGCGGGGGACGATGTCCAGATCGTGTGGTCGAAACAGCGAGTCGGCTCGAACGTCTGGGACGGAAACAGCGGTGCACGCCATCGACGAGGCGCTGTTTCGCGCGTGGCAGTCCGGCGACGTCGAAGCTCGTGAAGCAGCCTGGACGCTGCTGTGGAATACCTTCTCACCTACCGCCGTCAGATTCTGCCGAACGTTTTGCCGCGATCATGCGACCGCGGAAGAGTGCGCGTCGTCGGCGATGGCCGACGCGGCCGTGGAGATCGAGCGGCGGATGTCCGCCGACGACATCGCCTGGCCGGGACATGAGCCGTTCCTCGGTTGGGTATCGGCGCACATCATCTTCCGCTGCCAGGATCAGCGCCGCGACTCGTTGCGGTGGTTCAAGCGCATCGTGGAGCTTCGGCCGCACGAGACCGATGAAGTCGACGACAGTCTGGAATCGCGAGTAAGCCGTCCCGCCACGCAAGAAGAAGATCTCATCAACATCGAGCGCGCACGCAACGGCCAGGCGCGTCTGGTGCGCGATCTGACCGCGCTGCGCGAACTGTGCGCGGACAGTCGATCACTGCTGGACGTCGTCAATCAGATGGAGGAATACCTGCGTCAGTGTTTCGTCGAGTCGCTGCCAGCGGTGATCGATGCGACGGGATTGACGCTCGACGAGCTCGCCGCGGTCGCCAATCCCGACCGCGTCGAAGCATCGAAGGTCACGTTATACCAGTGGATCAGGCGGCAGCTGAATATCGATCGCAACACGCTCTATCAACGGATGAAGCGGATCCACGCGCTCATGCGCGGTTCGCTTCGCCTCGACGATCACCAGCGCAGGTCACGCCGGCGAAAGGAGCACAAGCGATGGCTTCATTGACGAAACACGGCGTACCCCACCGGGACTCGAACGTGCACCGGATCGCGAACAAGAAACCGCCGGAGGTTCCGCTCATCCGGCATCTGCAGCGGCAGCTGGCGAACGCCTTCGTCTTGTTCGGCAACTACAAGCACTATCACTGGAAAACGTATCCGCCGCTTTTCCGCGATCTGCACGTCTTGTTCGACGAGTTTGCCAAGGAGACGCTGGTCAACATCGATCGCCTGGCGGAGCGGATTCATTTGCTGGGATCGGATGTCCCTGAGCACCTCATCAAGACAGCCGACGTCGCCAACGTGGCGGTGGCGCCGCCGCACGCCACGATGCGCGACATGGTCGAGGAAGCCGACCGCAACGTGCTGGTCATGGTCAAGGGGCTGCGCGACGCCGCCCGGATTGCCGGCGAGCACGACGACCGCGCAACCGCCGCGCTCGTGTCACGCGTCGTGGAAGTCTACGAGCAGCACCAATGGTGGCTCCGCGACATCTTGACCAAGCGGGAAGGTCCGCGCCTCTCCTAGTGATCTGTATCGCCTGAAGTAGTACTAGCCACAACAAGCCTTCGATGGCGGTTTTCGGGCCGCGACAACGGAGGGGTCCCCACCGCGCACGCCTGCGCGGTGGGGTGGAGCGGAGCGGCCCGGTAGTAAATCCGAGGAGACACTCCACTAATGGTTCGAGCGCTAAAGGAGGGACGACATGACCGACCACCATTCCACCGACGTCGACGATTTGCGCGCATTGATCGGGAGCCTTTCCGATCGTCTGACCGACAATTTTCTTCGTGGCGAGACGCTGCGCGCGCTCCTGGTCGAGCACGGCATCTTCTCGCAGGCGGAATTCGACGCGGAGCTGCAGGAACGCCAGAAGCTCTGGTCGAATCGAATCTATTACCTGTGCGCGCCGCGACGCGAGGCGGTCAAAATCGCACGCTACCGGCAACAACTGACCGCGTTCAAACCGGCGCAGACGTAAATCAGTTCCTGGTCACGTGCGCGGAGACCGCGAGCCATCTCCCGCCGCGGCGCGCCCAGACGTCGGTGTAGCGTCCCGATGCCGATCGCCCGTCGGCCGTCTGGTACGTCGTGCGGGCATGGATGATCGCGAAATCGCCCATCAGCCGCACCATGACGTCGTGCGCCTCGAGATTCGAGATCGCGGCCGGCCGCGCCGTCTGCTGGAGAAACCGCTCGCGATCGATGAGCGACCCGTCGGGCTGCGAGCACAGAAAATCTTCGGCGAGGATCTCGCTGAATCGCTCCACGTCCGATGCCTGGACGGATCGGATGTAGTCCTGATTGAGGCCCAGGAGCGTCGTCAGATCGGAACCGACCTCCGCGCTGGCGCCGGGTTTGAGGTTGTGCGAACTGGCTTCGACCATTGGCCTGACCTCGTCTTTCTCACAATGCGATCTGGTGATGTCTTCGGGCCTCGTGCGGCGCTTTGCCACAACAGCATGACCGCATAAGCCCGCCACGGACGCCATGACTGCGACCGGCGTTCGAGCGCCCGCGCCGTGCAGCTCGCCATCCGGCGCAGGACCAGATCGCCGCTCGGGAAGGCGTCCGGCTCGCCGAGCGCGCGCATCGCGATGTACTCGGCGGTCCAGTCGCCGATGCCCGGCAGCTCTTTCAGTGCCGACACCATCGCACGCGCGTCGGCACCTGAGTCGAAGGTCATCGCCCGAGCGGCGACGCGGCGGGCCAACAGGCGAATCGTCTCGGCACGCGCGCGGATGATACCAGCGCGTTCGATGTCGGCATCCGCGAGCTGTGCCGGCGTCGGGAAGAGCCGATCGGTTCGGTCGCCACCGCCCACCGGCGATCCGTAGATCGCCGCGACGCGTCCGGCCAGAGTCGTCGCGCCGCGCACTGAAATCTGCTGACCGAGAATCGCCCGGACGGCGAGCTCGAAGCCGTCCCATGCACCCGGCGTCCTGATGCCGGGATGCCTCGCGACCGCACCGCGGAGCAGCGGGTCCGACCGGAGATGTTCTGAGACGATCGTGGGATCGGCGCCGAGATCGAACATCGTCTTGACGCGTTCGACGATGAAGAGCAGCGAACGAGGATCGGGGAAGCGCACCTCCAGCGCGAGCGCAGAACCGGAGTCGTGTCGCGACACGTCGATGAACCCATGCCGGCCGTCGATTGAAATCGTACGGCGATAATGCGAATCGACGACCGATTCGACACCGGGCGTCGCGCGAGCGTCGAGGAACGCGAGCATCGCCGCCCAATCGTACGGCGGCCGAAACGCCAGACGGAAGCGGTAGCAGTCGGGGGCCGCTAGGGCCTTCTGATGTGCGAGACGGCGCAACTGCGTCGGCGTGCGCTCGTAGGTACGGCGGATTTCACCGTTGAACCGGCGGAGACTTCCGAAGCCCGACGCCATCGCCACCTGGTGAAACGGCAGGCTGGTTTCGTCGAGCAGCTTCTTCGCGAAATGGGCGCGGCGTGTGAGAGCAACCTCGAGCGGCGTGGCGCCGAGATGCTGCACGAAGAGACGTCGCAGGTGTCGTGCGGTCACGCCCAGGCGATCCGCAAGCTGGTCCACGCTGTCGCGGACATCCACGTTTCCGCGCAGCGCGCCGTCGCCAATCATCCGGAGCGCGCGTGACACGACGCCCGCGGTGCCGAGCCATGCGGGCGAGCCGGGCGATGCTTCCGGGCGGCAGCGGAGACACGGACGAAAGCCTGCCGCTTCGGCGGCGGCCGCGGTCGGAAAGTAGCGGACGTGCTCGTCCTTCGGCGTGCGCGCCGGACAGATCGGCCGGCAGTAGATGCCGGTCGTCGTGACGCCGATGAAGAAGCGGCCGTCGAAGCGCGCGTCGCGCGACTTCCGCGCGCGGTCGCAGACGCGCGGATCCAGATCCATCACGCGGTCAGCTTAGCGTGAGACGCCGGCGACGGCTGGCCAGAAACGGACATCGTCATGGCGGCCCCCAAAAGCGCCTGCGATACAGCGACGAAACCACGAAACCACGAAACCACGAAACCACGAAAAGAACTTAGGCCACGAA
>DAIUKO010000084.1:0-22436 GCA_036848175.1 Vicinamibacterales bacterium | reverse complement strand
CTTCGAACATGCCGCGCAGCATCGTGCCGGCGACCATCGTGTTCATCTGCAGGTTTACCACCTGGCAGTCGCGCAGGCGCACCGGCACCGACTCGGGCTCGAACTCGATGCGCCGCGCCAGGCCTTCGGCAATGGCCGTCTTGCCGACGCCGGGCTCGCCGATCAGCATCACGGAGTTCGCGCGTTCGCGATGACAGAGGATTTCGAGCGCCTGTTGGATTTCCTTTTCGCGGCCGAACACCGGCGGCAGCTTGTCCTGGCGCGCCAGCAGATTCAGGTTCGTGGCGAAGTGCTTCAAGAATGGAGGAAGCTCGAAACGCTTCTTCAATCGCTCCTCACGGAGCTCCATGTCGCGCATACGCGCGTTCAACCGCGTCACCAGCACTTCGGGTTCGACGCCGTGGCGGCGAAGGATCGAGACCGGAACGCCCTGGGTTTCTTCGAACACCGCCGAAAACAGGTCCGCCGCTTCAATCGTTTGCCGGCCGGCTCGGCTGGCATGGTGCAGGGCTAGCTTGAAGACGAGCTTCGTCGCCGGCGACACGCGCAGCTCGCGTCCCGCAAACGACGGCATCATGTGGAGGTGCTCTTCGATCGCCTGAAG
Organism: Vicinamibacterales bacterium; assembly: GCA_036848175.1. GTDB lineage: Bacteria > Acidobacteriota > Vicinamibacteria > Vicinamibacterales > CAVVIG01 > QHWF01. The sequence goes on along the minus strand of DAIUKO010000084.1, from coordinate 21,832 downwards.
AATGGTATGCGGATTCAGTTCGATGTCGCGCATGACCTCCGCAAACATGTCCCACTCAACCTGTGCAAACGCGAGGAAGATGTGCTCATTGGTGAGCAGCGCGTGCTCGCGGCGGCGCGCCTCTTCGATCGCACGGTCGATAATTCGCTGAGCGGTCTCGCCTATCTTGCTCGGAGAGATGTCAAGGTCGTCTACGTGCACGTCGCAACCTCCACGTTCCCAATGAGCAAGAGGTACGCCACGAGCCCAGGCGTGGCGTACGGACCACACTCATGGCCCATTTGGGTTGTGCGACTTACACTTACGAGCGACCCAGCTGGAGCAAGGCGCGGACGCGATCTTCCGTCGGCGGGTGGGTGCTGAACAACCCGAGCAGTGCTTGAGCGGAGAAGGGCTTGACGATGAACATGTGTGCGGTCGCGGGGTTGGCATCGAGGGGCACCCGCTGTGCGGCAGCCTCGATCTTCTGCAGCGCCTTGACCAACCCACGAGAGTCGCCGGCAATCGCCGCCCCACCGGCGTCGGCATCGTATTCACGCGACCGAGAAATAGCCGCCTGAATCAGCATCGCCGCAATCGGCGCCAGGATGATCGTCGCGAAGAGCGCAATCGGATTGCTGCCCTCGCGATCGTCGCTGCGCCCGCCACCCCAGAACATCGCGAAGCGGGACACCATCATGATCGCGGCCGCCAATGTTGCCGCAATCGAGCTAATCAGGATGTCGCGATGCTTGACGTGTGCGAGTTCGTGCGCGATCACGCCTTCGAGCTCGTCATCGTCGAGAATCTGGAGAATGCCTTCGGTTGCCGCAACTGCCGCGTGGTGCGGATTGCGTCCCGTCGCAAACGCGTTCGGCGACGGCTGCGGGATGATGTAGACCTTGGGCATCGGCAGTCCGGCGCGCGACGCCAGGCGTTGGACGATCTGATAGAGCCGGTTCTCGGGCCCCACCTGGCTCGCGCTGTACATGCGGAGGACGATCTTGTCCGAGAACCAGTACGAGCCGAAGTTCATCGCGACCGCGAAAAAGAAGCCAAACATCAGCCCCTGACCGCCGCCGAGCATCTCACCGATGAACATCAGCAGCGCGCTCAGAACGCCGAGGAGGAGTGCCGTTTTCACCACATTGGACATGTTCGAACCTGTGATCCGACTAACAGCTTCGGTAAGCGATCCTACAAGCTTGCAATCAGGCCGGCAATCAGCGCTGCGCGATCCGGCAGTGCCTCGATATCGACGCGCTCGTGCAGCGCGTGGGCCCCATCGCCGATCGCACCGAGTCCATCGAGTGTTGGGACGCCGATCGCCGCGGTGAAGTTGCCGTCGGACCCGCCACCGGTGGCTCCCTCCGCCAAATCGTGCAGTCCCAGCTCGCCGGCGACCTTTCGCGCGCGAGCGAAAAGGCGCTCGACGGCAGCGCTGCGCTCCAGCGGCGGGCGATCGAAGCCGCCGGCCGACTCGACGGTCGTGCGCGGATCGATCGGGGCGAGATGCCGGAATGCCGCCTCGACTTCTGCGGCAGCAGCCGCGCTTGGCGCGCGAACGTCGACAACCGCGTGCGCCTCGTCCGGGATGACGTTGGACCGCAAACCGCCAGTCACTTTGACGACATTGACCGAAATTCCTCGTTCGAGGCTCTGTACGGCGTTGATACGCAGAATCTGGTGCGCGAGCTCATGTACTGCACTCGCGCCCTTCTCCGGTTCGATCCCGGCGTGTGCAGCAACGCCGCGAACGACGACCTCGTAGCTGCCGCATCCCTTCCGCGCCGTCTTCAGCGCTCCGCCGGGCAGGGACGGCTCGAGGACCAGCACGGCATCGCTGCGGCGCGCCTCGTCTTCAATCGCCTGCCGCGACGTCGCGCTGCCAACCTCTTCGTCGCTGGTCCACATCATCACGATGCGGCGGGAGAGCTCGGCGCCGGTTTCGAGGAGCGCGCGTGTGGCGAGCATCCCCAGCGCGATGCCCGCCTTCATGTCGAACACACCAGGTCCGTGCAGCTGTCCGTTCGCTCGCACGAGCGGCATGCGGTCGAGCTGACCGAGCGGCCACACGGTGTCGAAGTGACCCAGCAATAACACTTGTGAATGTCCGCAGCCAAATTCGGCGAGCAGATGGTTGCCACGATCGGGTCTGGTCAGGGGCGTGACCCGTCCCCCCATCGCGCCAAGACGCGCCGCCAGCTCGGTTCCACAGCGATCGACGGCGGCTTTGTCGGTCGTCGGTGACTCGAGGCGGACCAGTGTTTCGATCGTGTCGAGCAGCCAGTCGCGCTCGTCCCGACAAAAGTCGCGCAGGTATAATTGGCTCATGTTTCTCGTGTTGACGGTGGCCGTGCTCCTCGCGCAACAGCCGCCGGTGCCGCAGCCGTTTCCGCGTCCGGGAACGGCGCAACCTGCGCAGCCCACGCGGCCAGGGCCGCCGCCGACACCACCCTCCACATCGCCGTCGGCGCCGGCAAAGTCAGGCGACGCACCGACAGAAGCGATGCTCGGCGTGCCGATTTACCCGGGCGCACAGTTCATCGCGGCGTACGACGCGGGACGTGGTCAGCGGTACTACATTTTCGGGTCGGCCGCCTCGTTTGTCGATCTCGTGACGTACTACCGCACGGTGCTGAAGCAGAAGGGCGAGCTGGTGTTCGACGTGCCGGCCACGCACGAATTCGATGTCGGCCGGTTCCGCGAAGAGTCGATGGCATTTCCTCCCGGCGTGACCATCAAGGACTATCAGTCCGACGTCTCGCAGGGGTATCCGAATCCGAAGCCAGGCGGCCAGCCGGCGCGTTTCCCGACGCTGATTCAGATCGTCCCCGTCACCGAGAAGCCTTAGGACAACCCGGACATATCGATACGACAAATAGCGACTTCATACGCCATATGTGGTAATACTGCGACACTATTCAATCGATAGTGTCCGATTATTTTGAGACACAGAGAGCAGAAACGGAACAGTTTCAGGCAAGTCCCCTAACGAATAGTCGTTGGTCATTCGTCGTCGATCGTTTGGCGTTTGGCGTTGGTCGTTGGCCGTGACCAACGATGAATGACCGAGGACGACGGACGAACGGACCAAAAATCAACGACCAACTTCACTGCTCGACGTAGATCTCGCCCTTCTTCCGAAACTCGAGCGACTTCTCTTCCATCCCCTGCGCGGCGTACTCGCGGACCTGCTGCGTCAGTTCCATGCTGCAGAATTTCGGTCCGCACATCGAACAGAAGTGCGCGACCTTCGCGCCTTCGGCGGGCAGCGTCTCGTCGTGGTAGGCGCGCGCCGTGACCGGATCGAGCGACAGGTTGAACTGATCCTGCCAGCGGAACTCGAACCGCGCCTTCGAGAGCGCATCGTCCCACGCTCGCGCGCGCGGGTGCCCCTTGGCCAGGTCCGCGGCATGCGCGGCGATCTTGTACGCGATCACACCCGCCTTCACGTCGTCCTTGTTCGGAAGACCGAGATGCTCTTTCGGCGTGACATAGCAGAGCATCGCCGTGCCGTACCAACCGATCATCGCCGCACCGATCGCCGACGTGATGTGGTCGTAGCCGGGCGCGATGTCGGTGGTCAGCGGCCCGAGCGTGTAGAACGGCGCCTCGGCGCACCATTCCAGCTGTTTCTCCATGTTCTCTTTGATCAGATGCATGGGAATGTGGCCGGGGCCTTCGTTCATCACCTGGACGTCGTAGTCCCAGGCGATGCGATTCAGCTCGCCCTGCGTGCGCAGTTCTGCGAACTGCGCCTCGTCGTTCGCGTCGGCAATCGATCCCGGCCGCAGGCCATCGCCGAGCGAGAACGAGACGTCGTAGGCCCGCATGATCTCGCAGATCTCGCGGAAGTGGGTGTAGGTGAAGTTCTCCTGATGATGCGCGAGACACCACTTCGCCATGATCGATCCACCGCGCGACACGATCCCGGTCACGCGACGTGCCGTCATCGGAATGTAGCGGAGCAGCACGCCGGCGTGTACCGTGAAGTAGTCGACGCCCTGCTCGCATTGTTCGACGAGCGTGTCGCGATAGATCTCCCACGTGAGATCCTCGGGACGGCCGCCGGCCTTTTCGAGCGCCTGATAAATCGGGACCGTGCCGATCGGCACCGCCGAATTGCGGATGATCCACTCGCGCGTCTCGTGGATGTTCTTCCCGGTCGAGAGATCCATCACCGTGTCGGCGCCCCACAGCGTCGCCCACCGCAGCTTCTCGACCTCTTCCTCGATCGACGAGGACACGGCGGAGTTACCGATGTTGGCGTTGATCTTCACGAGAAAGTTGCGGCCGATGATCATCGGCTCGAGCTCGAGGTGGCGGACGTTCGACGGGATGATGGCGCGTCCGCGCGCGACCTCATCGCGGACGAACTCCGGCGGCAGCCCTTCGCGTAACGCGATGAACTCCATCTCCTCGGTGATCTCGCCCTTGCGAGCGAAGTGGAGCTGCGTCACGCAATCCCGCTGCGTGCGTGCCGTGACCCACCCCTCGCGCAGCTTCGGCAGCCCTCTCGCGACGTCGTGATCTTGTGGACCGCTCGTGTCATACACGCGCAGCGGCGGCTCGCCGCCGCCGAGCGCGATCTCCCGCATCGGGACGCGCACCTGCTGCGGACCGTCAGCGTAGACTTTGGTGGAACTCGGGAACGCTTCGGAAAACTGCGACATGCCGCCTCCCTCCGCCGGTTTGAACCGGATCAGGTTCCAAGGGTTTGTTCTCAATCCCGTTGATTAAGGGATACCCCTGGCGGTGTGTTCGAACTATACCTCTATTGTCCAAGGACGGCCAGCTCACCGATTGACCACCGGTTCCGGGATCGCGCCACGACAGAATCGATGCGTTCAGGACTGGATCGAGGCGTCGTGCCATCATGCTTTCGGTCGTGCCTTCACCGGAATCACGAATTTCTCGGCGGTGTGCGTCGGCGAGAAGCTCACGACCTTGACGTCGACGAGTCCCGCGGCCTTGCCGGCGTCCATCACCGCACGTTCCGAGATCTCGGGCCGGCCTTTCGGACGAATAATCCAGAGCGCGCCGTCGGGCGTAAGCGACAGCTTCAGTTTCTCGAGCCGCGCCAGCTGAATGGCCCTGGTCACGCCGTAGAAGATGGCATCGCTCTTCTTCGCCACTCGTCCAATCGACAGAAACGAAACGCCCTTTTGCAGCTCGGCAAGGAATTCTTCATCGTCGACGCCAATCGCGGACGCGCGCCAATCGGGTTTGACGCCAATCTTCTGAAGGCGGGATGGCGGGTTCTTGATTTTGTCCGCCCATTTCGTCGACGCCGCGCCGAGGTCGAACTGCGCAGTGCCGCCGGCGAAGCTCACCGACAGCACGCCCTTGCAGGACCCGACCTTCTCGATCTGCTTGAACGGAATCGACAGCTTCAGGTCGTCGCCACGAAATTGCAGGACGTCGCTTTCGAGCCGCGCCTTTCCCGAGCTGGATTGCCCTTTGAACGTGGCGGTGCAGGTCGCTTCAGCTCCCATAGATGGTCGTTGGTCGTCAGTCGTTCGTTGGTCGCTTCGCTTTGGTTCGAACCAGGAGCGCGCGGCGCTTGCTGGCCGGGAATCGTTCGATAGCGTATCGCAATGTCGTGCGCGGGATTGATCGTCCGTTCGCGCGCAGATAGCGTTCGAGCCGCGCTGGATTGGCCTTTCCCGCTTCGCGCAGCATCCAGCCGACTGCCTTCTGGATGAGGTCTTCCCGGTCCGGATGCAACCGCCCTGCGATCTGATAGGCGAGATCGAGCGCAAGACTCTGGCGCAGCGAGGGGATCAAGCTGACCGCCGATGCGCGGCGCACCCACATGTTGCGGTCGCGTGCCCAACTGCGCATCCGCAGCGCGAGTTGCGGATACTTGACGAGCAGCGGACCGATGAGCGCGCCGCAGATGGAGTCTGTCGTCGCCCAGTTGGCCGAGTCGTTGTTCGCCAGCCACCGCTTCCAGGCGGGCAGCAGGCGCGGCGTGAAGTCACGCCGGTAGCGTGCGACGACTTCGATGCCCACGGACTTCGCTTCCAGGTACCGCTCGGCGATCAACGCATCGGCCAGCTTCATCGCCTCATCGATCGACCACTCGTCGCGGTGTTCGTCGTAGACCGATCGCGCGAGCGCGCGCATCGCCGTTGTGCCGACGTTGTAGAAGCCGAGATCGCCAGCGCCCCGAAAGTACCGGCTCGCATCGAATTGTCCGGCCGGCCGCGACAGCGTCTCGAGCGCGCGGACGACGCCAGCTTTCTCGTCCGCCTCCGGCCGTCGCGGCCGGCCTTTCAGACCGGCGGTCATTGCAGTTTTCTCAGGATGAAACACTTCAAGTAGTACGTTTCGGGCACGCCGAGCAGCACCGGATGATCGCGCCCCTGCATCCGCTTCTCGACCACCGTCACGCGCGCCTGCGCATCGATCGCCGCATCGTAGACGATCTCCGCGAAGTCCGCTTCGTTGACGTGATACGAGCAGCTGCACGTCACCAGCGTGCCGCCCGGATTCAACAGCTTGATCGCGCGCAGGTTGATTTCCTTGTAGCCGGCGTGGGCGCTGGCGATTGCCGCCTTGTTCTTCGCGAACGCCGGCGGATCGAGGACGATGATGTCGAAGCGTTCGCCGAGCCGCTCCATCCCGCGCAGTTCGTCGAACACGTTGCCGACGCGCGCGTCGACGGCAACGCCGTTGCGCGCGGCGTTGCTGCGCAGGCGCGCGATGGCGTCCTCGGAGACGTCGATGGCGATCGTTTCCTGGCATCGCCGGCCGAGAACGAGCGCGAACCCGCCGTTGTAGCTGAACGCGTCGAGCAGCCGGCCGCGCGCGTACTGCGCCGCGGCGGCGCGGTTCTCGCGCTGGTCGAGGAACAGTCCGGTCTTCTGTCCGCGCCGCAGGTCGACGTCGTATTCGATGCCGACCTCCGTGACCGTCACCGTTTCAGGAATCTCTCCGGCCAGGATCTCGACGCGTTGGTCGAGTCCCTCGAGCGTGCGCGCCCGCGGATCGTTGCGCGCGAGAATGCCGCGAGGCTTCAGCAGATCGTTCAGCGCGGAGACGATCGCCGGCAACCGCCGATCCATCGCCTGCGAGAGCGCCTGCACGACGAGATAGTCGCCGTATTTGTCGACGATGAGCGAGGGCAGCAGGTCCGCTTCGCCGTGGACGAGCCGGTAGGCGGTGGCATCGATCGCGAGCGAGGTTCGAAACTGAATCGCGGCATCGAGACGCTGCCGGATCAGCGCGTCGGCGTCCAGATCGAGGTCGGCGGCGCCGTAGGCGAGCATGCGAAGCGCGATCTGCGATCGGTCGCTGTAGAGCGCATGCCCGAGTGCTCGTGACCGCGGACCGCGCACGAGCACGACGTCGCCGGCCCGGGCGCGTACATCCGCCACGTCGGCGCGATAGATCCACGGGTGGCCGTCACGCAGCCGCTCCTCGCCGCGCGCCGAGATCATCACGCTCGGGGGCATGTCGCGCACATAGTACAATCCTTGCCCGTGCGAATCGCGATTGGCGCCGATCACGCAGGCTTCGCGCTGAAGGAACATCTCAAACATACGCTCGCGGCGCTCGGCCACACGATCGACGATCACGGCACGCACAGCGAAGAGCCGGTGGATTATCCGCCAATCTGCATCGGCGTCGGCCGCGCCGTCGCCGCAGGCCGCGCCGAGCGCGGCATCGTGCTCGGCGGCAGCGGACAGGGGGAGCAGATCGCCGCGAACAAGGTCGCCGGCATTCGCGCCGCGCTCTGCAACGATCTCTATACGGCGCGGCTGTCGCGAGAACACAACGATGCGAACGTCCTCTCGATGGGCGGCCGCATCGTCGCCTTCGGCCTCGCCGACGAGATCCTGACGCTGTGGCTGGCGACGCCGTTCGCCGGCGGCCGCCACCAGCGCCGCATCGATCAAATCAGGGAAGCTGAAGAGCGGCAGCGCTCGTGGGACGGTGCTTCCTGACCACCGTAGCCCTGGCGAAGGTGGTTCAGGGCCGCCGAGGGTGACATGGCTACACAAACAACTCCAGCAATCTGGCGAACGATCGCCGAGGTGGATCCCGAGATCGCGCAGGCGATCAAGGACGAGCTCCACCGCCAGAACAACGGGCTCGAGCTGATCGCGTCGGAGAACTTCGTCAGCCGGGCGATTCTCGAAGCGGCCGGATCGGTCTTCACGAACAAGTACGCGGAGGGCTATCCGGGCCGCCGCTACTACGGCGGCTGCGAGTACGTCGACGTCGTCGAGCGCGCGGCCATCGCCCGCGCCAAGTCCTTGTTCGGCGCCGATCACGCGAACGTCCAGCCACACTCCGGCGCCCAGGCGAACATGTCGGTGTACTTCACGCTGCTCAAGCCCGGCGACACGGTGCTGGGCATGAACCTCGCGCACGGCGGCCACCTGACGCACGGGCACCCGCTCAATTTCTCTGGCAAGCTCTACACGATCGTGCCCTACGGCGTTCGCAAGACGGACGAGCGCATCGACTACGACGAGCTCGATCGGCTCGCCGACCAACACAAGCCGAAGATGATCATGGTCGGCGCGAGCGCCTATCCGCGGGTCATCGACTTCGCGCGGATCCGCCGCGCCGCGGAGCACGTCGGTGCACCGGTGGTCACCGACATGGCGCACATCGCCGGCCTCGTCGCCGGCGGCGTCCACCCAAGCCCGGTTCCCCATTCAGACTTCGTCACGACGACGACGCACAAGACGCTGCGCGGACCGCGGGCGGGGATGGTCCTGTGCCGCGAGCAGTACGCGAAGGAACTGGACAAGAACGTGTTTCCGGGCGTGCAGGGCGGACCGCTCGTCCACATCATCGCCGGGAAGGCGATCTGCTTGAAGGAAGCCGCCGAGCCCGCGTTCGCCGAATATCAGAAACAGATCGTCGCCAACGCCAAGAGACTCGCTGCCGTGCTGGTCACGAACGGTTTCCGCCTGGTCAGCGGCGGCACGGACAATCACCTGATGCTCGTCGACGTGTTCTCGAAAGGTCTCACCGGCAAGGTCGCGGAGGCGGCGCTCGGCAAAGCGGGCATCACCGTCAACAAGAACGCGATTCCCTTCGATCAGAATCCACCGATGGTCGCAAGCGGCGTGCGCGTCGGCACGCCCGCCGTCACGACGCGCGGCATGCGCGAAGCCGAAATGGAAACGATCGGCGAGCTGTTCACGCGCGCGCTGCAGACACCCGACGACGATCGCGCCCTTGGATCGGTCCGCGCCGAAGTCGAAGCGTTGTGCCGGAGGTTTCCGCTCTATCCCGAATAGCGTCATTGCGGATTGAGGATTGCGGACTGCGGATCTCTTGACGATGTCAATCCCCAATAAATCCGCAATCCGCAATCCTCAATCCGCAATGCCAGATCTCGTCGAATCCACGGCGCAGGTCTTTGCACCCGACGGTCCGCTCGCCCGCGCGATGCCGGAGTTCGAGCCGCGCGCCGGGCAGATCGAGATGGCCACCGCGGTCGCGCGCGTCTTCGAGCGCGGCGGCGTCCTCCTCGCCGAAGCCGGCACCGGTACCGGGAAGACGCTGGCCTATCTGGTTCCCGCGATTCTCCGCCGCGATCGCGTGCTCATCTCGACCGGCACCAAGAACCTTCAGGAACAGATCTTCTTCAAGGACATCCCGGCGCTCCGCGCGGCGCTCGGCATCCCGTTCACCGCGACCTACATGAAAGGCCGCGCGAACTATCTCTGCCTGCACAAGCTCGACCAGCTCGTCGATGACGGCAGCGGCTTTCCTGCCGGCCCGCTCGCGCACAACGTCTTTCTGCCGATGATCCGCGACTGGGCCAAGCGGACCGAGACCGGCGATCGCGCCGAGCTCGAGGATCTGCCCGAGGATCTGCCCGTCTGGAACGAAGTGGCCGCGACCGCCGACACGTGTCTGGGCACCGAATGCACGCGCTTCGACGACTGCTACGTCACGAAGATGCGCCAGCGCGCCGCCGCTTCCGACGTCGTCATCGTCAATCACCATCTGCTCTGCGCTGATGCCGCAGTCCGTCAGAACGCGTACGGCGAAGTGATCCCGGCCTGCCACCGCGCGATTCTCGACGAGGCGCATCAGCTCGAGGAGATCGCGACGCAGTATTTCGGCTACAGCCTGAGCAACTACCGCGTCGAGGAGCTCGCGCGCGATGTCGAGCGATCGCTGCTGGCGATGGTCGGCGACGATTCACGATCGAAAGACAACATCGCCAAGGCGATCGAGAAGCTGCGCGAGTACGCGCGCGCCTTCTTCAGCGATCTCGCGTTCGCGCATCGCGGAAGCGCGTTGAAGAGTGAAGACCGCGTCCGAGCGACGGTCGATTCGCTGGCTGAGACGTCCGAAGCGGGCGAGCACTTGTCTGGCGCGCTGGAACTCATTCAATCGACGTTGTCGTTGTTGGTCCGGCTGAAGCCGGACGATAACCGCGACCAGGACATCGACGGCGAGACGCGCGACGAAACGATCGCCACGCTGATCCGGCGAACCGGCGAGCTGCGCGACGACCTCCGCTTTCTCCTGCGCGCAGGCGATCCCGAACATGTGTACTTCGTCGAGTTCCGCGGACGCGGAGTCTTCCTGCGCGCGTCGCCGATCGACGTCTCCGCGATCGTGCGTGAGCTGCTGCTCGACAGGATGCAGGCGACGGTGCTCACGTCGGCGACGCTGGCGGTGGACGGAAGCTTCGACTACATCCGCGACCGCCTTGGCATCCGCGGCGCCGACGAAGTGCGGCTGCCTTCGGAGTTCGATTTCACCCGCCAGGCGATCCTGTATCTCCCGCGGCGCATGCCCGATCCGCGGTCCGACGGCTTCGCCTCCGCGGCGGGACGAGAGGTCATTGAAATCCTGAAACGCACCGAGGGACGCGCGTTCGTCCTCTTCACCAGCTACGCGACGATGAGGGCGGTGCAGGCGATCGCCGAGATGGCGCTGGACTACCCGATTCTGGCGCAGGGTACATCGCCGCGATCGCAGCTGCTCAAGCAGTTCCGCGAGACGCCGCACTCAGTTCTCTTCGCCACGTCCAGCTTCTGGCAAGGTGTCGACGTCGCCGGCGAAGCACTGAGCTGCGTCATCGTCGACAAGCTTCCGTTCGCGTCGCCGGGCGATCCCGTGACCGCCGCGCGCATCGAGGCGGTTCGCGCGCGCGGTGGCGATCCGTTTGCGGAGTATCAGGTGCCTCTGGCGATCCTCGCGCTGCAACAGGGACTCGGCCGCCTCATCCGTCATCGGCGCGACCGCGGCGTCCTGGCCGTTCTGGACCCGCGGCTGAGGACGAAGGGGTACGGTCGGCGCTTCATCGCGTCGTTACCTCCGGCGCCCGTCGTACACGATTTGATACAACTCGAGGCCTTTTTTTCGCGCTGATACCATCCGAATCGTGAATTCAGGCGTCTATGATCCCGTGATGCGCGCCTCGATTGGTGTGCTCGTCGCTGCCGCGGTCCTGTCAGGATCGTCGGGACTGTTCGCTGATGGGAAGCCCGCGCTCCGGCTGCAGGGCTCGATTGAGCCGGTCCGCAGTCACCCCGTCGTCGTACCGAGGTTGTCGGGCGGCGGCACGGGCGGTGGGCCCGGCACGCTCGTCATCGTCCACCTGGTCAAGCCCGGAACGCGCGTGAAGCGCGGCGACCTGCTGATCGAGTTCGATCGGCAGGCGCAGATCAAGACGGCCAACGATCGTCAGGCGGAATACCGCGACTTCGTCGAACAGATCAATCGCAAGCGGGGCGAGCAGCTCACTGCGCGCTCGCACGGCGAGGCCGAGCTGAAGATGGCCGAGAACGCGATGCGCGTCGCGGAGCTCGAAGTTCTCAAGAAGGAGGTCGTCCCGCCGATCACCGCCGAGCAGAATCAGCTGACCTTCGACGAAGCGCGCGCGAAGCTCGACCAGCTTCGCCGCACCTTCGACCTGCGGCGCAAAGCCGACGCCGCCGACATCCGCGCGCTCGAGATTCAGCGCGATCGCGCGATGAACGCGTGGAAGCACGCCGAATCGAATGCCGAGAAGATGCGGGTCGTGTCACCGATTGACGGCATGGTCGTGCTCAAGTCGACCTGGAAGAGCGGCACGATGGGCGAGGTGCAGGAAGGCGAGGAAGTGCGCGCGGGCCTCAGCGTCATGGACGTCATCGACCCTTCAGCGATGCGGGTCCGCGTCAAGATCAATCAGGCCGACGTTGCCTTCCTTCGCGTCGGCCAGCCGGCGCGCATCACGCTGGACTCGTATCCGACCCGCACGTTCACCGGCCGTCTCGAGCAGTTGTCGCAGGTCGGCGCGGTCAGCACGATGTCGAACCGCGTCCGCAGCTTTCTGGCGATCTTCAGCATCGACGGCAGCGATCCGCACCTGATGCCCGATCTCGCGGCGGCGATCGACATCATCGATGCCGCTGAAGAAACACCTGCCGTGAGCGAGACCCCGGGGGAAGGGCCCCCCGGAGTCAACAAAGGCCATGAATAAAGCCGGCGCCATCCTCGCCGTCGTGCTCGTCGTGGCGTTGTCCGTCGCCGCCGTCGCCGCGTTTCGCCGCAGCAGCGCCGCGCCGGCGCTGCCGACCGCGATCGTGGCAAAAACGGCCTTCGTCGACTTCCTGCAGCTGCGCGGCGACATCCGCCCCGTGCGATCGGTCATCCTGACCGCGCCGTCGACCGGCGCCGACTTGCAGATCGTCGACCTGGCGACCAACGGCGCGAAGGTCGCCGCCGGCGAGGTGATCGTCACCTTCGATCCCACCGTGCAGCAGCGCACGCTGGAGACCAAACAGTCGGAGTTGAAGCAGGCCGAATCGGAAATCGAGCGGACCGAGGCCGAGCAGCGGCGCCGCGTCGCCGCCGCGCAAAGCGAGCTCGCGGAGGCGAGGAAAGCGCTCGAGCGCGCCCGTCTCGAGATCCAGGGCAACGAGCTGCGCGCCCGCCTCGAAGCCGAGAAGTTCGTCCTCGCGGTTTCCGACGCGGAAGAGCACGTGCGCGAGCTCGAGAAGAAGATCGAAGGCGAGCGGATCGCCGCGCAGGCCGACGTCGCGATCGCTCGCCAGAAACGGGCGAAAGCGCTGTTCGACGTCCAGGACACCCAACGCATCCTCAACTCGCTGCAGATCAAGGCGCCGATCGACGGCTCGATCTCCCTGCTGCCGAATTTCCGCGCCGGCGGGCCAGGCCGCTCCGCGCCGGAGTTCAGGCGCGGCGATCGCGCCTGGTTCGGCGCACCGATCGCCGAGCTGCCGGATCTGACGTCGGTGCAGCTGACCGCGCACGTGGACGAAGCCGACCGCGGGCGCGTGCAGATCGGCAGCGGCGTTCGTGTCCGCGTCGACGCCGTGCCCGACCGCGAGCTGCTGGGAACGCTGAAGGACATCTCCGTGGTCGCCAAGCCCGACTTCACCACCTGGCCGCCGGTTCGCAACTTCGACGTCGTCGTGGCGATCACGGATTCGGATCCGCGGCTGCGTTCAGGGATGAGCGCGTCGGCGCGCGTCGAGCTCGATCGCCTTGCCGACGTCCTGGTCGTCCCGACCCCCGCGGTGTTTCAGCGCGGATCGGCGACGGTGGTCTACGTCGTGAACGGCGGCGAAACGGAGAGCCGGTCCGTGACCGTCCTGCGGCGCGGCCGCGATCAAATCGCCCTTGCGTCCGGCGTGAAAGAAGGCGAGCGCATCGCGCTGAAGGAGCCAGATCAGGAGGGCGCCGCGAAATGATCAGGATCGCCAAGGCGGCGCTCGCGATCGTCGTGCTGGGCGTGCTCGTCGCGCTCGGCATCGCCGTAGTGCGCGGCATGTCGCCGGCGGCGGCCAAGGCGATCCCGACCGCGCACGTGCAGCATGGACGCGTGCAGGTAACGGTCTACACCGTCGGCGAGCTCCGCGGGACGCGGGCCGTGCAGCTCGCCGTTCCGCCGATGGGCGGCCAGCTGCAGATCGTCAAGCTCGCCGAAACCGGCGACGCCGTGAAGGCCGGCGACGTCGTCATGGAATTCGACGCGTCGGAGCAGGAGTTCAACCTCGAACAGGCGCGCTTCGATCTCGAGCTCGCCGAGCAGGACATGGTGAAAGCCGACGCGCAGTCCGCGGTGCAGACGGCCGACGACGAAGTGGCGCTGCTGCACGCGCGCTACGACGTCCGGCGCGCGGAGCTCGATGTCCAGAGCAACGAGCTCGTGAGCGCGATCAAGGCGCAACAGAACGTGCTGACGCTCGACGAGGCGAAGCAGCGGCAGGCGCAGCTCGAGGCGGACGTGAAGACGCATCGCGAGACGAGCCGCGCGTCCGCCGACGGCCTCCGCGAGAAGCGCAACAAGGCGCAGCTGTCGGTGCAGGTCGCGCAGCGCAACATCGACAGCCTGCGCGTGCGCGCGCCGTTCGACGGGTTCATCACCGTCCGCACCAACTTCAACGCCTTCGGCGGCATCGGGTTTCCCGGCGTCATGCCCGACTACCGCATTGGCGACGCCGCGTTTCCCGGGCAGTCGATCGCCGATCTCATCGACGCGTCGCACGTCGAGGTCACCGCCAAGCTGCCCGAGCAGGATCGCGCCAACGTCGCGCCCGGCCAGTCGGTGGAAGTCGCCGTCGACGCCTCGCCGGCCGCGACGCTGCGCGGCACGGTGCGCACGGTGAGCGGCGTCGCGTCGCGCGGCGTGTTCGACGCGGGGACGCGTCAGTTCGACATCGCGTTCGACATCCTCGGCCGCCCGACCGTCCGCCCCGGCGTATCGGCGGCGATCGCCATCTCCGGTCAGGCCTACGACAACGTGCTCTACGTCCCGCGCACCGCCGTGTTCGACGTGAGCGGCAAGCCGACGGTGTACGTCCGTTCGAGCGGCGGCTTCGACGCCCGCGAAATCCGCGTCCGTGCCTGGACCGACAGCGTCGCCGTCGTCGAGAACATCGATCGATACGCGGAAGTCGCGCTCGTCAACCCGAACGCCCCGTCGGGGGCGCGGCCCAAGTCGCCGACCGCACCGCAGCGCGCCGCACGATGAAGTCCGCGCTGTGGCTGCCCGATCTCGGTCGCAGCGTCGACAATCTCCTGCTGCACAAGCTGCGCACGCTGCTGACGATGCTCGGCATGATCTTCGGCGTCGCAGCGGTGGTGGCGATGCTGTCGATCGGCGCGGGGGCGCAGCAGCAGGTGATGGCGTTCATCGAGGATCTCGGCGTCCGCAATTTGATCGTCGAGGCGCGCGAGACCACCGAATTCCAGGCCTATCAGAAAGTGCGGCAGCAATCGCCCGGGCTGACGTTCAAGGACATCCGCGCGATGCAGGCGACGGTGCCCGGACTGGAAATGATCTCGCCGCGCAAGCGCTTCATGCCGTCGCAGGTGATCCCAAAGCCGCAGGGTGAGCTGCCGGTGGTCTACGGCGTCGAACCGAACTACCGGCAGATTGCCGCCCTGAAGATCGCTTCCGGTCGATTCTTCACGGCCGAAGAAGCGGCGCGCGCCGCGCCGCTCTGCGTCCTCGGCGAAGCCGCGCGCGTACGACTGTTCGGTCTGACCGATCCGCTCGACCGCTTCGTCAAAGTCAACGCGCAGTGGTACCGGGTGATCGGCGTGGCCGGCGGGCAGGCGGTGGCGCAGGGCGACATCGCCGGCGTGCCCGGACAGGATCGCAACAACGCGCTCTACGTCCCCACCGGCGCGGCGATGTTCCGGCTCGAGGACAACTACAGCCAGTTCCGCGACGAAGTTGACGGCGTCTACTTGCGCCTGAAGCCGGAGGCGGACATCCTCGCCGCCGCGGCGACGGTGCGCGGCATTCTCGGCGCCTCCCACCGCGGCGCCGACGACTACACGCTCGTCGTTCCTGCAGAGCTGCTCGCCGAGCAGCAGCGCACCAAGCGCATCTTCGACATCGTCATGGTCGCGCTCGCGTCGATCTCGCTGCTCGTCGGCGGCATCGGCATCATGAACATCATGCTCGCGAGCGTGCTCGAGCGGACGCGTGAAATCGGCGTCCGCCGCGCGATCGGCGCGCGCCGCACCGACATCATCCGCCAGTTCGTCATGGAGACGACGCTGATTGCCACGGCCGGCGGCATCCTGGGACTCCTGGTCGGCGCGTCGATGTCGCGGATGATTGCGAGCTTCGCCGGCTGGTCCACCATCATCAGCGGCGGATCGCTGGCTCTTGCATTCTCGGTGTCGATGGCGATCGGACTGGTCTCGGGCGTCTATCCCGCCATGAAAGCCGCCGGCCTCGACCCCGTCCAAGCGTTGCACTACGAGTAGCGCCGACTTAAACTACCCTCTCCCGTCATTTTTGGAGGACTCCATGATTCGCCAAATCAACCGCCGGCTTCCGTGGCTGATCGGCTGCATCGCGCTCGTCGCCTGCGCGATTGCGATGCCCGCCGCCGCGCAGTCGACGGGGATGGTCAAAGGCGTGGTGAAAGACGTGAAGGGTGAAGCCGTCGAGGGCGCCAAGGTCACGATCGAGATGGCCGAGGGCACCGCCCGCAAGTTCGAGACGAAGTCGAACAAGAAGGGCGAGTTCATCCAGATCGGCCTGCCGTCCGGCCGCTACAACGTGACCGCGGAAAAAGACAAAGTGGTGTCGAACACGGCGCCGGTGCAGGTTCGCATCAACGCGACCGCGGAAGCGAACCTGGTGATCGGCGCGCCGGGCGCGGCGGCGATGTCCAAGGAAGCGATGGCGAAGAACGCCGAGCTGAAGACAACGCTCGAAGCGGGAATCGCCGCCAGCAATGCCGGCAACGACGACGAGGCGATCGCCAAGTTCATGCACGCCGCCGAGCTGAAGCCGGATTGCGCCGATTGCTTCTACAACGTCGCGCTGCTGCAGGCGAAGAAGAAGGACTACGCGAAGTCGGAGGAGATGTACAAGAAGGCGATCGAGCTTCGACCGAACTACTCCGACGCGTACAACGGGCTCGCCAACATCTACAACGCGCAGCGGAAGTTCGACGAAGCGGCGGCGGCGAGCGCCAAGGCCGCGGAGCTCGCCGGCAGCGCGCCGGGCGCGCTCGCCGGCGGCAATCCTGACGCGCTCTTCAACCAGGGCGTCATTCTCTGGAACGCGGGAAAGATCGCCGACGCGAAGAAGCAGTTCGAGGCGACGATCGCCGCCAAGCCCGATCATGCCGAAGCGCACTATCAGCTCGGCATGGCGCTCGTGAACGAAGGCAATCTGCCCGCCGCGGCGAACGAGTTCGAAACCTACTTGAAGCTGGCGCCCACCGGCCCGAACGCCGCCACCGCGAAGGGGATACTCGCCACTCTGAAGAAGTGATCGACATAGCCGCTCGCCTGGCCGACGTCCGCGCGCGCATCGCGCGGGCGGCCGGCCGGGCGAAACGCGATCCCGCCTCCATCCGGCTCGTCGCCGTCACCAAAACCTTTTCCGCTGAGTACGTGCGCGCCGCCGCCGCCGCCGGCCAGCTTGATTTCGGCGAGAACAAGGTTCAGGAAGCGCTGCCGAAGATGGACGCGACGGCGGATCTGCCCGTCCGATGGCACCTCGTCGGGCACCTCCAGTCGAACAAAGCGAAGAGAGCCGGCGCGCGTTTCGACGTCGTCCAGTCGGTGGACAGCGCCGATTTGCTGCGAAAACTCGATGAGTCGGCCGCAGAAGCGGGCCGGCCGCTGCAGGTGCTCGTGCAGGTGGACCTCGCCGGCGAGGCGACCAAGCACGGGGTGCGCGAGGACGGCCTTCTGCCGATTTTCGATGCCGGCGCGCACTGCCGAGCTGCCCGACTCGCCGGGCTGATGATCATCCCCCCTGCCGTCGACGATCCGGAGGATGCACGGCCGTATTTCCGTGAGCTGAACGAGGTTCGCGACAGGCTGGTGGCACGGGGCGTGGATGGTTCGATGCTGAACCAGCTGTCCATGGGGATGAGCCACGACTTCGAGGTCGCGGTCGAGGAAGGGGCGACTCTCGTTCGAGTGGGGACGGCCATTTTCGGCAGTCGAACCTATGTTTGAGCACACCCTGTCGCCAAAGCGAGAATCGTCCGATAAGGCAGAGCGTGGAGAACGATTCGTTATGAACGTCAGCCCGCTCGACCTTCGTCAGCAGAAATTCCGAAAGACGCTCAGGGGCTTCGATACGGTCGAGGTCGCTTCGCTTCTCAACGCGGTCGCCGATGACTACGAGTCGGCGCTGCGGGAGACGGATCGGCTGCGCCAGGAGCTCATGCGCTCCGAGGCGCTCCTGACCGAGCACCGCGAGCACGAGAAGAACCTCAAGGCCACGCTGATGACGGCGCAGAAGCTCGCCGAGGACATCAAGGCGGCGGCGCGCGAAGAGGCGCACCGGATCATCCGCGAGGCCGAGGGCCGCTCTGACTTCCTGCTCGAGAAGACGCAGTCGCGCCTCGAAGACATCCAGCGCGAGATCGACGGCCTGAGGCTGAAGCGCAAGGACGTCGAGACCTCGATCGAGGCGACGATCCAGACGCTGCGGAATACGATTGAGTACGTCCGCGAGCAGGAAGCGCGCGAGCGCGAGGACAAGATCCTGCTGCACCGGCCGCGGCTCGCCGATCCGGTCGAGAGCCGCGAGGTTCTCGAGGCGCTCAAGCACGAAGCGCTCAAGATCGTCGGGTGACGATCGACGTTCGCGTCATCCCCCGCGCCAGGAAAACCGAATACGCGGGCGAGCGCGACGGCGCGTTCGTCATCCGGCTCGCGGCGCCGCCCGTCGACGGCGCCGCCAACGACGCCCTCGTCGAATTCCTTTCCGCCATACTGAACGTTCCGCGCCGCGCGATTCACATCGTCTCCGGCGAACGCGGCCGCCGCAAGCGGGTCGCGATCGACGGCGTTACAATGGACGCCGTTGCTCGCCGACTTTCTGATCAGAAACACCACTGAAGTTCTGACGTGCGCCGGGCCCGCGCCGCGGCGCGGGAAGGCGCAGGCCGACGCGCGGCCGATTCCGCGAGCCGTCATCGCCGCTCACCAGGGGCGCATCGTCTTCATCGGCTTCGAGAGCCTGCTGCCGCAGGAAGTCGAGCTCGCGTCGGGGGCGACGATCGTCGACGCGCGCGGCGGCACGGTGGTGCCGGGATTCGTCGATCCGCACACGCACGTCGTGTTCGCCGGCGATCGGCGTGAGGAACTGCGGCGCCGTCTGGCCGGTCTCACCTACGCGGAGATCGCCGCCGAAGGCGGCGGCATTTTGAGCACCGTCGTCGCGACGCGGGCGGCAACCGAGGATCGCCTGGCCGCCGACACGCGTCGTCGCCTCGACGAGATGCTGCGATGCGGGACGACGACCTGCGAGGCGAAGAGCGGATACGGCCTGACCACGGGCGCGGAGCTCAAGATGCTGCACGTCCTCCGCCGGCTTGCGTGGGATCACGCCATCGAGATCTCGCCGACTTTCATGGGCGCACACGAGATCCCGATCGAGTACCGCGATCGTCGACGCGCGTACGTCAAGCTGATGATCGACGACATGATTCCCGCCGTCGCCGGCGAAGGCCTCGCCGAGTGGTGCGACGTGTTCTGCGAAACCGGCGTGTTCACGCGCGACGAATCGCGCGAGATCCTGCAGGCCGGCCGCGCCGCCGGCATGAAGCTCCGCCTTCACGCCGACGAGCTCGGCCGGAGCGGCGGCTCGGAGCTTGCCGCGGAGCTGCGGGTCCGGTCCGCCGACCATCTGATCTTCGTCACCGAGGAAGGCGCCAAGGCGCTCGCCGCGGCCGGTGTCGTGGCGACGCTGCTGCCGATCGCGTCGTTCTATTTGAAGCTGGGACGCCTCGCGCCGGGGCGCATGCTGATCGCCTCCGGCGTGCCGGTCGCGCTGGCGACCGACGTCAACCCGGGCGGCGGCTTCTCCCCCTCCATGGCGTTTGCGATGACGCTCGCCTGCTTCGGCATGGGTCTGACGTTCGAAGAGGCGCTGGTCGCCTCGACGATCAACGCGGCCTACGCCCTGGACCGCCACGACCGCGTCGGCAGCCTCGAGGTCGGCAAGCAGCTGGACGCGGTGATCGTCGGCGGACCGGCGATCGATCTGATTCGGGTCGGCGCGGAGACGATCCAGGCCGTGATCAAAAAAGGACGCGTCGTCTATCCATGCTGACCGACAGGACCGTTGGCGATCTGCTGACCGCGTTCGCCTCGTCCGACCCGACGCCCGGCGGCGGATCGGCGGCCGCGCTCGCATCGGCGGTCGGGGCGTCGCTGCTGATGATGGTTGCGTCGCTGCCAAAGACGCGAACCAACTCCGACGAGGATCGCGCCGCCTTGGCCGACGCGAGCGCGTCGCTCGCAGCCGTTCGCGAGCGCCTGACGGAGGCGATCGACGCCGACACGGCTGCCTACGATCAGGTCGTCGCCGCGTACAGACTGCCGAAAGCCGCCGCGGAGGAAAAAGCGGCGCGCACGGCCGCGATTCAAGCGGCGCTGCGCGCGGCGACCGACGTGCCGCTGCGCGTGATGCGGTGGTCGGCCCAGGCGCTCGAGGCGGCGAAGCGCGTCGACGCTCACGGTCACGCCGCGGCGGCGAGCGATGTCGGCGTCGCGATCGCCCTGCTGCGCGCCGGTCTCGAAGGCGCGCGCCTCAACGTCGCGGCAAATCTCGGCGGCATCCGCGACGAGAAGTACACGCGTGACGTGAGCGACGAGGTCGACCGGCTCGCCGCCGGCGCGCGCTAGCGCGGAAGCACGTCGCCGTCGACGACGAACGTATCGACGTGGACGTCGAACTTCCAGTCGTACTTGAACGTCGGGACGAGCTCGAGCGTGCGCACGTACGTCCCTTCGACGACGGTGTGGTTGTCGCGGGTGGTGACCTTCAAGGTGTCGTCGGTGACCGGGATGTCGTACTCGTTCGCCAGCTGGAAGACCTTGTCGTGAATCTGCTCGTCGCTCTTGGTGCCGCGATGCTGCGTGATCTCTCTGACGGCGTCCTTGAATCTGTAGAAGTTCAGATAGGCGTTGCCGACGCGGTAGGTCGCGTTCGCGATCAACGCGACGATCACCAGCTTGATGAGCAGCTTCATCTCGGCGGCGCGCGCTCCTGACTAGTGAATCTGGTGCAGCATCCGGTCCCACCGCGTGCGCGTGAAGAAGTGCGTGAACACCGAAAAGAGGCTCTTGATCGTCGCGCTGGCGCTCTCGTCCTGGTAGTCCTCGCGCTCGCCTTCGTATGACCAGTAGATCAGCAGCGCCTTGCCCTTGACGTTCTCGCGCGGCAGGAAGCCCCAGTAGCGGCTGTCCTGCGAGTTGTCGCGGTTGTCGCCCATCACGAAATACTGGTTCGGCGGGACGGTCACAGGGCCGTAGCGCTCGCGCACGTCGAAACGGGTCTCCTCGTGAAACTCCGACGTGCCCGACGGCGGCTCGAGAAAGTGGACGTAGGGCTCGTCGAGCGGTTTGTCGTCGATGTAGACCTTCTTGTCCTTGAGCTCCACCTTCTGGCCGGGTAGTCCGATCACGCGCTTGATGAAATCGCGGTCGGGCTCGACCGGATACTTGAAGACGATCACGTCGCCGCGCTTGATCGTGCCGATCGGCAGCAGCACGCGCTCGATGCGGGACTCGGTCGGACCGAGCACGAACTTGTTGACGAGCAGATGATCGCCGATGAGCAGGTTCTCCTCCATCGAGCCGGTCGGAATCTTGAAGGCCTGCACGACGAAGGTGCGGATGAAGAGCGCGAGGATGACAGCGATGACGATCGACTCGAAGTACTCGCGCAGAATCGATTTCTTGAACTCAGTCATTCCGATTCGGTTCCCATCTTCAGCACGGCGAGAAACGCCTCCTGCGGGATCTGCACCTTCCCGACCTGCTTCATCCGCTTCTTGCCTTCCTTCTGTTTCTCGAGCAGCTTGCGCTTGCGCGAGATGTCGCCGCCGTAGCACTTGGCGAGGACGTTCTTGCG
>DAIUKO010000083.1:0-22660 GCA_036848175.1 Vicinamibacterales bacterium | reverse complement strand
TCCTGCCGCTCTTTCCGCTGAAGACGCTCATGGTGCTCGGCCTCGACGAGTCCGACCTCGGACGCGACATTCGCGCGGTCGCGAAGGAGCAAGGCGTCGGCGTGCAGGCCGATCCCGAACCGCAGCGCAACCGCTTCGTCCGCAGCGATCAGTACAGCTTCATTCGCGAAGGCATTCCGTCGTTGTCGATGAAGGTCGGGTACGAGCCGCAATCACCAGAGGCCGAAATCGCGCGCAAGTGGACGGCCGAGCGCTATCACGCGGTGTCCGACGATCTCAGTCAACCGGTCGATCTCTCCGCTGCCGACAAGTACATCGACATCGTCCGCGCGCTCGCGGTGCGGATCGCCGACCGTTCCGATCGTCCGCGCTGGAACGGCTCCAGCTTCTTCAAGCGGTTCGCCAAAGCGACGACCGATTGAGGCGGATGCCCGTTGACGTTTCGACCGACGTCGTCATCGATCGGCCGCCGTCCATCGTGGCGGCCTACGCTGCCGATCCCGATCGCGCGCCTGCGTGGTACGTCAACATCAAGAGCGTCGAGTGGAAGACGCCGCGTCCAGTGACCGTGGGCTCGCGCATCGCCTTCGTCGCGCACTTTCTCGGGCGGCGGATGGCCTACACCTACGAGGTCGCCGAACTGATCCCGGGTGAGCGCCTGGTGATGCGGACCTCGGACGGTCCGTTTCCGATGGAGACGACTTATACGTGGCAGGCCGCCGGCAACGGACGCACGAAGATGACGCTGCGGAACCGCGGCAATCCAGCCGGGTTTTCCAAGTGGGTCGTCCCGTTCATGGCCTTTGCCATGCGGCGGGCGAATCGGAAGGATCTCGCATTGCTGAAGCGCGTCCTCGAGGCAGCCGGGGCGTGACGGTCCGGGTGATCCGGCTAGAAGCCGGACACTACCGACGCTGCGACGCGCGATTCTGAGTTCCGCCGGCCAATTGCGGCAGATCGCCGTCGCGGTCTTCGGGATCGCGGGCGCCGGCGCGCTCCTCCTGAATGATCTCGACGGCGGCGCGGCGCTGATCGTCGAGGATCCTGTCCATCATCGCCCCCGCGCCCGATCCGATCGTGACGCGCCGCCGCCGCAGCCGCCACGCGCTCGCGAACAGCCAGATCGCCGCCAGAAAGAGCACGATCGAGATGTAGCTCTCCATGGTTCACCAGTTCATTTCTTCGTCGCGATGGGCAGGTCGTCGCGATTGCCCCATTCCTCCCACGCGCCGTAGTAGTTGCGCAGCTTGTCGTAGCCGATCAGATGCAGCGCGAAGAGATCGACCGACGCGCGCATGCCGACCTGACAGTAGGTGATCACTTCGTGTGACGGAAGGATGCCGCGCGCCTCGTAGATCTTCGTCAACTCGTCGGCCGACTTGAACGTGCGCTGCGGCAGGTCGAGGAGATCCTCCCAGTAGACCGGAATCGAGGACTCGATGAAACCGCCGCGTTTGATGTTGCGGAGATCCTTTCCCTCGATCTCCGCCGCGGTCCGCGCGTCGACGATTTTGATGCCCGGTTTGTTGATGGCGCCGACCACGTCGCTGGCAGTCGCGACCCACCGCGGCTGCGGCTTCGGCGTGAACGCGCCAGCCGTGACCGCAGGCGTCGCGTCGCTGGTCTGGCGCTGCTCCGCGCTCCACTTGACCCACCCGCCGTTCATCAATGCGACGTTCGGGTGGCCGAAGTAGTTGAGAATCCACCAGAGCCGCGCCGCGTAGATGCCGCCGCGCTCGTCGTAGACGATCACGCGGGTCGCGTCGCCAATCCCCAGCCTGCCCATCATCTCGGTGAACGCCGCGGGCGTCGGCAGAAATGTCGGCGGATTCCTGGCGTCGCGAATCGCGACCGGCGAGAGATATACGGCGCCAGGCACGTGCCCTTCGGCGTACCCGCTCTGCCGCATATCGACGATGCGCACGTTCGCGTCGGCGGCGTGGGCGGCCACCCAGTCGGTTTCGACGAGCTGCTCGGGGTGGACGTACGCGAGCGCCAGCCAAGTCATCAAGAACACCATGAGGAAAGTTTAGCCGCAACCGGCGACATTTGCCCTTAGAGTGATGGCCATGTCGCTCGACGGCGTGTCGGTGGTGGTTGCGGGGGCGGGGCTATCGGGGTTGGCGGCGGCGCACGATCTGATCGCCATGGGCGCGAACGTGACCGTCATCGACGCGCGCGATCGCGTCGGCGGCCGTGTCTGGACCATCCGCGACGGCTTCGCCGAACAGCAGCACGGCGAGGTGGGCGGCGATCTCATCGACGAGGATCACGACGCGATGCGCGACCTCGCCGGTGAGCTGAACCTGAAACTGACGCGCATTCTCCGCGCCGGCTTTGGCGCCATCCGCCGCGACGAGAAGGGGCGGCCGCGGATCACGCATCGCGGCATCAGCCGCGGGTGGGAGCGCATCGGCAACGAGCTCGAACCGGTGTGCCGGCCGTATCGCCTCGCCGAACAGCGCTGGGACACGCCGATCGCGATGAATCTCGCGCGCCGCTCCGTGGCGAACTGGCTGGATTCGCAGCACGCCGACGAAGAACTGCGGGCGACGGCGATCGGGCTGCGCGGCTTCTTTCTCGCCGATCCCGAGGAGCTGTCGCTCATCGCGCTCGTCGATCAGTTCGCCTCCAACGACGACGACGGGCCCGTGCGCGGCGCGATGTTCCGTATCGACGGCGGCAACGATCGCCTGGCGACGGCGCTGGCGGCGCCGCTCGGCAACCGCCTGCGGCTGAAAACGGAAATCGTCGCGATCTCCCATCGCGGCAGGACGGTGCGCGTCGCGGTCAAGCAGGCACAGACGCAGGCGCAGATCACCGGTGATTACCTCATCGTGACGATGCCGGCCTCGATCGTGCGCCGCATCCCGTTCACGCCATCGCTGCCCTCGCAGCAGCACGACGCGTTTGCCGCGCTCAAGTACGGGCGGGCGACGAAGACGCTGCTCCAATTCTCCAAACGTTTCTGGCGCGCCGCCGGGCGGCCGCGCGCGTTCGGAACGCCGTTTGGCATCGGTGCGCTGATGGACGCCAACGAGGAGCAGCGCGGCCGCCCGGGCATCCTGGCGCTCCTCGCCGGCGGCGCCGCCAGCGACGAAACGCAGGCGATCGTCGCGAAGAACGGTCCGTCCGCGCTCGTGAACGCGCTCGACTGGCTCGGGTCGAAAGATGCGGAGCTCCTCGCCTCCCGTCAGGTCGTCTGGGAACAGGATCCGTGGGCCCGCGGCGGCTATGCGTTCTTCGATCCCGGATTCGACCCCAGCCTTCGCGCGTGGCTCGCGCGTCCCTTCGGCCGCATCTTCTTCGCGGGCGAGCACACGAGCATCAGGTGGCAGGGGTACATGAACGGCGCGATCGAGACCGGCCGCCGCGCCGCGGCCGAGGTCGCCGCGGTCCATCAGCCGTAAAACCTTTTCACGCCGGCGCCGGTAAGACGAGCAGATGGACTTACGGCTCGAGGCCTTCATCGGCGGCGATCACGCCGCCTTCGAAGCCCTGTTCCGTGAGTATCAGCGCGAGGTGTACGGCTGGATCGTCCGGCTGGTCCGCGATCCGGCGGCCGCCGAAGATCTCACCATCGAGACCTTCTGGCGCATCTTTCGGAGCCGCGCGCGCTTCGACCCGTCGCGCAGCTTCGGCGCGTGGGCACGGCGCATCGCCATCAACGTCGCGCTCGATCACCTGAACCGCGCCGCCGCGGACCGCGTGCGTTTCGCGCCGATCGGCGATGCCGACGGCGCCGCGGCGCCGGCTGCCGACCGCGACGCCCACCGCTCGATCGTCCACGCGTTCTTGAATCTGCCGGCGACGCTGCGCGTCACCGCGCGTCTGGCGCTGGTGGAGGAGCGTCCGTATCAGGAGATCGCCGAGCTGCTCGGCGTCTCGGTCGGCGCGGTGAAGTCGCGCGTGTTTCGCGCGACGCGGCTGTTGCAACAAGATCTGGCCGGGTGGAGAGACCGACGATGAACGATCGCGACTGGCAGACGATGATCAAGAACGCACTGGACGCGGAGACGTTCCCCGAGCTGAATCACGATCTGTGGCCGCGCATGCAGGAAAGACTGGCCGCGGCGCCGCCGACGCCATCGCGCTGGGATCTGCTGCTGCTCGCGGCCATCGTCGTACTCGCGTTCATGTTTCCCGACATGCTGCTGAACCTCTTCTATCACTTATGAACACACATCCATTTCTTCGCGCCTACATGGCGGGGATCGTCGTGCCGACCGTGGCGCTGCTCTTCGGCGTGGCCGCGTTCGTCGTCGCACGCTACGTCTACGACGTGCCGATTCCGATCGAGCGTGTGATCATGTTCCCCATGGCGGTGGTGCCGAATTTGTGGGGCGCGTGGAACATGGTGCACCTCGCGGTGGGCGGCGGCCGGCGATGGCCGATCGGCGCGCACGGCGCGCTGCTGCCGCTGATTCTGATTCCACTCGGCCTGGTGCTGGCGCGTCTGTTCGCCATCGACGCGATCACACCCCGGCTCGTCGTCGTGTTCGCGCCGTTCGCGATGGCCGTCTACTATCTCGCGTGGAAGCACCTGGTCGGCTACTTCAACGGGGTGCTCGGGATTGCCTGAGGGCGGCCCTGAAAGGGCCGAAAGGGCCGCCCTGCGATGGAGACGTGATCGGCGATTCTACGGTAAACATCGATCGCTCGACGACCCGATCGTCGACAGGCGTCAGTGCAGCTTGTCGCCGTGCGGAGGCGTCGGACCGGCGTCGCGCTTGAACGGATGCGCGGCGTCGCGCTCCTTCGCCACCATCTGCTCGCGGTTGGGGACGAACTCGTTCGCAAAGCTGCGCGTCGTCGCGTTCAAGCGGCCGGTTTGCTCCGGCGGCACGGTGATCCACGTGCCTTTGATCAACCACTCCGGAATATCCCACGCCACCGGCTCCGCCGGCGCCACGGTGCCGCGCTCGCGCGGGAAGAAGTCGAAGAGGCGCTGTTCGTACTCGCGCTTCTCCATGTCGGTCATCGCCCGGAAGGCATCGCGATCGAACGACGGGTACCGGCTCGCCACGTCCTTGTCGATGTTCACCCGCAGCACGCGCGCGCTTTCGTCGAAGCGGACGCCGTCGAAGGGCAGCAGGTATCGGCGATGGATGAACAAGCTGCCCGAGTCCACGACGATGTAGCGTGGATGCTCGATGACGCTGTCGACCACGAGCCCGTCGAACGCGCCGAGCTCGTCGTTGGCGTCGTTGCGGATCGGCAGGCGTTCCCAAACTCCGGGCCCCGTTGCCGCGTCGCTCGCCTCGACATAACGGAGGTCGCTCGCGCGCGGTGCGGCCAGATCGGCTTCGGTCCGCGCGTCGTCATTGATATGCGCCTCGGCGATCTCGGTGAGGCGGCGGTCGGCGCGTCCCTCTTCGTCGAGGGTCTCCTGCAACAGCCGCGCTTCGTCGGGCCGGTTGAGCCGGCGCGCGTAGGTCCGTGCGCAGCCGTAGGCGGCGATTTCGTAGTGTTCGATGCGCTGCGCGACGCCGATGATCGCTGCATCACGGGCATCATCTGTCGCTTCTTGATTCAGACGTTCGTCTGCTTCTTGAACAATACCGGCCAGGCCGGCGCAGGGCTTCTGCCGCCGCCGCTCCCCCCAGTGCGTGAAGATCAGTTCGAGACGCTCGAGGTGGAGACGCGACTCATCGCAGTGTTTTTTGAGTGCTTCGCGCAGTTCTGGCGCGCGTGCGGCCTCGACCAGCCGAGGAAGCTCGCGAATCATCTGCGTCTCAGCATCGTACAGATCGCCGAGTTCGTCGATGTATAGATCCTTCAGCGACCCGATTGTCATGACCAGGACTCTCCTCTAACTGGCGTTTGGGTGGTGATTACGCAAGCGCTGTGCCTCCCGCGGCTGAGGTACAGTGCTGGCGCATGCGATCGGATGCCGGTCTCGTACGCGCGCTCGGACTACGTCAACTAACAGCCAGCATCATCAACGTCACCATCGGCGCCGGCATCTTCGTGCTGCCCGCTGCGGCGGCATCCACGCTCGGGCCCGCCGCACCCATCGCGTACATCGTCTGCGCCGTGCTGATGGCGCTCATCATCTGCTGCTTCGCGTCGGCCGGCAGTCGCGTCTCCCTGACCGGCGGCCTCTACGCGTATGTCGAGGTCGCGTTCGGGCCGTTCGTCGGCTTTCTCGGCGGCGTGCTCTACGCGCTCATGGCGGCGTTCGCGGTCGCGTCGGTCGCCAGTGCGTTCGCGGGATCGGTCGGCGCGCTCTTGTTTCAAGAATCAGCCGGCGCCCTCGCGCCGCCGACGCGGGCGCTTCTGTTGATCGCGCTCTTCGGCGGTCTGGCGGCGATCAACGTCCGGGGCGTCACGTTCGGCGCGCGCCTCATCGAGACGATCACGGTCGCCAAGCTGCTGCCGCTCGTCGTCTTCGTGGCGGCCGGCATCTGGGCTGTCAACGCCGACTACCTGCGTTGGCCGGCGACGCCATCGGCGGCGCAAGTCGGGCGCACCGCGATCGTGCTGATTTTCGCGTTCGTCGGCGTCGAAATTGCGCTCGTGCCGAGCGGTGAGATTCGCGACCCGGCGCGGACGGTGCCCCGCGCGCTCTTCCTCGCGCTGTCGATCACGACAACGCTCTATCTGTTGATTCAGACAACGGCGCAGGGACTGCTCGGACCGGAAATGTCGACGTTCGCGGCTGCTCCGCTCGCCGAAGCGGCCGGGCGCGTCCTCGGCGCCGCCGGCCGGCTCCTCGTCCTCGTCGGCGCTATCGTGTCGACGTTCGGCTACGTTTCGGGCGACATGCTCGGGAGTCCGCGTGCGTGGTACGCGTTCGGCCGCGCCGGCGTGCTGCCGGAGGTCATGACCCGCATTCATCCGATCTATCACACGCCGTACGTCGCCATCATCGTCTACGCGTGCGTCGTCGCGGCGCTCGCGATCAGCAGCAGCTTTACTCAACTCGCCGTGCTCGCCAACGTCGCGGCGCTGACGCTCTATCTGATGTGTGTTGCGGCGTCGTTCGAGCTGCAACGGCGCGACATCCGCGCCGACGGAACGCCCTTCGCCGCGCCGGGCGGGCCGCTGATTCCGATTGCGGCCGGCGCGGTGATCCTCTGGCTGCTCTCGAACGCGACGCGTCGAGAATTTCTGGTCGAAGCCGTCGTCCTCGTCACCGCGTCGCTGATCTACTCCATTCGCACGCGCGTCGGCCAACGCTGAGGCAGCACGCACTGCCAACCCGAGGGCCCTCGACCGGTATCGACGATCACGTCGGTCTGCCTCGGACGCCGATCCCCAGCGTCGAAAATCATCACTGGCAGGCGGTGCTGCAGCGCGGCCATCGGCGTCCAGTCGAGGCTGCCCACCCGATTCAACGTCCCAAAGAGCTGCCTGAAAAGCTGCGCTTCGTCGCCGTCGACGACGATGTACGGATGTCGTCCGCTCGCCGACAGATATTCGACGGCCCGGTCGAGCCATGCGACGTCGAGCTGATCCCAGCGCAGCGTTAATCGATCGGCGTAGAGCCGGATCGAGCCCGAGTGCTGAAAGCTGAGGATGACCGCGCGCGGGTCAGTGTGCTCCACGAGATAGCGGCCGACGTCCGCGTATTTCCGTTCGCCTCGCCACAACTCGAAGGCGCCGCGCACGCGGGCGGTCTCGGCGCCGCGCCAGACGGCGAGAGCGACACAGGCCGTCGCGAGCAGGTGCGGCAGCGCGTCCGCCGTTGGGTGCAGCGATTTCCAGCGCCGGCTCGCAGCGTCCAGCGCGACCGCAGTGGACAGCATCAGCGCCGGCCATATCGGCAACAGAAATCGCAGATACGTCCACCCGTCGAATGGCAGGTAGAAGAGGTACGACAGCACACCGGCGAGCATGACGCCGCCGAGGAGGACGCGCGGAAATGCCGCCGGCACATCGCCGATCCAGCGCGGTGCCACGAAGAACAAGGCGCCCGCGAGCACGATCGGCGTCTGCGTTTCGAACATCCACGTCGTGAAGTGCGACACGTTGTTCGACACGTGACGCAGCGAGTACAGGGAGTCGAGGCTGCCGTAGCCCGATACGAGCGGCGAGCCGAACAGGTGCGAATTGAACCAGGCAATCCCAATCACGGCGGGCGCGACGCCGATCGCGAGTCGCATCGTTCGCGCGGGCAAATGCCCGGTCGATCGCCAGGTTCGCCAGTCGATCAAGGCGATCCACAGCGCAACGGCCGCGCCGATCAGGATGAGGTTCGGCCGGATCGCCAGCGCGACCGCCATCGCCACGCCGGCCGCGAGCGGCCAGTCCGCGACCGCCAGGACGAGCACGAGCGTCCAGGCCGCGACCACCGGCACGTCGGTCATCGGATTCATCGCCTGGAACAGGAACACCGGGCTCGCGGCGACCAGCGCCGCCGCCCACAATGCCGGTGCGGGTCGATCGAAGAGCCGCAAACCGAGGATGAAGGTCAGTGCGATGGTCGCAGCCGACGCAAGCGGCACGACGAAAAAAGCGCCGCAGTATCCGAAGACCAGCTGAAACAACGCCATCGCCATCGGCAGACCGGGTGGATAGAGCGGCGCAACCGCGTCGATGCGTCCGGCCGCCGGCCGATACCCGAGCGGCGGCCATGTCTCGATGGCGAGCGGCCACGGCGACTGACGAATGATGTCGCCGCGGATCAGGAACTCTCGCTGCAGCCACAGTCCCGCCTGGCTCAGATAGCCGTACGAATCGGCGCCGCCGACGACCGTCGATCCCCAGTGAACGGCCGCCGCGCCGGCGACGATCGCGACGATGGCGGCCGCGGCCGCCGCTTGTCGCCTCGACCACACAGCGGTTCGAGAGAGCGCCTCGGGACGCCACATCCACACATAGCCAACGAGAATCGCGACGCCTCCCCACACCAACAACAGCGGGTGGCGCGAGGAGAGCTTTAGTCCGAGAAGCTGCACTTGTCCGCCGTGTGCGAGGACGATCAGCAGTCCCCAGAGCGCTGCGGCGATGCCGACGGCGAGCGTGATCCATCGCAGCATCGCGTCAGGGTCTGCGCTGGTAGATGGCTTTGCCGCCGACAACCGTCGTCAGCACGCGAACGTCTTTGATCCGATCGGCGGGAATGGTGAGGACGTCGTCGGTGAGGATCACGAGATCGGCGAGCTTCCCGCGCGCGATCGTGCCCTTGTCGCGCTCCTGAAATTCCGCGAACGCCGCGCCGCGCGTGTACGCGGTGACGGCGTCGACGATCGCGATCTTCTGTTCGGGCACCCAGCCAGACGGGTTCTTGCCGTCGAGGGTCGCGCGCGTGGTGGCCGCGTACAAGGACAGCAGCGGATTGAGCGGCGCGACCGGCCAGTCGGTGCCGAACGCGAGACGCACGCCTTTGTCGAGCAGCGTCCGAAATGCGTAGGTGGTCTTGATGCGCACCGGCCCGATCCGCCGCTCGGCCCATCGTCCGTCGTCGATGGCGTGATAGGGCTGAACCGATGCGATCACTTTCAACGACGCGAAGCGATCGAAGTCCTTCGGCGCGATGTGCTGCGCGTGCTCGATCCGCAGTCTTCGATCGCGGTCGCCGTTGGCGTCGACGACGTCGTCGAAGAGATCGAGAATCTGCGAGATGCCGGCGTCGCCAATGGCGTGCATGCACAGCTGCAGGCCGGCGCGATCGGCGGCCATCAGGCGCGTCCGCATGTGCGCGATCGGCTGCATCTCACCGGAGAGCAGGCCGCGTGTGTTCGGCGCATCCAGATACGGCTCGAAAAAATAGGCGGTCGTCGATCCGAGCGAGCCGTCCGCGTAGCCTTTGACCGCTCCCAGACGCAGCCACGGCGATCCAAAGGATCGGCGGATGCCGATCTTCGCTTGATCATAGAACCCGGTCTCCAACGGCGCCGCGTAGATGCGCAGCGTCAGCTCGCCGCGGTTGGCGAGGTCGGCGTAGACGGCGATGTCGTCGTACGACGGGTTCATGTCCTGCACGCTCGTCACGCCGAGCGACGCCGCGTGTTCCATGGCGCGCTTGACGGCGCGCTGCCGCTCTTCGGGCGTCGCGCTCGGAATCACCTTCGTGACGAAGTCCATCGCCGCGTCTTTGAGGACGCCGGTCGGGTTTCCCTGCGCGTCGCGCACGATGACGCCGCCGGGAGGATCTGGCGTGTGCTCGGTGATGCCGGCGCGCCCGAGCGCGGCGGCGTTGGCCAGCGCCATGTGACCGTCGTAGCGGCTGACGAACACCGGCGTCCCGTTGGTGACGTCGTCGACGAGCGCCCGCGTCGGCAGCCGCGGCGGCGTCCAGCGCTGATCGTCCCATTCGCCGCCGACAATCCACTCGCCCGGCTTCGCCCGCGCGCGCGCGCCGATCCGGCGCGCGAACTCCTCCGGCGACTCCGCGTCCTTCAGGTCGACGTTGTCGAGTTGCGTGCCGCCGTCGACCAGATGCACGTGGGCGTCGTTGAAGCCGGGAAGCAGGCGGCGGCCCTCGGCGTCGATGACGGTCGTGGTCGCGCCGCGCCAGCGTTCGATCTCATCGTCGCGGCCGACGGCGGCAATGCGGTCACCGACAACCGCGATCGCGGTGGCGGAGGGCTGTGTCGGCTCGCCGGTCCAGATGTTGGCGCGCGTGATCACGAGGTCGGCGCCGAGCCGCGGCGGCCGCGAGCACGCCGCGAGGAGGACGCACACGACCACCGCCGCGCTGCGCGCGATGAAATTCAGCGGCGTGTGCATGGAGGCGGCGCGATTATAGCGCGACGTCTTGACAGTCCCCCGACGACGATGGCATCGTCGTCGCGGGAGGTCGGGCCTGCTCGTTTGAGAGTGAGGTTCCGAGATGCTACGTACCGTTCTCAGCCTGAGACTGCAGGAACGACTTGGCGAGGAGGCGTCAGATGACCTGGCGCTTGCCATCGACACCGCGAAAGGCGACATGATCGCGATCAGTCAGGAG
This sequence comes from Vicinamibacterales bacterium, assembly GCA_036848175.1. GTDB lineage: Bacteria > Acidobacteriota > Vicinamibacteria > Vicinamibacterales > CAVVIG01 > QHWF01. The sequence continues at coordinate 11,763 of DAIUKO010000083.1, read as the reverse complement.
AAGTTCGACGCGCGGCTCGCGGCGGCCGCGTCGGAGCTGCGCCAGGACATGGCGAAGCTCGACGCAAGCGTGCGCGTCACGTTGGCCGACGGATTCTCGACGCTCCGCAAGGAGATGTCGGAGACGCGAGTCGACATGGTCCGCGCCTCGTTTCTGTTCTGGCTCGGACAGTTCGCCGCGCTCGTCGCGGCGCTCGGCTACATGCTGCGCGGCTTGAGGTGATCGATCGCCGTTTCGAGCTGCGTGACCAGATCATCGAGCTGATCGACGACGGCGCGGACGGGCTCGGGCTTGCTGAGATCGACGCCGGCATGCTGGAGCAGCGTCATCGGGTGGTCGCTGCCGCCCGCCTTGAGCAGGCTCAGGTAGCGTTCGATCGCCGTCGACCGTTCGGCGGCTGACCCCGTCGTCAGCTGCTTCATGAGCTGCGCGCTCGAGGCGAAGCACGTGGCGTACTGGTACACGTAATACGGCGTGCTGAAGAAGTGCGGGATTCGCGCCCACGTGACGCGTGAGAGATCGTCGTAGTCCACCGCGTCACCGTGATACGCCTTCACCAGCGAGAAATAGATATCGGCCAGCGCGTCGGCCGTCACCGGCCGATCGCTTTCCACGAGCCGGTGCGCCTGCAGCTCGAAGTCGGCGAACATCACCTGCGTATAGAACGTCGACACGATCCCGTCGATCGCGTGCTGCAGCAGCACGATCTTCTCGCGTTCGTCGGTCGCGCGCGCCAGCATGTACTCCAGGAACAGCGCTTCGCTCAGTGTGGACGCCACTTCCGCGACGAAGATCGTGTACGCCGAGTACACGAACGGCTGATGTGCGTTCGACAGGAGCGTGTGCATCGAGTGCCCCATCTCGTGCGCGAGCGTAAACACGGCGTCGAGCGTGTCGTTGTAGTTCAGCAGCATGTACGGATGGACGCCGTACACGGGCGCCGAATAGGCGCCGCTCCGCTTGCCCTGGTTTTCGTAGACATCAATCCATCCGCCGGCCAACCCTTCCTGCATCTGCGCCTGATAGTCGCGGCCCAGCCGCTCGACCGACGCCGGCAGCCACTCCAACACGTGTTCGTAGGCATACTTCCGATCGAAGTCGACGAGCGGAATGGTCGTGTCGTAGACGTGATAGGTATCGAGGCCGAGCACGCGCTTGCGCAGGCGGTGATAGCGGCGGAGCGGCACGGTTCCCGCCTTTGTCGTCTCGATCAGGTTCTCGACCACCGCCGGCGGGATGTTGTTGCCATGCAGCACCGCGTCGAGCGTCGTCCGGTAGTCGCGCGCCTGCGAGTGGAACCAGTCGCGCTGGAGCACGCCGTGGTAGAGCGCCGCGTAGGTGTTGATGTTGGAGGCGTACAGCTCGTGGTACTCGGTGAACGCCATCGCGCGGTCGGCCTGGTTGCGGTGCGTGGCGAGAATCGCGCGGTACTGTCCGTAGGTCAGCGTCACTTCGCCGCCGCTCGGCAGCGTGACCGTCGGGTAGCAGACGTCTGCAGTCGAGAGCGCCGAATAGCTGTCGTTCGGCGATGAGGAGAAGCGGCTCGAGAGCGACAGCAGCCGTTCACCCTTGTCGTCGAGTACGTGTTCCTGCAGCCGGTACAAATCTTCGAGCGCAAACCGGTAGACCGCGAGCTCGTCGTTCTCGTTCAACCACCTCTGAATCGTCGGCAGCGGAATCCTCAGCAGCTCGGGGTTGAACCAGGCGCTCGCCTGGTTCAATTTCGCAAAGAGAATCTGGACCTGCTGGCGCTTCGCATTGATCTGGTTGTCGCGTTGATCCTCGTCGTACCTCAGGGACGCGAAGTACCACACCTTGTAGGTAAGCTGACCGATCTCATCCTGCAACTTCATGGTGGCGAGCACGTGGAGCGCGCCCTGGTTGAGCGTGCCCTGCAGCGCGGCGTAGCCGGCGATCTTGGTTTCGAGCTCGTCATACGCCGCCTGCCACTCGCGCCAGTCGGCAAAAATATGCGCGAGATTCCACTTGAAGTGATCGGGGATGTCCTGGCGATCTTTCAGTTGCGGTGAGGAGGGAGCTTCGGCAGTCGCGTGCAAGTCCATCGGGAGATGATATCGCAGCGAGGGCGTGATTCTTGCTCGCTTGGTACCAGTGAAAAACTGGAGGAATTCCATGGATCATCCTCGACCGTGGCTGAGATACGTCGACGCCGACGACCTCGATAGTTCGGCCGATGAGTTTGAATTCGACGGCATGCACGTGCATGGCACGTCAGGCGACCACCTCGGCAAGGTCGATGGCTTCATCGTCGACGCCGGCTCAGGTCGCCCGTATTACGTCGTCGTCGATGCCGGCGGCTGGTTCAAGTCGAAGCACTTCCTGGTCCCAATCGGACACATCGCGTTCGACCGCGATCAGAAGCGTCTGATGGCCGACCTCACGCGCGAGCGCGTTCACAAGTTCCCAGGGTTCGATCGCCACGAGTTCGAGAAGCTCTCGGAGGACGATTTGAACAGCATGGACGAACAGATCGTCGCGGCGTGTTGTCCGACGGAGATGATCGATCAATCGAAGGCGGGCTTGCGGTACGAGCGATGGGCACATTACAAATCGCCGAGCTGGTGGGATGCTGATTTCTACCGGCCGGACCGCGTCGACCGTTCGATGAAGGAAATGGCCGGCGGCGATCACCCGGCGACGGCACACGACAAAGGCTTCAAGACGACGCACTGATTCGCGCGTTCGGAAACGCTGCGCTCACTTCGCTGCGCGTCACCTCACGCCAGGTGCCGGGCTCGAGCGCGCCAAGCTCGAGCCCGCCCAGTTTGACCCGCTTGAGCCGCGTGACCGCGTGCCCGATTGCCTCGAACATCCGCCGCACCTGGCGGTTCTTTCCTTCACGCAATTCGACGGTCAGGTGTGACTCGCGCGCCGACGTTTTCCGGATCGTGACGCGAGCAGCGGGCAGATCGCTCAGCGCCGCCGGGATCACCTCGCCGCGAACGGTGACGACGTAGACGCGTGAGACGCCGTTGGCAGGGTCGGTAATCCAGTTCGCGAGCTGCGTGTCGGTCGTCAGGAGCAGCAGACCGGTGGTCGCGAAGTCGAGACGACCGACCGGACGCAAGTCGTGCCCCTCCTCGCCGAGGACGTCATAGATCGTCCGCCTCCCTTCCGGATCGCGCCGCGTCGTCACGACGCCGCGTGGTTTGTGAAACAGAATCGATCGCCAGCGCGCGCGGGCGCGCCGCTCGCCGTCGACGGTGATGCGGACGCGCTCGGGGACGACCGGATGTGCGGGATCGCGCACGACGCGGCCGTCGACGCGAACGCGGCCGGCGCGAATCGCGCCGGTCGCCTGGGCGCGCGACAGGATGCCGAGCTTGGACAGCGCCCGGTTGAGCGCGACTCTGGACATTGTTTACGTCGCGTGCAGCGACCCGGTTATGGCATTCTCCACTGATGCGAATGCGATCGCTCGGCCTTCTCCTCGCGCTCGGCATGACCTCGACCGGCTGCTTTCAGATGACGACCGTGATGAAGATCAACGCCGACGGCAGCGGAACAGTCGAGCACCGGATGCTCTTCACGACGCAGGCGCTGGCTCAACTCCGTCAGTTTGCCGCGCTTGGCGGCGGACGCGCCGTCGATCCGACGTCCGAGCAGCAGGCGCGTGAGATGGCGGCGGCGCTCGGTCCCACCGTGACCTACGTGTCATCGACGCCTGTGAAAACGCCGACCGGTGAAGGTCGCGACGCGGTCTATGCGTTCACCGACGTCAGCCAGCTGCGGGTCGCGACGCAGCCGGCAGCGCCCGGCGGCGTCTCGATCAAGGCTGCCGGCGTGAAGACCGACGCCGAAGCCCTGACCTTCTCGATGACGCACGACGCAAACGGCGCCGCCGTACTGCACGTCAACGTGCCGGAGAACGCCCTGGTCGACGCCATTGCCTCGAACGCGGCGACGCTGCCGCAGCAGCTGCCGGTGTTCAAGTCGATGCTCGCCGGCGCGCACATCGTGTTGACGGTCGAACCGTCCGGGCCGCTCGTTCGCGCCAGCACGCCGTACGTCGACGGTCAGCACGTGACCCTGCTCGAAGTCGATCTCGATCAATTACTGAAGGACCCCGACGCGCTCCTCGCGCGCGTCCAGGCGGCCAAGACGCCCGACGAGGTCAAGGCGGCGCTCAAGGACGTGCCCGGGCTGAAAATGACGATCGAACGCGAGATCACGATCGAGTTCACCCCGCCAGCCAGATAGTCTCGCACTCGACGCGGCCGTCCGCGATCGTCAGCCGCGCGACGCTCGGTTTCAGGTGGAATCGCCGCGGACCGGCGGCGCCCGGATTGACAATCAGCCGATCGGCGATGCGTCGCGTGATCGCCTTGTGCGTGTGGCCGAAGACGAGCACGTCGCCCGTATACCGCGCGGCGACGAGCTCGGGCGTCGGCTGCCCGAGCTCGTGACCGTGACTCACGTGAATCGTCACGCCCTCGATCGTCACGACCCGCTCCCGCGCGAGCGCCGGGTCGTGAGGATCGTCGACGTTGCCGTACACAGCCTGCGTCGGCGCGATCGCGTTCAGCGCGGCGAGGATCGACGGACCGCCAACGTCGCCGGCGTGAAGAATCATCGCGACGCCACCGAAGACGTCGGCGATCCCGGGGCGGATCAATCCGTGCGTGTCCGAGATGAGGCCGACGGTGACCGCGGCGCTCAGATCAGGTCGATCCTGAAGATGTAGCTGTGCGTCGGGCTCTTGTTCTCGTCCCAGCCCGGATGGATGCCGGCGTCACAGCTGTAGAGCGCGCCATCGTGCCACGCGAGGCCGTGCGGGTCGGGATCGGTCGGCGCGAACTGCACCGTCTCGAGCGGCCGTCCGCTTTCAGCGTCGTACTTGATCAGGCCGGCGCCCTGCTCGCCGCCGGTCACTAACCAGATTGCGCCGTCGTGAAACGCGGTGGCATGCGCGCGCGACACGTTGTACGGGATCAAGAACTCCGGCTGCCACGTCTTCGGATCCACTCTGAGAATGCCGCGCAGCCTCAGCGCCGCGATGTACAGCTTGCCGTTGACCCACTCGACGCCGTGGCAGCCGCCGCCGCCGAGCGGAATCTGCCGATGGCTGATCGTCTTTCCGCTCATGTCCGTCTGGAAGATCCCGTTCGGCGCGGCGTTGGCGCCCATCCAGATGTAGCCGCCGCCGACCCCCATGCCGCTGGTGTTCTTCGATTCGGTCTTCACCGTTTTCAGCAGCTTGCCGTTCCAGTCCACCAGGCAGGCGTTGTCGCTCTTCTGCTCGGCGATCCACAAGCCGTCCTGCGTCGCGGCAATCGCATTGGGATAACCCTCCGGACTCTTGAAGAGCGTTGTCGTCTTCACCTTCCGGGTGGGGATGGGCGCGGCGCCGCGGCCCGCGCTCTGCGCGCCTGTCGTCTGCGCGCCCGCGACGTGTGTACCGAGCAGACCGACGCCCACAGTGGCGAGGAATTCTCGTCGTCTTGTTTCCATCGCTGCCATCCTTTATCAATGCGCCCGCTCGTGCCGCCGGCGCTTCGCGTTACTTTACAGCGCGCTGCGAGAATTCGGTCCTCTACTTTTGCACGATCGGCGCGGCAGCTGTGCTGTCGGTTTCGTGACCCTCGATCGCGGGCGCCGGGAGCGGCGGCGGCGCCAGTGCCGGCGCTGGCGGACCCTCGGTCCGTCCGTAATGCCGCAGCATCGGCGTCGCCGCGGCGATCCACCCGACCGCGATCAGACAACCGATCCCGCCGCTGACGACTGAAAACGGCGCGCCGAACCAGTTCGCGACCGCGCCCGCCTCGAGCTCGCCGAGCTGCGGACCGCCCTGGAAGAACACCATGTTGACGCCAATCATCCGGCCGCGCAGCCGATCGGGCGTTTCGAACTGCCGCACGATGTTGCGGATGATCATGCTGACCGTGTCGGTGGCGCCGGTCATGGCGAGACAGAAAAACGTCAGCCAGAACGAGCGCGAGAGGCCGAAGACGACCGTCGCCAAACCGTAGCCGGCCACCGCCCACAGCAGCACGGGCCCCCGGCGATCGATGCGGTCGGTGAGCGGAACCATCAGCGCGCTCGTCACCATCGCGCCGGCCGCCGGGGCGGCGTAGAGCCAGCCGTAGCCTTGCGCACCGATTCTCAGAATGTCCTGCGCGAAGATTGGCAGCAGCGCCGTCGCCGACGAAAAGAACGTCGCGAAGAAGTCGAGCAGCATCGTCGAACGAATCAGCGGTGAGCGGAAGACGAAGCGCAGGCCCTCGAGCGCGGCGTGCAGCGACACATCGTCTTTCGATCCACCGGCCGCCCGTTCCACCGCCGGCACGTCGCGCATCATCAACAGCGCGACGATCACGCACGCGAACGAGATGGCGTTGGCGAGGTACGCCCACCCGACGCCGGTTGTCCCAATCAGCACGCCGCCGATCGCGGGTCCGACGACCGACGCCGTCTGAAACATGATCGTGTTGAGCGTGATGGCGTTCGGCAGATGCTCGCGCGGGACGAGCATCGGCACGAGCGCCTGGCGCGCCGGCAGGTCGAAGGCGCCGACCGCCGAACCCATTGCGGCCAACGCGTAGATCGGCCACGCCACTCTCAGGGCGTTGAATGCCAGCGTCGCCAGCACCAGCGAGACCACAGCCGCCGCTGTCTGCGTGAACAGCATCAGCTTCCGGCGGTCCCACGCGTCCGCGACGACGCCGCTGATCAGCGAGAAGACGATCACCGGCACCACGCGAACCAGGCCGACCAGACCGAGCGCGAGCCCCTTCCGCTCCGGCGACACGAGCAGCGACACGTGCCACAGGAGCGCGGCGTTCTGCATCATCGAGCCGCTGAACGACACCAGCAGCCCGATCCAGATCAACCGGAAGTTGCGATGTTGAAGCGCGACGAACGAGCGGCGCGAGATCACGAACGCGCCACTCACTGGGTCCGAGAACCGGAGGCGGCCGTGCCGAAACGAACGAACTCCAAGTCAGCGGACGTCGAGCAGCTCGACGTCGAAGACCAGCGTCGCGTTCGGCGGAATCGCGCCGCCGGCGCCGCGCGTTCCGTACGCGAGGTCCGACGGGATGACCAGCGTTCGGGTGCCGCCGACTTTCATCCCGGCGACACCCTGATCCCATCCGCTGATCACCTGACGCGCGCCGAGCTTGAACGAGAACGGCTCGCCGCGGTCCTTCGAGCTGTCGAATTTCTTCCCGTGCTTGTCGGCGGCCTTCGGATCGTAGAGCCAGCCCGTGTAGTGCACGGACACTTCCTTGCCGGACGCCGCGGTCGCGCCCGTGCCTACTTTCGAATCGGTCACCTGCAAGCTCGTGATGTTGTCCATACGTCAGCTTAGAACAAAAACCTCAGGCTGAGCTGAATGTCGCGGCGATCGTTGGTCTTCGACGTCACGCGCCCGAAGTTCGCGTTGGTCGGATCCGCGAAGCCGGCGCCGCCGCCGGTGACGGTGCCGGTCTGCGCGTTCCCGAGATTCGGATGGTTCGGGAAGTTGAAGAACTCGGCGCGGAACTGCACGTTGCGCGTGCCGCCCAGGCCGACGTTCTTGAACAGCGCGATGTCCCACTGCTGCTGCCCCGGGTTGTGCAAGAGGTTGCGCGGCGCGTTGCCGAACGTGCCCGCTTGCGGCGCGCCGAATGCGGCCGGGTTGAACCAGAGATTGTTGTCCAGACCCGCGCCTTCGGAGAACTGCGGCTTCGCGTTCGCGTTCGGATCGCCGACGAGATTGTACGGCTGACCGAATGCGCCGTCGCCGACGCCGGCGATGTCGTTGGTCCGCAGCACCGAGAACGGCGTGCCGGTGCGCAGGAACGTGGCGCCGGAAATCTGCCAGCCGCCGAATACCTTTTTCATCGCCGTATTCTGATCGCGGCCGTAGGGCACGTCGTAGATGTAGTGGAATGTCAGGACGTGCCGGCGATCGTAGCTCGATGGACCCCAGTAGCTGTCGGGATCGTAGGTGTTGAACACCACGTCGCGCTTGTTGCTGCCGTCGTCCATCGATTTGCCGAGGGTGTAGGCGGCGCCGACTTTCAGTCCGTTCCGGTAGCGGCGGTCGGCGCTGATCTGCAGACTGTGATACGTCGACCGGCCGTCATTCTCCGAGATGCGAATCGCGCCGTAGCCCGTGTACGGCCGCAGTGCGGCGATGTTGACGTTCGGATTCGCGAGCAGCGTGCCCGCCCGCAGCTGGTTGATGTTGAACTCGCGCTGCAGGTTGACGCCTCGACGGCCGACGTAGCTGACATCGACGACGAACGCGAGCGGGATCTCGCGCTGGACTCCGGCCGACCACATGTACGACGTCGGGTGCTTGAACACGGTGTCCTGGCCCTGCATGCCGAACGGCAGATCGGTCGCGCCGGTCGAACCGCCGCCGGGGTTGTCGACGATGCCATTGGCGATCGTCACCATCGGCTGGAACGGCGGGTTGCCGCCGAGGAGCGTCGAATCGTTCAGCGTGACGCGATTGTGGAAGACGCCGGTGCTGGCGCGCAGAATGGTGGTCGGACTGAGCGAATAGGCCGCTCCGAAACGCGGCTCGATCGCGTTGTAGTGCATTTCGGAGAAGCCGCGCGGCTCGCCGCGGAAGAGCGCCAGCACTTTCGGATCCTGCGCGACCGCGAGGCTGGCGCCGTCGCCTTCGAAGCCGTCTCCCGGCAACACGATGCCGTTGTAGCGATCGCCGCCGGTGAGCCGGCCGGTCGACGGGTTGATGATCGCCGCCTTCGCCGGATCGTAGAAGCGCGGATCGAAGTTGGCGATGTTGTTCGTCGTCGAGTACCACGGCGGCCAGAACGCCCAGCGGATGCCCCCTTCCACGGTCAACTTGTCGATCGGCTTCCACGAGTCTTGCAGGAACACGTCGGTGGCGAGCGAGCGCCATTTCGTCAGCGCGCGCTGGCCGAGCTCCGCGTAGTTGCTGTAGAGACCGAGCGCGACGTTGGCGACGGCGAGACCGGTGCCGCCAGTGCGGTTGTCGAGGAACTCGAAGCGGCCGTTCTGATTGTTGGTGCCGCCGGCAATCGCGGCCACGTTGATCTGATCGAAGTCGTCTTCACCCGAATACTCGATGAACGCGCCCGCTTTGAGCGTGTGGTGCCCCTTCACCATCGTCGCCGTATCGGAGATCGCATGAATCGGGCCGCGCGACGACGAGGGGTACGGACCGCCGTCGATCTCGCTGAAGCCGGCGATCGAGATCGTCGGAATCTTGTCGTCGATTTCCTTCCCCTGGAAGAGATACGGATAGTTGATTCCGGTTCGGCTGCGCTTGTAGAGGCCGCTTTCGGTGAACACGTTGATGAACACTTCGTCGAGTGAAAATGAGTAGCTCAACTCGTTGACGAGGTTGTTCCTGATCGTGCTCATCCAGTTGACGACCTGCGTCTGATTCGGCCGGTCCCAGTCGGTCCGCGCAAACGGGAACGTGCCGCGGAACGCATCGACCGCCACCCAGCTGTAGCCCGAGTAGCGATAGGTGAGCTGATTGCGATCGTTCAGCCGCCCGTCGAGACGAATCGTGTCCTTCCGCTGATCGCGCGGGTTGTCGCTCGTCTGGATCAGGTTCGCGGTTCCCTGGCGGAATCCGGCGGTGGGCAGCGGGAACGTGTTCAGGAACGCGAGGCCATTGGCCGACAGCCGGCTCGTCGGAAGGACGTTGCCGGGGAACGGCTGGCCGGTGAGCGGATCGAGGAGGACGCGCGCGCCGCTGAAGAAGCCGTTGTTGGGATCCAGCAGCTCGCCGAAATCGCCGCGCCGCATCCGCTCGGACGGGACCGTCGCCGTATTGGTTTCGAAGGCGAAGAAGTTGACCCATTCCTGCGTGACGAAGAAGAACAGATTGTTCTTGAAATGACGGCCCGGTACCGGCCCGCCGAAGCTGTATCCGTACTGCTTGTAGTCGAACGGGGACGGACCTGAATTCTCGAGGCTGTTCGTGCTGCGGTTGCGCGCCCACGTATTGGCCTGCAGGCTGTCGTCGCGGAGGAAGAACGAGCTGCTGCCACTGTATCGACTGCTGCCGGACTTGGTGACGAACCGGATCTGGCCGCCGCTGGCGCGTCCATATTCCGGCATGTAGTTGGCGGTGAGCACCTGCACTTCCTGAACCGCATCGACGTTCTGGATGCCAATGATGTTTCCGCTGGATCGCGTGCGCACGCCGACGGCGCCGTCGATCGCGATCGTGTTCTCGTCGGACCGGCTGCCGTTGATGTTGAAGCCGCCGTTGCCGAGATCGTCGAAGCCGCGGCTGTTGAACGCGCCGCCGACGACGCCGGCCTTCAGACCGACGACGCCGATCGGATTTCTCCCCGAGAACGACAGCAGCTCGATGTCCTTCGCCTCGACGGTTTTGCGCAGCGTGACGTCGGTCTGCAACGGCGTCGACATCGCGACGACGGTCACCGATTCGCTGATCGTTCCCGTCTGAAGCGTGGCGTCAACGCGGAGGCTGGCGCCCGCATCCATCGGCACGCTGGTCTGTGTCCATTTCTTGAAGCCTTGCAGCTCGACGACCACGTCGTACGCACCGGGTGTCATCGCGGTGAAGACGTAATAGCCCTTGTCGTCGGTGACAACAGAGCGAACCGCGCCCGTCTGCACGTGCGTGGCGGTGATCGTCGCACCCGGAATCACGCCGCCGGTCTCATCCTTGACGAACCCGGCGATCTGACCGCGATCGAGTTGAGCCGAGGCGACGGACGGTAGGAGCGCGAGGCACGCGGCGAGGAACGCGGGGGCGAATCGGTTGCAGAGCCGGACCGGACGTAGAGCCAGCATTTCTCCACCTCCTCGGACAGTTGCAAGACGTGTAAGCGATTACAAACCGGGCCAGTTGTACACCCGTGTCACGAGAGGGTCAAGAAACGATCAAGACGACCTTCCCGATATGTGCACCGGCTTCGAGGACGCGGTGCGCAGCGGCGGCATCGGCGAGCGGAAACGTCTGGTGGATGATCGGCTTCACCGCGCCCGACTCGACGAGCGGCCAGACGTGCGTGCGCACCGCCTGCGCAATCGCGCCTTTCTCCGCCACCGCGCGCGCGCGCAGCGTCGAACCGGTGATCGTCAGGCGTCGCTGCATGACCGTCGGGATGGTGATCTCCGCCTTCGCGCCGCGCAGCGTCGCGATTTCGACGAGGCGTCCTTCGACGGCGAGCGCATCGATATTGCGCGGAAAATAGTCGCCGCCCACCATGTCGAGCACGACGTCGACGCCGCGGCCGCCGGTGGCCGCGCGCACGGCCTCGAGAAAATCGGTCTCCTTGTAGTTGATGGCGCGCTCGGCGCCGAGCCGTTCGCAGGCCGCGCACTTGTCCGGCGACCCGGCGGTCGCGAACACGCGCGCCCCGCGCGCGCGGGCGAGCTGAATCGCCGTCGTGCCGATGCCGCTCGCGCCGCCGTGGATCAGAATCGATTCGCCGGCAGCGAGTCGGCCGCGCTCGAAGACGTTGGTCCAGACCGTGAAGAACGTCTCCGGGATCGCGGCGGCCGACACGATGTCGAGCCCGCGCGGCACCGGCAGGCACTGCGGCGCCGGCGCGACGCAGTACTCCGCATAGCCGCCGCCCGCGACCAGCGCGCAGATGTCGTCGCCGACCTTCCACGGGCTCACGTCGGATCCGAGTCGATCGACGGTGCCCGCGATTTCGAGGCCAGGGATGTCCGATGCGCCCGGCGGCGGCGGATACCTGCCGCGCCGCTGCATGAGATCGGGACGATTGACGCCGGCCGCTGCGACCTTGATCAGCACCTCACCCGAACCCG
>DAIUKO010000082.1:11363-22881 GCA_036848175.1 Vicinamibacterales bacterium | reverse complement strand
AGCTAAAATCGCGGCGCGCAGCCGCGGGTTGGCGAGCTCCGGCGCCCGCGCGACCAGCGAGATGTTGGCGACGTGCCGGCGATCGGACGAGCAGTACGCGTAGTCGAGATCCGGATCGGCAGGATTGACGATCGTCGGGCCGGTGATCTCCGTCGTCGCCGGGTCGCTCATGCAGCGTGAGATCGTCCAGTTGGACAGCACGCTGAAGTCGTCCTTCAGACGGCGCTGGAGCGACAACAGTAATGCGTTGTAGTTCGCGCGGCCGGTGTCGTCGAGTTGCCCGATCGTGCCGTATAACTGCCCCTGCGTCTGGTTCTGCAGAAACAGCACACGCCGCTGATTCGTGTTCCCGGTCGTCGCGCCGGGACCGAACACGGCCGGGTTCAACTCGGTGGCGCGCCAGAGATGCACCGAACGATTCCCCAGGTAGCTGGCGGCCACGAGCCAGTCGCCGACCGCGCGTTGACCGCTGACGTTCCATTGCCGCAACTGCGTTGGCTCGAGGTTCAGCGGCGTGTTCACGTAGACGCCGAACGCCGGGAACGCGGCCGTCGGCCACGCCGTGTTCAGCGCCGGGAACGGGTTGCCGCCCGGATATCCGAGGTACGGATCCGCGAAGCCGCCGGGCGGGTTCGAGATCGTGATCTGTGCGCCCCACGGCGGGTTGTTGGCGAAGCGCGTGTTGAAGAACAGATGCGGGGTGTCGAAGAAGACGCCCCACGATGCGCGAATGCTCGTGCGCTCGTCGCCATTCGGCGTCCAGACGGCGCCGAGCCGCGGCGCGAACTGCGCCTTCTTGCCGAACGTCGTCGCGTCGCCGGGATAACCGGCATCCCCAGGAAAGATGAGACCGGCCGGCGCCTGCGGGTACGCCGTGCTGCGCAGTCCCTGAGTGAATCGATCCTGATCGAAGTGGCTCACCCAGCTGTAGGTATTCTTCACCGGAATGAACGGCTCCCACCGAAGACCCACATTCAACGTCAGGTTCGGACGCACGCGCCAGTTGTCCTGTACGTACGCGCCGACGTAGTCGTTGTAGTCGTAATCGTAGACGGGGTTGCCCTGCAGGAATCCGCCGCTGACGATTCCGACCATGAAATCCGCGAGCGACAGACCCGTGCCCTGACCATTGAACGTGAACTGTCCGTTGGTCGGACGATTGTTCAAGGTCTCGATGCGCGAGTGAATCCAGTTGCCGCCGAACGAGAGTTGGTGATCGCCACGGATGACGTCGAGATCGTCCGCGACCTGCCAGCCAACTGAATTGAAGTAGCCGGGATTGGTCGCGCCGGCGCCGACCGCGAAGCCGTTGCCGGTGACGGTGACGCCCATGTAGCCGGGCTGCAGGCTGAAGACCTTGCTTCCAAGCTCGGTCGGTGTGAAGTACTGCGGCAGCGGACGATCGTTCAGCGTTTTGTTGAAGGTCGCATGAAACGCATTGAGTGTATTCGGCGACAGGACATAGTTGTGGCCGACGACGAGCGAATGGACCTGATTGTTCTGTCCCGTCCGGCTCAGCGTGAGCACGTTCTGTCCGTCGTAGGTCGCCGGATTGTCGTACGCCGCATAGAAGTAGCGGGCGAAGAGCGTCTGGTTCTGCGTGAGCGTATAGTCGACTTTGCCGAGGCCCTGGTGTTCGGTGCTGTTGTTCGGGATGCCGTACTGAAGACGTCCGCAGGGATCGCTCGACACCGGGACGTGCTTCAGGAAGTTCAGCGCGACGCTGTTGAACGCCGACGGATTGATCGTGTTGCCGCCGCCGGCAAACGGCCCGGTCAACGCGATCTGACGCCCGGCGTTGCACGCCGGCGACGCGATCTGCGTGAAGTCGCCGTTCAGCATCGCCTGCGTGGGCACGAAGCTGAGCGCCGTGTTCGGGTTGCTGCGCTCGATTCTGCCCTGATAGCCGCCGAAAAAGAACACCTTGTTCTTGACGACAGGAGCGCCGAGCGTGCCGCCGAACTGGTTCCGATTCAAGCTGTCGCGCGTGGGCGCGAAGAAGTTGCGGGCGTTGAACCGCCAGTTGCGGATGAACTCGAACGCGTCGCCGTGAATCTGATTGGAACCCGACTTCGTCACGAGGTTCACCGCCGATGCGGCGTGATGGCCGTAGCGCGCCGGCAGCGCGCTCGTCTCGACCTTGAACTCCTGCAGGGCATCGGGAAACGGCGTCGGCAGATTCAGGTTGTTGAACGGATCGTTGTGCGTCCCGCCGTCCATGATGTAGGTGATGCCGTTGGCCTGCCCGCCGGCGACCGAAATGGTGACGGTGGGAAAGTTCTTGTTCGTATTCAAGTCGCCCGCCGGCGCCGACGTCGCCAGACCCGAGAGAAAGATCAATTCAGTGGCCTGCCGGCCGTTCAGCGGCAGCTCCATGACGCGCTGATTGTCGATGACCTGCCCGACGCCGGTGTTCTTCGTCTCGACCAGCGACGCGTTGGCCGTGACCGTAATCTGTTCGCTGATGTTGCCGATGGCCAGCGTGACGTTGAGCTCGGGATTCGATCCGACCTGAAGCACGATGCCTTCGCGGACGTAGGTATTGAAGCCCTGCAGCACGACTTTCAACTGATAAGGTCCGACCGGCAGGTTCGGAAAGGCGTACGTGCCGTCCGACGACGTGAAAACGGTCCGCGTCATCCCCGTATCGGTTTTGGTGACGGTGACCTCGGCCCCAGGGATGGCCGCATTGCTCGTATCACGCACGACGCCGGACAGCTGCGATCCGGCGACCGCCTGCGCCCATGCCGGGCCGGCCGCGACGAGGCCGAGAAGGACGACGCCAACGAGCGATCGGAGCACTCTCACCACCGCACCTCCGTTGCGAGGGACCGAATTGTTCGCGGTGGCACGTTAGCATCGGGGCTGAGCGATCCCAACGAAGTTACGGTGCTGATACCGTTACAACCCTCCGCGAGGTGCGATGACACGTAATAATCCAGACGTTCCCATGGAGCCGTGGCGCACGTCCATCGTCGACGCGGGACCGACGCACATTCGCGTGCGCGGACACGACGTGCTCGATCTGATGCGCGAGGCCTCGTTCACCGAGGTGATCTTTCTGCTGCATCACAACCGCATGCCGTCGCCCGGCGAGCGCCGGCTGCTCGACGCGATTCTGATCGGCGTGGCGGACCATGGCGCGGGCTCGCCCTCGTGCGCCGCCGCGCGCCTGGCGGCGTCGGGCAATCGCCAGTCGTTGTCCGCCGCCGTTGCCGCGGGGGTGCTGACGATCGGCGACGAGCATGGCGGCGCCGGATCGGGGTGTATGGAGCTCATCGCCGAGGGACTCGGCCGCGCTGCGCGCGACGGCGTGTCGTTCGAGGCGGCGGCGCGCGCGCTCGTGGACGAAGCCAAGGCGTCCGGCTCGCGCATCCCCGGCTTCGGCCATCGCGTGCACTCGACGATCGATCCCCGCGTCGCCGTGCTCTTCGGACTCGCCGAGCAATCGAACCTCGCCGGCGACGGCGTGCGCTTCGCGCGCGCGCTCGAGGACGCGATTGGCGAACGGATCAAACCGATTCCTCTGAACGTCGACGGCGCGCTCGCGGCGATTCTCGTCGACCTGGGTTTCCCCGCCCTCGTCGGCCGGCTGATCTTCATCATCGGCCGCGTCGCCGGGATCAGCGCGGAAGTCCTCGAAGAGCACACCCGCGAGAAACCGATGCGGATCAAGATTCCGGTGCAGTACGACGGCGTCGCCGCCGGGACTCTGCAGGAACAGGAGTAACGGACTCATGGCAGTGGCAGTCGGCGGCCCGCGCGCGATCACGCCAGAGGAGCAGGCGGTCGCGCGTTCGCTCGTCGAGCGCGCGCGGCAGGCGATGGCGGACATCGCCGACTACGATCAGGCGACCGTCGATCGGCTGTGCCGCGCGGTTGCCTGGGCCGGTGGGAACGAAGCCACAGCGGCCCGGCTCGCGAACATGAGCGTGGACGAGTCAGGAATGGGCAGCCGCGAGCCGAAGCGCCGCGCCAAGGTGCAGGGCATTTTGCGCGATGCGCTGCGCCAGAAGAGCATGGGAATCATCGAGGAAATCCCCGAGCTCGGCATCGTCAAGTACGCCAAGCCGGCGGGCGTCATCACCGCGCTGATTCCGGTCACGAGCCCGTACGTCACGCCGATCGGCATCGCGATCTATGCGATCAAGTGCAAGGACGCCGTGATCTTTTCTCCGCATCCGGCCAGTCAGAAGACGACGAACGAAACGGTCCGTGTGATGCGTGCGGCGTTGCGGAAGCTCGGCGCTCCCGAGGACGTCCTGCAATGCGTCGAGCGGCCCAGCATTCCGCTCGCCAACGAGCTGATGGCCACCGCGGATCTGACCATCGCCACGGGCGGGCCGGCGATGGTCAAGGCGGCGTACGGATCCGGCAAGCCGGCGTACGGCGTCGGCGCCGGAAACGCGACGATCGTCGTCGACGAGACCGCGAACGTGGAGGAAGCGGCACGCAACACCCGCATCAGCAAGACGAACGACTATGGCTCCGGCTGCTCGGCCGACGGCAACATGCTGGTCGATTCGTCGATCTACGAGGCGATGGTGAAGCAGCTGCAGCGCGAGGGCGGATACCTGGTCGACGAGCGTGAGAAGCAGCTGCTCGAACAGGCCTACTGGGACGCGGAGGGACATCGCACGGCCGACACGATCGCGCGGCCGGCACGAGTCGTCGCGGCAAAGGCCGGTTTCTCCGTCCCGGAGGACACATCCTTCCTGCTCGTCGAAGAACGGCACATCGGAAAAGAGCACCGCTTCTCGACAGAAAAGCTCGGGACGGTGCTCGCGATCTTCAAGTACGACGGATTCGACATGGCCCTCGACATGGTGCGGCGGATCTTCGAAACCGGCGGCAAGGGCCATTCCTGCGGCATCTATTCGTTCGACGACGACCACATTCATCGCCTCGCGCTCGTCGCGCCGGTCAGCCGCATCATGGTGCGTCAGGTGCAGTCGGCCTCGAACGCCGGCACGTTCACCAACGGCATGCCGATGACGTCGAGCATGGGCTGCGGCATCTGGGGCGGCAACATCACCAACGAGAACATCTCGCTCAAGCACTACATGAACGTCACGTGGGTGAGCCGTCCGATCGCGGAGGATCGGCCGTCCGAGCAGGAGCTCTTCGGCGAGTTCTACAACAGCGACATCTTCTAATCAGGCACAGGCATCGTTATGAGCACAGTTGCGCCGACACCCGTCGAGCGGACCCCGCACAAGGCCGGCACGCGCATCGCCGCGTATCAGATGACCGAGTATCTCGAGCGGATCGGCGTCGAGGTGATCTTCGGGTTGTGCGGCCACACGGTCATCGCGCTGCTCGACGCGCTGGGGCGGAGCCGGATCCGGTTCGTCTCGACGCGGCACGAACAGGTCGCGGCGCACGCGGCGGACGGATACGCGCGCGCCAGCGGCAAACCCGGCGTGCTGCTCACGCATCTCGGCCCGGGACTCACCAACGCCTGCACCGGCGTCGCCAACGCCGCGCTCGATTCCATCCCGATGGTGGTCATCGCCGGCGACGTGCCGTCGCACTACTACGGCCGCCACCCGCATCAGGAAGTCAATCTGCATCAGGACGCCGATCAGTTTCAGATCTACCGGCCGTTCTGCAAGCGCGTCTACCGCGTCGATCGCGCTGACGATCTGCCGCGGATCCTCGAGCGCGCCTTTCATCTCGCGCAGGTCGGCCGGCCTGGTCCCGTGCTGGTCGACGTGCCGATGGACATGTTTTCGGCGGACCTGCCGCTCGATGCGTTCCAGAAGGCACCGGCCGAGATGGCGAAGCCGGCGCTCGATCCAGAGACCGTCGCACGCATCGTCCACGCGCTCGCCGACGCCGAGCGGCCTGTGCTGTACGCCGGCGGTGGTGTCCTGTCGGCGCGGGCAACGCGCGAGCTGGCGCTCGTTGCCGAAGCCCTCGACGTACCCGTCGCGCACACGCTGATGGGCAAGGGATGCCTGCGCGAAGATCATCCGCTGCTGCTCGGCCAGACCGGCTTCTGGGGAACGCCGATCTCGAACGAGAAGTGCCGGACCGCGGATCTCATCGTCGCGGTCGGCACTCGCCTCGCCGAGGCCAACTCGAGCTCATGGGATCCGCGGTTCACGTTCTCGATTCCGCCGACGCGATTGATTCACATCGACGCAGATGCCGCCGAGATCGGCCGCAACTACCAGACCGAGCTGGGCGTCGTCGCCGACGCCAGGCTCGCGCTGGCCGCGCTGGCCGACTTCGCGCAGGGCCGCCGACATCGGGATCGCGGACCGCTCCGCGAGGAAATCGCCGCCGGGCGGCGGGCGTTCGCGTCGAACTGGAACCATCAGTGGACCTCCGACCAGTTCCCGATGCGTCCAGAACGCATCTTGAGTGAACTGCGCCGGGCGGTGCCCGACGACGGATTCATCGTCACCGACGTGGGCTGGAACAAGAACGGCGTCGGCCAGCAGTTCCCGATCACCGTGCCCGGTACGTTCATCACGCCGAGCGGCCTGGCGACGATGGGATTCGGACCGGCGGCGGTGCTGGGCGTGAAGATGGCGCAGCCGGATCGCGCGGCGGTCTCGCTCATCGGCGACGGCGGCTTCAGCGCGAATCCGTCGGTGATCGCAACGGCGATGGAAGCGGAGCTTTCCGTCGTCTGGCTCGTCATGGACAACGCCGGCTTCGGGACGATCGCCGGCCTCGAGTCGATGCACTACGGCTGGAGCTTCGGCTGCATGTTCGAGCGATGCGGCTCGCCGTATCGCGTGGACTACGCGGCGATGGCGCGCGCGTGCGGCGCCAACGGCGTGATGATCGAATCCGCCGATCAGCTCGGACCGGCATTGTCTGACGCGCTCGGATCGAAGCTGCCGACGGTCATCCAGGCGCCGATGGAAAATGCGCCGACGCCGACGCCCGGACATTGGAACATCAACGACATCTACCGCAAGGGTGCATGACCGCGGCCCCACGCGTGCCCAACAGGTTGGCTCGGAGCAGAGATCGGCGCGGTAACATACGGGCAATGCCTGCCGCGAAGGCGAGGTCCGCCGAACAAGAGCTCGAGAAGCCGGTTCGCGAGCAGCTTCAGCGGATGCTCGGCAGCGCCACGTTCCAGCAGGTCGACCGCCTCAAGCGCTTCCTCACCTTCATCGTCGACGAAGCGCTTGCCGGCCGCCGCAACGAGCTCAAAGAGTACGTGATCGGCGTGCAGGTCTTCGGCAAGGAGGATTCGTTCGATCCGCGAACGGATCCGATCGTCCGCGTTCAGGCGCGCCGGCTTCGCGCCAAGCTCGTTCGCTACTACCGGGACGAAGGGCGCGTCGACGAATGGATCGTCGAGCTGCCGAAGGGCGGCTACGCGCCGACGTTCAAGCGGCGCGAGGCGCCGGTGCTCGTCAAGCGGTCGATCGCCGCGGCGCTCGCCAGCCGCAACACGATTGTCGTCGTGCCGTTCGCCGACCACAGTGCCGCCGGCGATCTCGACTACTTCTGCAAGGGGCTGCGCGAAGAGATCGTTCACCATCTCGCACGCTTTCCGAACCTGCGCATTCTCGCCGGCGATGCCAGCGAAACCAGCGGCGCACTCGTGATCAACGGCAGCGTGCGCAGGGCGGGACAGCGGGTGCGCATCACGGCGCAGTTGATCGATGGGACCAGCGGCAGCTACGTCTGGTCCGAATCCGTCGATACGAGTCTCGACGATGCGATTCGAGGGCAGGAACAGGTGGCCGACGGCATCGTCAAGAAACTGGAGCCTGAGCTCGGAGACCGAGCGGCGGCGGGCGGATCGAGGAGACCGAGCGAAAACCTCGCCGCGCACAATCTCTATCTGCAGGGCCGGTATCACCTGAATCAGCGGACCGAAGAAGGGCTCCGCAAGGCGTTGGACTTCTTCGAAAAGGCGCTCGTCGAAGACGCGCAGTATGCGCTGGCGCACAGCGGGATGGCCGACGCGTACGGGTTGCTCGCCCATTACGGCGTCCTCGGCCCGGCGGCGGTGTGGACGAAGGCGGCCTCGAGCGCGGCCGCCGCGGTGATGCTCGACGAGCATTCGGCGGAGGCGCACACGTCGCTCGCGCACGTGCGGTCGACGCAGGATTGGGACTGGCTCGGCGCCGAGCGCGAGTTTCAACGGGCGATCGCGGCGAACCCGCGGTATGCGACCGCGCACCATTGGTATGCGATGTCGTGCCTCGCGCCGCTCGGGCGGCTCGATGAAGCGCGCGACGAGATGATGATCGCCCAGTCCCTGGATCCCGTTTCGTCGATCGTCGCACGCGATCTGGCGGTCATTCACTTCTATCGCCGCGACTTCGAAACCGCGCTCGAACAGTGCGACCACACCATCGAGCTCAACGCCCACTTCGCGCCCGGCTACTGGATTCTGGGCGTCATCCAGGAACAACGAAAGGACTTCGACGAGTCCGCCGCCGCCTTTCAGCGCGCGGTGCACCTGTCGCCGGAGACGCCTCGGATGCACGCCGCGCTCGGACGGACGTTCGCGCTTTCCGGCAAACGAAAAGAGGCGCTGGAGATTCTGAGAAAGCTCGAGGCTTACGCGACTGAACGCTACGTGTCGCCGCTCGAGTTCGCGTGGATCCAGTTCGCGTTGGGAGAAACCGAGCTCGGTTTCAAATGGCTGGCCAAAGCCGGCGACGACCGCACCTTCGACATCCTGTCGATCAAGGTCGATCCGCGCTTCGATCCGTTCCGCGACGATCGCCGCTTCGCGACGCTCGCCAGGCAACTCGGCGTCGAGTAAGCGCTGGAAAGGCGTTCGTGTCGGCCCCGGGCCCTCGGGTCGGTTCCTATTGTGTCGGCATCGGTCGCGGCGTCGCGTCGCCTTCCGTCAGGCGCAGCGACCATTTGATCGCTTCGAAATACATCTGCGCGACGTCGCGATTGTCCCACGTCTCAGCCGCGTGACCGAGCGACGAGTAGAAGACTCGGCCCTTGCCGTAGCTCTTCGCCCATGCCAGCGGAAAGTCGCCGTCGCTGCGGCGCATCTGCGGATTCGGCGGCATCTTCGACACATCGAGCCGCAGGAGCACGCGCAGCTTGTCGCGCGAGAATGCCTTCGGCTGATAGAACTCGTCGAGGAATGGAAACGACGCCGGAAAATGCTTCGTCGCCGGGAACGCCGGATCTTCGTTGATGATCGTGCCGGCGGCGACATTCCACGGGTGATCGTCATAGCGCGCGCCGAGCAGCTCTCCGAATTCCGGCCACGACTCGAACGCCGTCAACGCCGTGTGCGCGGCGACGAACCCCTTGCCGTCATCGCGCACGAACGCCGCGAGGTCGCTGCGCTGCTGTGGGTCGAGCGGCACTTCGCGATGGCCGAGGAAAAAGATCGCGTCGACGTTCGCCAGGTTCGGCCCGCCGCTGGCCGGCGCGCCGGTTGTCATCGACGGCTGCTTCGCGACAATGTTCGAGTCGGTGCGAATGTAGGTGTCGTAGGCGCCTGACTCGTAACCCAGGCGCTCGATGACGGCCAGCGCGTGCGACACGGAATCGTGCTGAGCGATGCCGTTTCTCGTGTCGGCCCATGCGAGCACCGCCTTGCGCGTGCGCGGGCGCTGTGGACCGCCTCGTCCCCCGCGTCCGCCTGTTTGCTCCGCGAAGGCCAACACGCCGACGAGGAGTACGGCGACCGCCGTCGCGCCGAATCGCACCGTTGACATCAGCCGCTCCGCCATGACGGTATCAGCAAGCGGCGTTGGTTGCCATGAGGTAACGGTGTCGATACCGTTATCGGCCTCTGGTCGCGCGGCGGACGAGCGTCGCAACGGAGGCGACGAGTTCGCCGGGATCCACCGGCTTCGCCAGGTGCATCTCGAAGCCGCTTTGCAGCGCCTTGGTCCGATCTTCCGATCGCGCAAACGCCGTCAGCGCCGCAGCCGGGATGTCGCGCACGGCCGCATCGGACGATGCGCGAACGCGGCGGATGAATTCAAAACCATCCATGTCCGGCATTCCCAGGTCGACGACGAGTGCGTCGGGTCGGACGGTTGCGATACGCTCCAGTGCCTGTGCCCCGGATCTCAGCGTGACGACCTCAGCGCCCGCCGCTTCCAGCACGACGTTGAGCAGGCCGAGCGCATCTTCTTCGTCGTCAACCGCCACGACCCGCACGCCGGCCAGGCTGCCCAGATCCGCGAGCGGCGGCCGCTTCTCCGTACGCGGGTGCTCGCGTGTCTCATGCACAGCTTCGGGATGCACGATCATGAGCGGCAACCGGACGCGGAATGTGGCGCCCTGGCCCTCCCCGTCGCTTGCCGCCGTCACCAATCCGCCGTGCATCTCGACGATGTGCCGCACGATCGACAGCCCCAGGCCGAGACCGCCCGTCTTCCGCGTCGTGCCGGCCTCGGCCTGACGGAACCTTTCGAAGACATACGGCAGGAAATCGCGGCGAATGCCGATGCCGGTGTCGCTGACCGCGATCTCGATGTGCGAGTTCACGCGCTCGACGCGCACCTGCACCCGCCCGCTCTTCGGCGTGAACTTCACCGCGTTCGACAACAGATTCCAGACGACCTGTTGCAGGCGGTCGGGATCCCCCGAGACGGGTCCGACGCGCGGATCGACGATCGTCTGCACGCGGATGCCTTTCGCATCGGCGGCCGGTTGGACCGTCGCCACAGCGTTGTGGACGACGAGCGACACTTCCACGGGTTGGACGTCCAGACGAATCTTGCCGGCGACGATCCGCGAGATATCGAGGACGTCCTCGACGATCTGCGTGAGCGAGGTGGCGTTGCGCTCCAGCGTCTCGAGGCCTCGCGACGCTTTCTCGTCAGTCAGCACGCCGCCGCGCAGCAGACGCGCATATCCAAGGATGGCGTTCAACGGCGTGCGCAGCTCGTGCGAGAGGACGGCCAGGAATTCGTCCTTCAGCCGATCGGCTTCGCGTGCCTCCCGGTACAACCGTGCATTCTCCAGCGCGATTGATGCCCACGCCGCGATCCCTGTCGCGAGCTGCTCGTGCTGTTGGGTGAACACGCCGGCCTGCGTATGCGCGAAGAACAGCCCCCCGAGCACCTCGCCGGATGCGACCTTGACAGGGACCGCGAGGTAGCTGCGCACCGGTAGATGGCCGACCGTCATCGCGTGAAACGGCATGTGCTCGAGGTAACGAGGATCCTCGGTCACATCGGAGAGGCGAATCGCCTCGTCGGCGTCGAAGGTCGGCGGCGACACCGGAGCCGGGCGAGACAGCGCGGTGGCGAACGCCTCCCTCGACGCGCCCGAGACAGCGGACAGCACGTGCGACTCGCCGGACTGACGATCGAAGACGTTGTAGAAGAAGGCGCCGAACTCGGCGCGCGTCAACGCCGTCGCGACGTCAATCACCGTTTGCACGATCGTCTTCTCATCGAGCGACGCGGCAACGTTGACCCCGACCTCGCTCAGTTGTTCCGTGATCGCAGACTGCTCCGCGGCGGCGGCCCGCAGACGGCTGCTTTCGGTAATGTCTCGCGCGATCTTGGATGCGCCGACGACCACCCCCGTGTCGTCGATGATCCAG
>DAIUKO010000082.1:0-11353 GCA_036848175.1 Vicinamibacterales bacterium | reverse complement strand
AGGCGCCGATCACATGGCCGTCGTCGTCGTAAATCGGCGACACCGTCAACGAAACGAGGATTTCCGTCCCGTCCTTGCGCACGCGGCGCGTTTCGTAGTGGTCCACCATCTGCCCTGCGCGGATCCGCGCGAGAACCAGATCTTCCTCACTCTGGAGGTCGAGCGGGATGATCATGCGGATCGATCGGCCGATCGCTTCCTCGGCCGTGTATCCGAAGATCCGCTCCGCCGCCTGGTTCCACGACATAATCGTGCCGTTCAGGTCCTTGGCGACGATCGCGTCGTCGGATGATTCCACGACCGCAGCCAGCCGGCGCGCCATGAGATCCGCGGCCTTACGGTCGCTGATATCGCGCGCGATCTTCGACGCGCCGATGATCCGACCTTGATCGTCGTAGATCGGCGACACCGTCAACGAGATGGGAATCATTCGGCCGTCTTTGCGCTGACGGATCGTCTCGAAATGACGGACGGACTCACCGGCGCGGATTTGTCCGAGAACGAAATCCTCTTCGTGCTGTCGATCCGCGGGAATGATCATGCGGATCGACTTGCCGACGGCTTCCGCCGCGGTGTAGCCGAACATTCGCTCGGCGGAAATATTCCACGATGTGATCGTCCCTTCCAGGTCTTTGCTGACGATGGCGTCGTCCGAGGAGTCGACGATACGGGCGAGATACTGCGCGTTCAGCGGACCAAAGGACATGCTCACGTCAGGACGCGATCGGGCGCGGTAGGAGATTCATATGAATACGAGCTCAGCTACATCAGTCTCAGCGCAGCTCTGCGGTCGACACGAAACAGACTCAACGGATTTTATCGAGCACAAGCCATGCCGGACACGTCGATGCTCACCGTCGACTCCGACGCGCGCTATCATCGGACATGGCTGACGTTGTCTACAATTCACGCGTCCAGATCACACGGCAGCGTGGTCCGCTGCGCGTCGCACACCTTCCTGGCGAGAAGCAGCCCATCTCTTTCAGCGTGCACGGAGCCATCGCCGAACACTACAAGATCGACCCTGCGGAGCTCACCGAGTCTCACGCCGCCACCATCGACTACGTCGTCGCGGCCACTGCCGGTTGAATGGTCGGCACATTTGGCGGCGCGCTGGAGGCGCGTCAAATCAATGCGAGCGGCGGACGCCTGACTGCCGACGTGACCGGCGAGATCGAGGCCGAAGAGGGCGTGCTCGTGATCCGCCGAATCCGTGTCGCACTGCGCCTGGTGGCGGATCCGAGTCGGACGGAGGTCATTGACCGCGTACACAGTCTGTACGCGATGAAGTGTCCGCTGTTTCGCACGCTCCACAAGGCGATCGCCCTTTCCTCGACGGTGGAGATCGTCCCCGAATAGACGCCGTTGGCTCATCAGTGACTCGCGGTCTGACCGCGGTCAGACCACGGTCAGACTCGGGTCAGACCACGGTCAGACCACGGTCGGACTCGGGTCAGACTCGCCTCACTCGTGTCGCACGGCCTCCATCGGATCGATCGAGGCAGCGCGGCGCGCCGGCGCCAGACACGCCATCACGGCCACCGCGAGCAGGAGGACGGTGACACCGCCGACGATCAGCGGATCGCGCGAGCTCTCTGTCACCCACCGTGACGCGACGCTGTCGAAGATCACGCACAAGAGCACGCCAGCCGCCAGACCGGCGGCCACGTTCCATGACGTCGCCGAGAGAACCATACCGACGACGTCGCGCGCGCTGGCGCCGAGCGCCATCCGGATGCCGAATTCGTTGGTCCTGGTGGCGACGCCGTACGAGACCACGCTGTAGAGGCCGACGGCCGACAACGCCAGCGCCAGCATCGAGAAGATGCCGAACAATCTCGCCACCAACCGCTGCTGCGCGTACTCGGGAAGATTCGTGATCCAGCCCTGGAGATCCCGCACGCGCATCACCTGCTGTTCACGGTCGACGCGCACCAGCTCCGCGCGCACGTCGCGCAGAATCGACAGCGGCGGCACGCGCGTCCGGACGAGGATCTGCGTGAACATGCGCATCTTCAGCGTGTAGGGCACGTAGAAGGCCGGCTTAATCGGGTTGCGCAGCCCATCGTTGCGCGCGTCGGAGACGATCCCGACGATCTCCATCCATCCGTCGGCGCCAATCGACGCCGGTGAATACGGCGGCTCGTCCTTGATGCCGACGACCCGGATTTGCCGTCCGATGGCGTTTCCGTTCGGCCAGTACTGCCGCGCCATCGTCTGGTTGATTACGGCGAGTGCCGCACCTCGCGAGATCTCGTCGCGAGTCCAGAGGCGTCCCTGCATCAGCGGAATGTGAAGGAGCGGGAAATACTCAGAATTGACGAAATTCGACCGCGCGATTGGTTTCTCGAGCGCGCTCGTGCCGAGAATCTCGATCGTGCTGTCGCCTCCGTTCGCCGGCGGCGTCGCGTTGGTCGAGATTCCTGCCGACACGATCTGCGGCATCGCGGCGATCGTGGCCCGAAGCCGCTCGAAGTACTCCGATCGTTCCTTCCACGTCTGGTAGGTCCCATCGTGAATGGGGATCGGCAGCGACATGACATTCTGAGGGTCGTATCCAAGATCGGCGTTCGCCAGCCGCATGAATCCTTTTGCTGCCGCGCCGGCCGCGGTCAGCATCAACAGCGTCAACGCGACTTGAACCGCCACCATCACGCGGTGCACGCGCCGGCCGTGGGTGGTGCCGACGACCCGCCGCGCGCTCGACTGCGCCACGCGCCCGAGATCCGGGCGCGAGAGCTGCAGCGCCGGCCACACGCCGAACACGACCGCCGTCACGACCGCCAGCGCCGTGCTGAACAACAGCACCGGCAGGTTCATCTCGATGACTGATTCGGCCGCGAACGAATTGGTCGGTATCCACGCGACGATCAGCGCGAGCCCTTTCCATGCGATCAACACACCCAGCGCCGCGCCAGCCACGGCGATCGCCAGCGCCTCGGTCAACAACTGCTGCACGATGCGGACCCGTGCGGCGCCGAGCGCGGCGCGCACGGCGAGCTCCTGTTGTCGATGCGCTCCGCGGACGAGCAGCAGAATCGACACGTTGGCACAGCCGACGAGCAGCAGCGACGTCACCGCGCCGAGCAGAAGAAACAACCTGGGACCCATCGGCCGCGCGTACAACTCGATGATGCTGCGCAAGTTCACGCGAAACGTATCGGGATAGCGCGCGGGTGTCTGCCTGGCGAACTGCTGCAGAATCGGCTGCAGCTCGGCGTTGGCTTCGCCCGCCGACACGCCTGGCCGGATCTTGAGGTTGACGCCGTAATAGATGTTGGGATCGATCCGGACCTTGAGCGGCACGTAGATGTCCGCATCGCGCCAGCGAAACCGCGGCGGCATGACGCCGACGATTTCGTAGTTCTTGCGAACGAGCTGGATGGTGCGGCCGACGACTGCTGGATCACCGGCGTAGTACCGCTGCCAGAACTGGTAGCCGAGCACGACGACGCGCACCGGCTCCTGGCCCGGCGGCGCGTCTGCAGGGATCAGCCATCGTCCCATCAGGGCTGGAACACCCCAATGGTTCGGCGCATTGGGCGAGATGTACGACGCCACCACATCTTCGGGGATGTCGCCGTCAGTCGTCGTGAGATTCCATCCATCTTCCCCGACGACGCTCTCGACCGTCCGCGCCTGTCGAAGCTGCTCCAGGTGCGCGCCGGTCATGCCGGGATACCTGAAACGGCCGGCATTGTCCCTGAGCGCGACCTGCATCATGCGATCGGCGCCAACGTACGGGAACGGATTGATCAGGACGCCGTAGACGACGCTGAACACCGCGCTCGTCGCGCCAATCCCCAGGGCCAGCGAGAGGACCGCGGTGAGCGCAAACCCTGGGCGGCGCCGCAGCTCTCGCGCCGCGTAACGAAGATCGGCGATCACGTCATTCATATTCCTCACCGTCGGGGCGGACACGCGGGTCCGCCCCGATGTCCGCAGATTCGAGACGTGGACTTGGACGAGAGCGATCGCGCAAGGGTTGGCTCGTCCATCTCGATTCGTTGATAAAGTTTCGTCGATGACCGCTTCCGCACACTGGCTGACAACCCGCCGCCTCGCGTTGCGGCGGTTTACGCCGGCCGACCTGGATTGGCTGGCCGCGTTGTACGGCGACGTCGATGTGACGCGATATCTCGGCGGCGTCAAAAGCCGAACCGAGACAGAGGCATTTCTGGATGCGCGAATCCTTCAGTACTACGACGAACATCCCGGGCTCGGCATCTGGATGACGACCGAGCGCGCGACGGGCGCGCGTGTCGGCTTCCATCTGCTGAATCACATCCGAGGCGAATCGATCGTCCAGGTCGGCTTCGCGCTCGCGAAATCGGCGTGGGGCACCGGCTACGCGACTGAAATGGCCGAAGCGGTCGTGCGCTATGGCTTCCTCGATCTGAAGCTGCCACGCATTTCGGCCATCGCGAATCTCGACAACCACGCGTCACAGCGCGTGCTCCTCAAGATCGGACTCGAGCGAAGGGGCGAGCGCGCCTTTCCTCATCCCGACTATGCGTCGGCTGGCGCGATGGCGTGGTTCGAACGCGATGCGCAGGACTGGCGCGCCGCACGCAACATCACGCACGGATAAGCTTTCACACCGCGATCAGCAACGGCGGAAGAATTTACACGCGGTTTGCCGCGCGGTCACACGCGCAGCGCATGCTTCGACGCACTGAGAAAGGACTCGCCATGTCGAAGCGATCGCTGCAACGTCTACTCAAGCTCACCGTGTTCACATCAGCGGCCGTGCTGACCATGTCAGTTCGCGCCGATTTACAGGAACGCCACAACGACCAACAGCTCGCTCGTCAGGAACGCGACGACAATGGTCATCGCCGTCACGACGATGACGACGATCGCGATGAGGACCGCCGCGAACGCCGCGGACTCGTCAGGCTGCCGACCGGCCAATTCGTCACGCCGACCGCTATCGACGACGCATTCCAGCAGTATCTGAATCCGGGTTTGCCTGGATACCCGAACTTCATCGCCGGCGAGGCCGTGCGCTCGCAGCTGAGCCCTGATGGATCGACGCTGGCGGTCCTCACAGCGGGCCAGAACTCGCTCTACAAGCCGGACGGTACGGTCGATGTGGCCAACTCCACGCAGTACCTCTTTCTCTACAACGTCGAGGGCGCCAACAAGGCCAGGCCCGCGCTCACACAGGTCATCAAGCAGGTGAACTCGCACGTCGGTCTCGTCTTCTCGCCGGATGGCGGCACGCTCTACGCTGCCGGCGGCAATGACGACGCGGTCTACGTCTACACGAAGAGCGGCGAGACCTTCACGCCCGCCGCGCCGATTCCGCTGGGCCATTTCGCGCCGGGCGCCACCGGCAGCGCGCGCAACAAGGGCATCGGCCTCGGCGTTCAGCCCAACGCGAGCGGCATGGACATCTCCGCCGACGGCCAGACACTGGTCGTCGCCAACAACTACAACGACTCGATCAGCGTCATCGACACGGCCACGCGCCACGTTCGCTACGAACACGATTTGCGTCCGTTCTTCGCGAACAACGAAGGCCGGACCGGCCGCGCCGGCGGCACGTTTCCATACGCCGTCGTCGTGAAAGGCAATGACACGGCTTATGTCTCCTCCGACCGTGATCGCGAAGTCGTCGCGGTCGATGTGGCGTCTCCGACCGAAGGCCACTTGATCAGGCGGATCAAGCTCGACGGCAACGCCCTCGGCATGACGCTCAATGCATCACAGTCCAGGCTCTATGTGGCGCAGGACAACGCCGATCAGGTCGCCGTCATCGACACGTCGACCAACAGAGTTGTCACCAGGATCGACGCGCGCGCCCCGGACGGCGTGCTCCCCGGCCAGAAGTACACCGGTGCAGCCACATCTGCAGTGACGCTCTCCCCGAACGGCGACACACTTTACGCGGTCAACAGCGGATCGAATTCGGTTGCGGTCATCCCGCTCGCGGGCCGCAAGGCACACAAGGTCAGCGGCCTCATCCCGACTGCCTACGAGCCGCATGACGTCACGTTCAGCGCCGATGGCTCGTGGATGTACATCGTCAGCGGCAAGAGCGTCACCGGCCCGAATCCGGATCATCTCGCCAGCAGCACGGCCAGCATCACCAGCATCATCTATCCGGGCGGCAACGCCGCGGCCGCCGCGAGATCGAGAGCATCGAACGAATATCAATTCCAGTTGGAGCGCGCCTCTCTGGTCAGCGCGCCTGTGCCACGCTCACATGACCTCGAGGACCTGACCGAGAGGGTCGCGAAGAACAATTTCTACTCGACCGAGAGCGATGAAAAAGATGCGAAGGTGATGCGGTTCCTGAACCAACACATCAAGCACGTGATCTACGTGGTCAAGGAGAATCGCACCTTCGATCAAGTTCTCGGCGACCTCACCAACGGCGCGACTGCCGATCCGGCGCTGACTCAGTTCGGCCAGGCGCTCACGCCGAACAATCACAACCTCGCCAACAGGTTCGTGACGCTGGACAACTTCATGAACCCGGGCGACGGCAGCATGGACGGCTGGTCGTGGGCGATGCAGGGACGTGTGACCAACACCGAAGCGCTCACCCAGCAGATCAATTACGCCGCAGTCAATCGCGGTCTCTCGTATGAGTCCGAGGGCACGAACCGCAACGTCCCGGTCAATTTCGGCACGGTTGCCGAGCGCGACGCCGCGACCGGAGTCGCGGGAACGACCAACTACAGCAACGCTTCGGCGACGCTTCCCGGCGGCACCGTAAACCTGCTGGCGGGAACCGGCAACCACGCGTCGGCGGACGCGCCGTTCGGGATCGAGGACGGCTACATCTTCAACGCGGTGTTGCAGGCTGGCGGAACCGTCCGCAACTACGGGTTCCTCGTGAACAACATCGGCAGCATCGGCACGAAGACGGCGCCGGTCAGCGATCCGTTCGCGGCCGGCATCATTCAGGTCGCTCCGCTCGACCCGTCGCTGGCGCCGCTGACCGATCCGTACTTCCGCGGCTACGACCAGAACTATCCGGACCTCTGGCGCTACAACGAGTGGAAGCGCGAGTTCGATCAGTTCGTCGCCAATCGCAATCTGCCCAGCCTGTCGCTTGTCCGCATCAGCCACGACCACATGGGCAGTTTCGGCAGCGCGCTCGGCGGAGTGAACACGCCGGAAACGCAGCAGGCCGATTGCGACCTCGCGCTCGGCAGGATCGTGGAAGCGGTGGCGAACAGCCGCTACGCCAACGACACCGTGATCATCATCACCGAAGACGACGTGCAGGATGGTCCCGACCACGTGGATTCACATCGCGGCACGGCGTTCGTGGTCGGCGCGTTCGTGAAACAAGGTGCGGTGATCAGCACACGCTACAGCCAGGTCAACGCGCTGCGTACGATCGAGGACATTCTCGGCACGGAGCACATCAATCTGAACACCGCCTTCCAGCGGCCGATGGCCGATGTGTTCGACATCCGTTCTTCCGGTAAATGGACGTACGCGGCCGAAGCGTCAACCGTTCTGGCGACGACGACGCTGGCGCTGTCGGAGACGGGCAGCGGCGTGAGGTTCGCCGCGGGACCGGCCGTTCAGCCACAGCACACCGCGGCGTACTGGGACGAGGTCACGGCCGGGTTCGATTTCTCCGAGGCTGACCAGGTGCCGCCGGCTCAATTCAACAGAGTGCTGTGGACGGGTCTGATGGGCGGCAAGCCTTATCCAACCGTGCGCGGGCCGGTGTCAGCCACGAAAGCAGAGAAATGATCGCGCCCGACGTGATCACAATGCAGCGAGAGTGACCAGGGCTTTCATCGTGTGTTGTTGCCCGGGCGCAAGGTGCACGGCAAACGGGCCGATGTTGCTGGTCTCGACACACACGAATTGCGTCCATTCCTCGTCGGCCAGGTCCGGCAAGGCGCGTGATTTGTCGGTCCACGGGTTCCAGACAACGGTCGTGCGCGAATGTTCCTTGGTGACTCGAATACGCCGACCGAGCACCGGATCGATGACGTCGATGGGACCGATCGTGTTCAGGAACGCACGGTCGGTCTCTGAAACGAACGCCACGTCGCCGTGCTGCGTCTTCTCCCGATCCGAGTCGGTCTTGTCGCGATAGTTCACCGCGTCAAGCCCACGGACTTGCACCTCGCCGACGCTTCCGACGCGATGGTACGAGTGGAGCGCTTCTTCGAAGCGGATCGGCATCGTCCCCGTGTTCGTCACGATGAGCTCGAGGCTCAGCGTCGAACCAAACTTCGCGCGATGGACCAGACGGAAGTCGGCCGGCCACCATCGCTTCGTCTCGTCGTCGCTCTCGGTGAACATGCTGACCGCGACCGCGCCGTTTTCCTGAACAACCGACTCCAACTCCCAGGGTCGGGTCCGTACAAACCCGTGCGCCGGCGCGTCGCGATTCTCGAGATGGTTTCCAAACCAGGGAAAGCAGACGGGCACGCCTCCGCGAATGGCGCGGCCGCGTTCCCAGCGCGTTTGCCGGCTGACGAAGAACACGTCCTCCGCCGTCGGCGGTATCCAGGAAACGACGTGTCCGCCGTGCAAGTACATCTCCGCGACGGCGTCCGGCGATGTGATGCGCACCTTCAGCAAGCCGCCGTGGCCTTCCTGCACGCGCGCGATGCCGGCGATGCCGAATCGGCGGTCGAGTTCTGAACATGTCTGTTCCATGAAGCGAGCCTCGATCACCTCACCAGCGGCGTATCATAGGCAATCGTCACCAACCTGTGAATTTCTGCGACCGTACCGATAGATCACCGGGTCACCCGCACATCTGCTCGTTATTCTTACGGCGCGTGGACGTAGTCGAGCGTCTGCCGCCGGCAAGAATCGGACAAGGAGATGATGATGAAGAGACGAGACCTCTTGCGCAGCTTGGGCGGGGTCGGCGCGGTGACCGCGGTGGGGCGTTTGCTGGACCCGGCAACTGCTCGCGGGCAGTCGTTCCCCGCATCGTCGGACCGCTCGGCCACTGACAATCTCGCCAGCCGGCTCGTCGCTTCGATTCAGAAGCACAAAGTGCCGGGCGCAAGCGCCGCAGTGTTCCGCGACGGCCAGTGGGAGGTCGCGGCCGCAGGCGTGACCAATGTCACCACCGGCGTGAACGTCACTGCGGAGACGGTGATGCACATTGGCTCGATAACCAAAGTGCTGAATGCGACCCTGGTGATGCAGTTGGTCGATGAAGGCCGGGTTGAGCTGACAGCGCCGCTAAAGCGGTACCTCCCTGACTTTCGGGTCGCCGATCGTGCTGCGACGGAACGGATCACGGTCGAGATGCTCTTGAATCACACCTGCGGCATCGATGGCGAGTACTTTCCCGACGCGGGACCTGACGCGGAACGGATCGAAGACGTGATCCCTCGCATCGCGCGACAGGGCCAGATCCACGCGCCCGGCGCCGAAGTGTCGTACTGCAACTCTGGTGCGGTGCTGGCGGGCTATCTGGTTCAGCGGCTCCTCAGAAAGAGCTGGTATACCCTCGTCGAGGAACGGATCTTCAAGCCACTCGAGCTGCAGCATTCAGTGGTGCAGCCGGCGAACGCGTTGCTCCACCGCGCGACGGTTGGCCATTTTCTCAACAAGGACGGCGCCAACACCCGAACCTCATTCGCGTTTCTGAATCCGAGCTTCGCGCCAGCCGGCGCGACGCCGATGCTCGCGGCGAAAGACCTCGCAACCTTCGCGCTGGCCCACGTGAACGATGGAGTGGGCGCCAACGGGCATCGTCTATTGTCGGCAGCCAGCGCTCGCCGAATGCGGCAGCAGACGGCGGCTTGGCGTGGCGTCGCGGGTGGGGGCGTCGGACTTGGCTGGATGACGATGGACAAGGGCATTCTTAGTCATGACGGCGGTGGACCGGGCATCGTGTCGTGGCTCTTTGCCGATCCGGCGGCGAAGACGGTGGCCGCCGTCCTCACAAACGCGGCGCACGGCGTGCCTGTACTGGACGAAATCACCGCGCCGTTGTACGAGGCCGCGGGTGCGAAGCCGTTCGCGGCCGATGCTGACGAGCTCAGGAAGCAAGTCACAGACACGCCGGTCGACCCGCATCCTTACATCGGCCAATACGAGTCTGTCGCATTGGCGTTTCGGGTGATCCCGCATGAGGAGGGTATCGCGCTCCGAGTGCGCCCGAAGCTGCTCTTCTACGACGGCGACACACTGGAGGAGTCGCCACCGCTTCCACTGCGCCCGATCCGCGACGGCCACTTCATGGCCGGGCAGGGCTTCGTCACGTTCCTCAATCCAGGCGCCGACGGGCGGATGCAGCACCTGGTCTCTCGCCGGCGCCTGCACAAACGAAGTGGGTGAGCGTGGCGTTTTCGATCAGGCGCACCTCACACTCGACCTGGGCCGATTCGCAAAGACGACACCGAGCTGCCTGGCGTCCGTCAGTGTGGCCGGTTTTTCCAAGACCCGCTGCAACGACCTTCCTTAGACTTCGAGGCGAGCCGATCGGCGGCCTCGTGAGCAGGCTTCATCGGAAGCGTTGTCTCCGATCGTTCGAGAGGAACGAACATGTCGAAGGGAATTCTCGCTCCAATCAGCCAGGCCGAGATTGAGGCGAGGATCAGCGGCCATCTGGACGAGTTGCTGGAGCTGTGGTGGGCCGAGCAGGGTGTTTCAAAACCCCGCGATCTTCAGCTGATCGCCTCGGCGCTTCCCTTTCCACGCGGCCAGGCCGTTCGCGTTCTCGACCTGTGCTGCGGCCCAGGTGACGTGGGGCGCGCAATTCGACACGCGTATACAAATGCGGAAATCGACTGCGTAGATCGAGACCCGTTCCTGACGTCGATCTGCGCTGGCGTGAATCGGCGGGATCAGGTTCCCGGCAAGACTGTTGTTGCGGACCTGACGGCTCATGGCTGGCAAGACGCTCTGTCCCGCGACTACGACGCCGTCGTGACAGCCAATGCTCTTCATTGGTTCGAAGTCCCGCGTGCGGAGCAGCTGGCCCAGGACATTCACGCGCTGCTGCGCAGCGGCGGAGTTTTCGCATTCGCCGAACCCGCCTCTCCCGAGGTTCCGTTTGCGGCCGGGTTCGAGGAGTGGAAGGCTGAGCAACCTCCGCGATACTCGCGCGAGAATTGGGAACGATTCTGGTCGACGGCTAACAGGCTTCTTGGCTACGACCACACAAAGCTCTTGGGTCCTCGCCATGCCAATCGTATCGGAGACGTTGGCATGTCCGTAGCCGGCTGGACCCGTCTGCTCCAAAGCGCAGGCTTCACGCTCACCGACGTATTGCTCAGGGACGCGGACCAAGTGATCATCGCCGCGCTGAAGTCTTAGCGGACTGTATCGGCTGAAGTAGTACTACCCACGACAACCTTCGACGGCGGTTTTCGGGCCGCGACAACGCCGGGGTCCCCACCGC
>DAIUKO010000081.1:0-23079 GCA_036848175.1 Vicinamibacterales bacterium | reverse complement strand
TGCGTCGCTTCCATCACGACGGCGACGCCGAGCGGCGCGATCTTCTCGCGGATGGTGTCGGCAATCTGATTCGTCAACCGTTCCTGCACCTGCAGCCGGCGCGCGAAGACGTCGACGAGCCGCGGCACCTTGCTCAAGCCGATCACCTTGTCGCTGGGAATGTAGGCGACGTGGCACTTGCCGAAAAACGGCAGCAGGTGATGTTCACACAGACTGTAGAAGTCGATGTCCTTGACGATCACCATCTCGCTATAATCGACGGTGAACAGCGCATTGTTGAGCACGCGATCGATGTCGGCGCCGTATCCGCTGGTGAGAAATTTGTATGCCTTCTCCACGCGCTTCGGCGTATCGCGAAGGCCCTCGCGGCCCGGATCCTCACCGAGCTCCGCCAGCAGCTTTCTGATCAGCTCTTGCATCGTTCTATTCTATCTCTCGGCTACCGCCGCGCCGTCGATCCAGACCGGTGACACGTTCTACGCTGACCGCGCGAACCTCGAGAGCGCGCGCCGCGCCGCGCAGGCGTATGCGGAGGAGCTGGCCCGCGATCCGAAGTCGTACGAGGCGGCGTGGAAGCTGGCGCGCGCATGCTACTGGCTCGGCGGACATGCTCCCGAGGCGGAGCGGCGGAAATTCCTCGAAGACGGCATCGAGGCGGGAAAGAAGGCGGCGGCGGTCGAGCCGAATCGTCCCGAAGGACATTTCTGGATCGGCGCCAACATGGGCGCGCTCGCCGAATCGTACGGCGTGCGGCAAGGCGTCAAGTATCGCAAGCCGATTCGCGAAGAGCTCGAAACCGTTCTGAAGATCGATCCGAGCTTCATGTTGGGTTCGGCCGATCGCGCACTCGGGCGCTGGTACGCCGAAGTGCCGCGGCTCTTCGGCGGCAGCAAGAAACTCGCCGAGCAGCATCTCAAAGAGTCACTGAAATACAACCCGGACGCGACCATCTCGCACTACTTCCTCGCTGAGCTGTACCTGGACGACGGGCGCAAGGCCGACGCGCGCGCGGAGCTGCAAAAGGTGATCGACGCGCCGCTCAGCAAAGAGTGGGCGCCCGAAGATCAGGACTTCAAGGAAAAGGCGAAGAAGCTCCTCGCCACCATCAAGTAGAGCGAATCCCAAATCCCAAATCCCGAATCCCTAATCCCGAATCCCTACTGGCGGCGCTCCGAAGACAACGCCGCTCCCCCAGGCTGCCACGCCGGCGTGCCGTCTTCCCACTGGTTGTCGGTGAGCTGCCGCACGTCGCTGCCGTCCGCGCGCATGACGAAGATCTCGCCGTACGGCTGCGGTGCGTCGGTGTAGGTGACTTCGTCTTTGAACCCCATGCGGCTCGTCGCGAACGCGATGTGCTCGCCGTCGGGCGACCACGCCATGTGCGCGTCGTTGCCCGGCGCGGAGGTGAGCCGCTTGACGCTCGTGCCATCCGGCTTGACGGTGTAGATTTCGTAATCGCCGTCGGCCTGGCGCGAGAACACGATGAGATCCCCGCGCGGTGACCATAACGGGAAGTTGTCGTAGCCCTTGGTCAGCGTCGTGATCGTCTTCGTCTCGAGGTTCATGATCTTCAGGCCGTCGCCTTCCGGACCGAACGATCGATACACGAACCGCTTGCCGTCGGGCGCCATCGAAGGAAAACCATTGTTGTTCGGACCGGTGGTCACTTCGCGAAAGCCGCTGCCGTCGGGACGGACGACCGCGATCTGCGCGCCCCCTTCCGCGCGATCCCCTGGCTTGAGGAATTGACCGTGGAACCCGTTGAAGAAGGCGTTGAAGACGCCGATGCTGAAGATGATCGTGTCGCCGCTCGGCGACCACTGCGGCCCCAGGACGTTGCGCGTCGGGTCCTGATAGATGATGTTCATCTTCTCGGCGCCTGCCGCGGCCACGGCGATGCCCGCGCCCACCACCCCGCTGGTTCCCGGGGCACGCGCGACGGTCACGAACCGATCGCCTGAGGGACTGAACGACGCCAGAACGCCGGTGAGCGTCAGCTCGTATTCCGGATTGCGACTGAATGTCCGCCTCCACGTCGTCGGCGGCGCCGTCAGGCGTTTGTGAAACACGACGTGGGATCCATCTGG
The DNA here is from genome assembly GCA_036848175.1 of Vicinamibacterales bacterium. Taxonomy (GTDB): domain Bacteria; phylum Acidobacteriota; class Vicinamibacteria; order Vicinamibacterales; family CAVVIG01; genus QHWF01. The sequence continues at coordinate 20,992 of DAIUKO010000081.1, read as the reverse complement.
CGACCACGAGGCGGCTCGCACATCGCCCTTCGGTCCGCTCTTGCCACTGGTGTAGTAAATGCCGGCGCCGGTACCGGCCGTGTCCTTGCGGACGTAGCCGACGTCATTGCCTGGCAGCGGCGACGGATTGATCTTCACGCCCGGGCCTGCCGGCAGATCGGACGACGTCCCCGTGGCTACGTCGATCGACACCAGACGCGTATCGTTGCCGGGTTCGGGCGCGGGCCGTCGGTTGGCGAGCGTCTGCTCCGCCGTCATGCAGTACGCGATCACATGACGGTTGTCGGCCGACCACTTCGGGCTGCCGCAGAAATTTCCGTGCGCGGTGATTCGCTTCAGGCCCGAACCATCCGGCCGAATCACGTGTACGTCGGCGAGTTGCAGGTGCTCCCATCGTCCATGCGCGAAGGGGATCGCGCTGGCGCGCGTCGACGAGAAGGCGATCCACTTGCCGTCCGGCGACCACGACGGACGAAAGTCGCCGCCCGCACCTGACGTCAGCGGCTTCACGCGCCGCGTCTGCAGATCCATCGTCCAGAGGTGCGCGAAGCCGCCGTTGCGCGAGCTCACGAAGACGAGCTGCGCGCCGTCCGGCGAGAACGCGGCCTGGTCATCGTAGGCGAGGTTGTCGGTGAGTTTCTCCAGTCCCGATCCATCAGCGGCAACGCGATACAGGTCCGCCGATCCGTCGCGATCCGAGGTGAACACGATCGACCGGCCGTCCGGCGCCCAGACAGCGTCGTAGTCGACGTCGCGGACGGCGAGGAGCGGATGCTCGCCGCTGCCGTCGGCCGCCGCGATAAACAGCCCGATCTGGCCGGCGTTCGGGAAGACTCTCGTGTAGACGATCCGCTGCGGCGGCGCGGTGCCAGTCACCGTCACGGCCGACAGCGCGGCGACGAGCAGCGTTGTCCGCATCGCGCGATTCTAGCGCGCACGGCGATTCAATACTTGTAAAACCCGTGGCCGCTCTTTCGTCCGAGCCGGCCCGCCAGGACCATCCGCTTCAGGAGCGGCGGCGGCGCGTACTGCGGTTCGCGGAACTCGTCGAACATGATGTTGGCGATGTAATAGGTGGTGTCGAGGCCGACGAAGTCGAGCAGCGTGAACGGCCCCATCGGGTAGCCGCATCCGAGCTTCATCCCCGCGTCGATGTCTTCGAGCGTGCCGAGTCCGTTCTCGTAGGCGCGGATCGCGTCGAGCAGATATGGCACCAACAGCCGGTTGACGATGAAGCCGGGTCGATCGGGCGCGGTAATTGCCTCCTTGCCGAGGGACGTCGCGAACGCAAACACGGCTTGATACGTCTCGTCGGTCGTCGACAGCGCGCGAATCACTTCGACGAGCTTCATGATTGGGACCGGATTGAAGAAGTGCAGGCCGCCGAACCGATCCGGCCGCCTGGTCGCGGCGGCGAGCTCGGTGATGCACAGCGACGACGTGTTCGAGACAATGATCGTGTGCGGACCGATGATCTTTTCGAGCGCCTCGTAGGTCTGTTTCTTCTCCTCGACGTTCTCGGTGATCGCTTCGACGATCAGGTCGCAGTCCTTCAGCGCGTCGAAGGTCGTCGTCCCCGACAGGTTCGTCAGCGTCGAATCACGTGACTCCGCAGTCGCCTTCCCCTTGGCGACGCCGTCGTCGAGAAATTTCCTGATTCGGCCGAGTCCCTTCTGCAGAAACGTCTCGTCGACTTCGCGGACGATCGTCTTGTATCCGGCCGCCGCCGACACCTGCGCAATGCCCGCGCCCATCAATCCGCATCCCAAGACACCAACCGTTTTGATTTGCATGATCTCCTCGGGCAGGCCTGAAGGCCTGCGCTACCGGTGGCGACCGGTCACGGTGGTCCTCCGTCACGGCGGTAGCGCAGCCCTTTCGGGCTGCCTTCTCATCAAACGAGGCCTTTGTGTTCCTGCACCGCGGCGGCGATGAAATCGCCGGCCTCCTTCGTCCCGAGCTTGCCTCCGATGTCGGGCGTGCCGTTCCCGGAGACGACGGCATCTTTTACCGCCGCTTCAATTGCGGTGGCTTCCATCTCAAACCCGAGGTAGTCGAGCATCAGCGCGGCGGAGAGAACCGCACCGACCGGATTCGCGACGTTCTTGCCCGCGAGCGGCGGCGCCGATCCGTGGACCGGCTCGAACATCGACGTCATTCCTGGATGCAGGTTGCCCGACGGCGCCACGCCGAGACCGCCCTGCAGCGCCGCGCCGAGGTCGGTGATGATGTCGCCGAACAGGTTGTTGGTGACGATGATGTCGAACTGCGAGGGGTCCTGCACCATGAGCAGCGCCAGCGCGTCGATGTAGAGGTGCCGCGATTCGATGTCGGGATGCTGCGCCGCAACCTCCTTGAACACACGCTGCCACAGCGCGTGGCCGTCGCTCATCGCGTTGCTCTTGTCGGCCATGCACACCTTCCGGCGGCGGTGCGCGTGCGCGAACTCGAAGGCGTGGCTGATGATGCGATGCACGCCCTTGTAGGTGTTCATCTCCTGCTGCACGGCGATTTCATCCGTCGTGCCGGCCTTGAAGCGGCCACCGATCCCCACGTACAACCCTTCGGTGTTTTCGCGGAACACGACGAAATTCACGTCGGCTGCCTTGCGGTTCTTCAACGGGCAGAGTGGATCGTGGAGCAGCTGCACCGGCCGATAGTTGACATAGAGATCGAGCTCGAACCGCGTGCCGAGCAGGATGTCGCGGGCATGGCGGTTGTCGGGCACGCGTGGATCGCCGAACGCGCCGACGAAGACCGCGTCGAACTGGCGCAGCATCGCGTACCCGTCGGGCGGAATCGTGACGCCCGTCTTGAGGTAGTGATCGGCGCTCCACGGCAGCGTCTCGAGATCGATCGTTCGTCCGAACGTCTCGGCCGTGCGGCGCAGAACCTTGACCGCCTCGGCGGTGACGTCGACGCCAATTCCGTCACCGGGGATAACTGCGATTTTCACATCAGCACCTCTCGATCGCCACGGCCATCCCCATCCCGCCGCTCACGCAGAGCGTCGCGAGACCGCGTCTGGCATCGCGGCGTTCCAACTCGTGGAGCAGCGTGACGACCAGGCGGGCTCCGGTGCAGCCGATCGGATGCCCGAGCGCGATCGCTCCGCCGTTGACGTTCAGGCGATCGGAGGAGATCGGCACATCGCGGAGGACCGCGAGAACCTGCGCGGCGAACGCCTCGTTCAATTCCACCAGATCGAAGTCGTCGATCTTCAGACCGGTGCGCTCGGTCAGCTTCTGAATCGCCGGAACGGGACCGATGCCCATGATTCGCGGATCGACGCCTGCACTTGCCCAGCCGACGATCCTGGCGCGCGGCTCCAACTTTCGCGCGCGGGCCGCATCGGCTGAGGCGATCACAACGGCCGCCCCACCGTCTGTGATCCCGGACGATGTGCCGGCCGTGATGATGCCAGGCTGTCCCTCGACTTGGCCGAAGACGGGTGCCAGCTTGCGGAGGTTCTCGATCGTCGTGTCGCCGCGCGGGTGTTCGTCGCGGTCGACGACTGTCTGGCCGCCCTTGACGCCCGCGGCACCCGCGACCGTGACCGGGACGATCTCACGCGCGAAATGACCGGCGTCGATCGCCGCTTTTGCCTTCCGCTGGCTCTCGAGGGCGAAGCAGTCCGATTCGTCGCGGGTAATGCCGTACTGCCGCGCGAGCACTTCCGCCGTCTCGCCCATGATCAGGTTCGACAGCGGACATTGAAAGCCGTCGCGGTACATCGCATCGACGAGCGTGAAATTGCCCATGCGGTGGCCCCACCGCGCGTCGATCGAATCGATGAGATACGGCATGCGGCTCATCGACTCGATGCCGCCGGCCAGGACGACGTCAGACTCGCCGAGCCGGATCGACTGCGCACCGGACACGATCGCCTGCAGCCCCGACGCGCACGCCTTGTTGATGGTCTGCGCCGGAGCCGTATGCGGAATGCCGGCACGATGGCCGACCTGGCGGCCTGGATTGGGACCGGATCCGGCCTGGCGCCCGTGACCGATCCACACTTCGTCGATGTCGGCGGGCGTCAGCCCCGCGCGCTCGACCGCCGCGCGCGCCGCCACCGCGCCGAGCTCCGCCGGGTGGAGATCGCGAAACGAACCGCCGTATTTGCCAATCGGCGTGCGCGCAGCACCAAGGATGACGACGTCACGGTCAGGCACAACATTCCATTCTAGGGCGGGTTGTTTCGGAGCAGCTACGGCTAATGCGTGACGGCGGGACCCGCGAATCCGGCGCCGGGGAGGCTGAGACGGAAGCAGGCGCCGCGATTGGCCGGCATCAACTCCAGCGAGCCGCCGTGGGCGCTGACGATCCCGAATGCCACCGACAGTCCGAGACCGGTGCCGGTGCCGACCTGATTCGTCGTCACGAACGGCTCGAAGATGCGGGGCGCCACGTCAGGCGACACTCCGGGTCCATCGTCCTGCACTTCCAGCACCGCCTGATCCCCGACCACGAACGTACGCACGCTCAAGGTGCCGCGGCCATGCGTCGTCACCATCGCATATTGTGCGTTCATCACCAGATTGCCGACGACCTGTTGAATCTCGTCGCGATTGGCGAGCACCAGCGGGAGATTCACACCGAAGGTCTGCCGCAGTTCGATGTTGGATTGCGCCAGCTCGTACTCGCGGACCGACACCACTGACTGCACGATCTCGTTCAGCTCGGTCAGCATCCGCTCGCCCGGCGAACGGCGCACGAACGCGAGCAGGTTCCGGACGATGCGCCCGGCCCGGCCGGCTTCGAACTTGGCGCGGTGTAAGTCGTCCCGCACACGCACGTCGTGCGATTCGGCGAGCAGGAGCTCGACGGTCCCAATCACCGACTGCAACGGGTTGTTGATTTCGTGAGCGACGCCGGAAACGAGCTCGCCAATCGCCGACATCCGCTCGCTTCGCACCAGTTGCCCGCGCAGCCGCACCTCTTCGGTCACATCGCGCACGACGGCGACGACGTCGGTGAGGCGGCCCGCCCCATCGACGATCGGCGCGGCCGACCACGCGGCCTGGAACGTGGTGCCGTCCTTGCGCGCCATCACCGTCGTCGCGCGCACGACGCGGCGCTTGCGGATCTCCTCGCGCAGCGCCGGAATGTCAGCCTTGGATTCAGGCGCGACCAGCGTCATCGGCGGAAGGGAAAGCAGTTCCTCGCGCGAGTAGCCGGTCGCCTGACAGAAGGCGTCGTTGGCGTACTGAATCTGGTTCTGGCGCATGACCATGATCAACTCACCCGCCTGCTCGCACGCGGTCGCGAGCAACCGGACTCGTTGCGAAGCCGATTCGACGGATCGCCGTTCGACCACGAGCCGCACCATCAGCAGCGCGACGCCGCATACGAGCGTGAAGGCAGTGCCGATCTCGCGCATCCGCTCGATCGGTTCCGCAGCCGGCACGAGATACCGGGCGCCATAGCCGACCACGGGAATCGCCAGGATCGCGGCAAACAGGATCGCCGGCGAACGTTCCAGCGGCGCCGTGCTGATCGGACGCGCTACCTCGATTCCGGATACCGGCGCCGTCGCGATCGCCCATGCCGCGAACCAGAACGGCAGCATCCAGCCGATGTCGGTCGGCGATCCCGTCTGGTAATTACCTTTCACCGTGGCCAGGGACAAGCCGACGAGCACGACGAACGCGAGGATCATCCCGAGCGCCAGTCGCTGATACACCGACGCCCACTCGGTTCCTTCGGCTTTCCATGTCGCCCAAAGGAGACCGGTCAGCGCGGCAAAGCGCACCGTGGGCCCGATGATGGCCAGCGCGCGCAGCGCGCCCACCGAATGCGGCGGATCCATCCCAGGCGCGATGATGAGCGACCAGTAGAGAAAGCCGGCGAGGAAGACCAGAACGAGAATATCAACGGCCGCTGTCACCGCGCTCTCGCCGTGCGTGCGATGCGGCCATGCAACGAGCGCGATCAGCGGCAGCGCCGATCCGCACAACTGCAGGATGATGTGCCACTTGAACCAGGGCAACGGCACCGCGCGAAATACCTCATCGAAGCTCCAGCCGAACTGGCCGATGAGCCAGAGGATCGGCCAGGCGACGATCGCCGCCCAGAAAACGAGCTGCCGTCCCCGCCAGTGGCCACGCCGCGACAGCATCGCGATGATCGGAGCGAAGGGCGGAACGAGCAGCGCGACGTTGCCGACGAGAAGACGTGCGTGCCCGCGATCGCCGAGGGCGAGGATGAGAACGACGTACGCCGCGGCGTACACAAGACCGACGACAGCCCAGTTCATGTCAGGGTCGGGTCTGTCTGGTGTGTCGGCTCATAGTTCCGCAGTGTCGATTTGCGCGCGCTGCAGTTTGCCGCTGAAGTCGACGTAGACCGACTTCCATTCGGAGAACACATCGAGGGCGGCGGTGCCGGCTTCGCGATGCCCGTTGCCGGTCGCCTTCGTGCCGCCGAAGGGGAGATGGACTTCCGCCCCGATGGTCGGCGCGTTGACGTAGAAGATGCCGGTATACAAGTCGCGCATGGCCGCGAACGCGCGGTTCACGTCCTGGGTGTAGATCGACGCCGACAGGCCGTACTGCACGTTGTTGCCAATCGCCACCGCCTCGTCGAACGACCTGCACGGGATCACCGAGACGACCGGGCCGAAGATCTCTTCCTGCGCCACGCGCATCGCCGGATCGACGTCGGCGAAGATCGTCGGATCGTGAAAGAAACCTTTCGCAAACGCACCATCAGTCAGACGATGGCCGCCGCACAGGAGCTTCGCGCCTTCTTTCTGTCCGATCTCGACGTACTTCATCACGGTCTGCAGCTGGCCGTCGCTGACGACCGGCCCCATCTGCGTGTCCGGCGCGAGACCGTCGCCGACGCGCAGCGCGCGCACGCGCGCGACGAACCGATCCAGAAATGTCTTGTAGACCTTGTCGTGGACGACGACGCGGCTTGCGGCGGTGCAGCGCTGGCCGCTGGTCCCGAAGCCACCCCAGACGCACCCTTCGATGGCAAGGTCGAGGTTGGCGTCGTCCATCACCATGATGACGTTCTTCCCGCCCATCTCGAGGTGCACTTTCTTGAAGGTGGGAGCGGCCTTTTCCGACACCGTGCGGCCGACGTCGGTGGATCCGGTGAACGAAACGATCCCGACATGATCGTTCACTAGCAGAGTGTTACCGACCTCGCCGCCGCCGCCGGTCACCAGATTGACGACGCCCGGCGGGATGCCGGCCTCTTCCAGAATTTTGACGAAGTTGAGCGCGGACAACGGGGTGAGCGTCGCCGGTTTGAAGACGACGGTGTTGCCGCAGACGAGCGCCGGGATGATCTTCCACGACGGAATCGCCATTGGGAAGTTCCACGGCGTGATGACCGCCGAGACGCCGATCGGCTGCCGGATCGACATGGCGAACTTGTCGCGCAGCTCGGAGGGCACTGTCTGTCCGTACTGGCGGCGCCCTTCCCCGGCCATGAAGAACGTCATGTCGATCGCTTCCTGGACGTCGCCGCGGGTTTCGTCCAGCACTTTCCCCATTTCGCGCGTCATGTCACGCGCGAGCGCCTCCTTGCGGTCGGCAATCAGCTGCGCTGCACGGAATAGCACTTCGGCGCGGCGCGGGGCTGGCACGAGGCGCCAGTGGGTGTACGCGCGGCGCGCCGCCTCGACCGCTCGCACGGCGTCGTCCCGCGTCGATTTCTGGAAGACGCCAATGAGATCGTCGGTGTTCGCCGGGTTGCGGTTCTCGAAGACGTCCCCGGAAACTGAGGGGACCCACGAGCCGTCAATAAAGTTGTGATAGGTCGTCATCTGCGCGGCAAAAGTCGCCATGAGCTTGAGAGTGCCGTACTGTGGAGGTCGCCTGCAACCGGCGCGGCAAAGAACCGAAATAACGGGGGTTTACGCGTATACGGCCGATGGAATCCATCGGGGTCAGCAGTAGAAACAGGCTCCAGGACGAGCCGGCGTCGTTGAGAAATGACGCCAAATCCTTCGGACTCGATATGGCACGGATTCTGAAATAGTGCCGGCTGTCCGGGGAGACGGACCAGGATGATGACCAACGTGACGACCATACCCAATACGACCCGCACCCACACCGAGGCGACACTCGCCCAGAAGGTCGTCATCGTCAATGGCCACGCGGAGATCCTCGAGCTCCTCGAGACGGTGCTCGACGCCGGTCACTACGACGTCGTCTTCGTCGAATCGAGTGCACATGCGTATTCGCAGATCAAGCGCGTGCAACCGAACCTCGTCCTCCTGTGCGTGAAGATCGACGACATGGACGGCTTCCAGGTGCTGACGATGTTGAAGCTGGATGCGGAGACGCGCGACATCCCCGTGCTCACCTACACGACCGAGTACGAAGGCCAGGAGTCGGAGGTGGAGGTTCCCGAGCCGGCGGAGTCGACGATGTTCGCGCCGCAACCCATTGCGTGGATGAATTGATGTTATAGTCGCGGCGGGTGGGCGCAGAGAAAAGAGATACAGAGCGCATTCAAATCCTCGGCGACCTGCAAGGCGAGGTGATGGTCTTCCAGCCGATGGCCATCAAAGACATCAGTCGCGGCGGCGCGCAGGTCGAAACCAGTTTTCCCCTTCAACTCGATTCCCTTCACGACTTCCGTCTCACGCTCGGCGATCGATCGGTCGTCGTGAAGGGACGTGTCAGCTACTGCGGCATCAGCGATGTCGAGCACGAGGGCGTGCTCTATCGCTCCGGCATCGAATTCATCGAACCGTCAGATCGGGTCGCCGCGGTCGTCGGTGATTTCATCGACGCCGTCGTCAACGGCCGCCGCGCGCTGTGAGAATCTGGAGTTAGGAATCTGGAATTCTGCATTCCTCACTCTCATTCCTGATTCCAAATCCCAAATCCCAAATTCCTCACTGTCCCGCCGACGAACGGATCGCTGTGTTCGCTCGCGGCGGCGCCACGTACGCGGTGACGAAGCTCTCGTGACCCTGAGCGTCGATGGCGGAGACCCCGAAGATGTAGTCGTCGATCTGCGTGTTGGGCAACACGATGTTCGTCACGTTGCCGACCAGCAGCTCGTGCTCCCAGTCCGGCCCCCAGGCTTCGCGCCAGAAAATGCGGTACGCCGCGGCGCCGGGCGAAGCATTCCAGCGCAGATTCGCGTCGTAGCCGGACGGCGCGCGCGTAATCATCGGCTGGCCGCGCTCGCTCATCACGCCCGGTGGCGGCGGCGCGAGCGCGAGCGTCGCGGCCGAGGCGGCGTTCACGCGTGCGTTCTGCGCCAGATACGGCAGCGAGATGCCCTCGAACGTGTCGCGCACGTCGTGCTGGCGAGTGAAGTTCTCGCGCGACTCTCGAAAGCCGACGGCGGTGAAGCCGAGCTGGTTGTAGGCGGAGTGATCGCCTCCGCGCCCGAAACGATCCGGCCGCGCCATCGGCCTCACGCGGTGCGAGGGCACGTAGCGTCCGCCCCATCGCTGGACGAACCGGGCAAGCTCGCGCGACGGCGAGTCCTCCGGCCCTTCGGAGTACACACGAATAGTCGCACCATCGATAATGCCGCTTCCGCCCTTGTCGTTACCGACGATATCGTTGTTGAGGATCGCTTCAATGGGGGTCTTTTCCGCGACCGCCTGCTGCGCGTGCAGGCGCGCGCCGACGAGGCCCTGCTCTTCGCCGGCATGGCACATGAACACGAGCGTCGCGTCGAAGTCGATACCGCTCTGACTGAAGACGCGCGCGAGCTCGATGGTCAGCGCCGTACCGCTGCCATCGTCGTTGACGCCGGGCGCCAGGTTGTCGAGCGGCGCGTTCGGATCGGCCGGCGGCGGCGACGCGGCATCCGGGTCGCGCACCGCTCCGGCCGCGTTGGCTGCGCCTTGTCCGCCCGGACGAGCGACGGTATCGTAATGTCCGCTCACGTAGATCCGGCGCGGACTCCGGCCCGGGAGTATCGCCATCACGTTGCGGAGCTCGACGTCGCGCGTGATCCGTCCCTGCTTCGCTACCTGGTGGACGTCGAAGCTGACCTGGAGCCGCGAGCTGTAGCTCTGCATCTCCTGAAGGATCCATTCGCGAGCGGCGCCGATGCCGCGCGTCGACGAGGTCGTCGAAGACAGCGTGTTGCGCGTCTCGAAGCTTTCGAGTCTTTTGAGGATCTTCTCGAGGCGCTCCTCGGAAATCTCCGCAACCAGCTTCACGATCCGGGGATCGAGATCGCTCGATTGAGCGGAGACGGTCCCGCTGATTACGGCGGTCGCGAACAGAAGAGTGACGATCACACGAACGTGCATCCTCATGATGTGACCTTGAATGGACCGAGGCGTCGCGTGAGTGTAGGGGGGAGGACTGAGGACGTCAAGCCGCTAACGCTCGAATGCGTCGGCGGCCGTTAGAGACAAACGGTGACTTGTTTAGAGGCCCGGCTTCTTTTCGGCTTCCGGTTTCTCAGGCAAACGCTTCTTTGGCGCCATCGTCGAAATCGCGTCGAAGATTTCCGCCGGCACGACGAACGACAGAGCCACCGTCTTGTTCTGTCCGCCAAGCTCCAGCGACTGGAGCATCAACTGCACCTGCGGATTCGAGCCTGCCTGCAGCTTGCCGAGCGCCATGAACCCGCGAATCACGTCGCGAAGGTTGTTGGCCGCTTCGTCGTCGCGCGCTTCGGCGCGGATGACGCCGCGGATCCCGCCGTTGATGTGCCCGCTGACCGAGAACCACGTGATCGCCGGCAGCCGCTCGGCGAAGCCGGGGGGAAGGTTGGCGTGCGACGCGAGCGCATCGAAGCGGCCGACCGCCCAGACATTCCCGCTCTCGAGCGTCTTGACCACGTTCATCAGCTCTTCGTTGCGGGTCACGCTCGCCAGCCCCGCCTGCGGGTTGTCGCCACCCTGGTGCAGGTCGATCGCGGTGCGAACGAGATTGGTGCTGCCCACGGCGACGAGGCCGGGCTCCATGAAGGAGACCGCAAAGCCGGTCGGATGATCGCTGAAGTCGGCGACGACGAGACGCTTCGACCGGTAATCCTCGACGTGCGCGCCGTGCTGCCGCATCAGCGCTTCGATCTTGACCTCGTCGAAGCGGCCGCGGGCGACGATCATCCCGGCTCCCTGTTTACTGCCTGAGGTGTCGGGATTGAGGCACGCGACCAGATGGTCGATGTCGGTTTCGATGTTGATGCCGGTTTGTTCCTGGAATTCGCGCTGGCCGTTTTCTTCGTAGGGGATGGCTTTGTGGAGTTTCTGCCGGACTTCGGAGGCCATGACGTCCGCGACGTCGGCGTAAGCCACGACGGTCGCGTCCCGTGGGATGAATCGCAGCTCATCGGGGCCGTCGCCGCGGGTGAACGCGCCGGCGGGGAACCCGACGTAGTACGCCACCAGCCCACTCCCGACCCCCACTCCGAGTACCAGGAGTGATGCCACCACGAAATAGCGGGTACGCGTCATCATAGAAAGCGCCTCAAGATCCTATACGAACGCGACTTGCAGGCAGTTCCTATTCTACTGCTCGAGCACGTATTCTTTTTGCTCGACCGCACGCCCCGCCGCCCAGACCGCCGCTACGACGATGACCGTGAGCGCCACAAGGCTCGTCGCGACCGACGGAACCTCCCGAAAAACCTGCATGAGCAGGCTGACGGCCGAATCCTGAGGCATGTCGTGGGTCACCAGGGCCTGCATGTAATAGGCGACCGTCAGCCGCTTGAGGTAACCCGGGAAGAGGAGGACGGCCGGCTCCCACCCAAAAGCGAACACGAGCCCGACGATGAGCGGGCGCTTGATCCGTGTTCCGACGAGGGCAAACACGGCCCCATACGCCGCCAGGCCAACGGCGAGCATGCCGAAGTCCTTCAGCAGAGACGGGAACGCTGCGGCGATGCTCCCGCCCGCCGTCGGCACGATGAGAAAGAACACGATCATCACCGAGGGCAAAACGAGCAAAACCGTGCAGACCAGGTAGGCCAAGTATTTCCCGAGCAGGACGGCGCTGCGCGGAATCGGCCGCGTGAACAGATACGTAATCGTCTTGTCGTCCACCTCATCGGCGATGAGCGACGTGCCGTAGAACACGCCGAGCACCGGCACGATGAAGCGGATGTAAAGGCCCCAGATCATCAGCCCGAAGATGGTCGCGCCCTGCACACGGACGCCATTGACGTCGATACCCGAGCGGTACATCAGATCGATCGTGCGAATCGCGGCGGCGATCAGCACGGGCATCCCGAGAAGCAGCCCGAGGAACACCGACCGTCGCGACCACAGCATCTGTCCGAGCGACAGATCGAGGATTCGCGCCGCCGACCCGAACAGGGTCGGCGAAGTTCGCGGCGCGCTCATGTCTTCACCAGATACTGGAACACGGCCTGGAGATTATCGTCAGGCGACGTCACTTCGTGGATCGCGCCGAGCTCGCCGGACGCGGCCAGATCGGTGAGCCGCGCGTAGAACGCATCCGGCCGACCGGTCTGCACGACGATGGCATCCTCCTCGAACTTCAGGCTGAGCACATCGTCGAACGAGAGGAACTGGCGCGCGAGCGCTCGCGTCTGATCGGCCTTGATGTAGACCGTGTGTGGATGTTCGTCGATGAGGTCGCGGATCTGGTGGACATTGCCTTCGGCGAGAATCCGTCCCTGGTTGATCAGCAGGATGTTCGCCGTCATCGATTCGATCTCGTGCAGGATGTGGCTCGAGACGATGATGCTCCGGCCGGCGCGTCCCCAGTCCTTGATCATGCGGATGGTTTTCCTGCGCGCGATCGGATCCATGCCTGCGAGCGGCTCGTCGAGAATCAGCAGTTCGGGCTCGTGGGCGAGCGCCTGCGCCATCTTCACGCGCTGACGCATGCCTTTGCTGTAAGCGCCGATTTTCTTGTCGGCGGCGTCGAGGAGCTCGACCATCTCGAGCGCGCGGCGCCCCGTCGCCGCCGCCTCGGTGTCGCTCAGCCCATTCAGCCGGACGAGCGCGGTCACCCACTCGAGGCCGGTCATCCGCTCGTAGAACGCGTCCTGCTCGGGACAGAACCCGATGCGGAAGTACAGCGACGGGTTTCCCCAGATCGGCTCGCCGAGGACCGTGATGGTGCCTTTGCTCGGCTTCAACTGACCGGTGATCAACTTCATGAAGGTCGATTTGCCGGCGCCGTTCGGCCCGAGCAAACCGGTGATGCCCGGCGGGACCGTGAGCGTGACGTCGTTCAAGCCGATGACCTGGCCGTACCACTTCGAGAGATGATCGGCAGCGATGATGTTCGATCCCCGCGGCACGGCGCGCCGCTCGTCCGGCACAGCGGCGGCGGCTCCCTGCTCCACCGCGCTCATGCCACGACCTCGACGCCGCGAACGCGGCGCTCGAGGATCACGCCCGACATCACGATGCCGAGGACGATCATCAACAGCGACAGCGGCCAGGGCGTGTCGTAGCGCAGCGGCTGACGGAAGATGACGTTGCCGATCTGCTCGAGATTGGCCGGAAACGAAATCCAGGAGAACATCGTGCTGCGGGTGACGGCGTAGAGGACACCGTAGATCGCCGAACTGAAGAAGATCACGCCCGCGTAGAGGATACCCACGTAGCGGCTGCTGTTCGACAGCGACGACAGCGCCAGCATGGTCATCGCCACCAGCAGGACCTCGATGAAGGTGAAGACGGTGATCGCCGGGAAGAGGAACAGGTTGTTCTTGAGAAACGTGAAATTGCCAGCGAACGATATCTGGACGATCAGCAGCACGATCGCCGGTACCCAGGTGACGAGCAGGAGAAACGTCGCGAGGATCGCCAGCTTGCCGAACACGTACTCGAGTCGCGTCAACGGCTTCGACAAATAGATCTGAAGCGCGTTCGCGCGCCGGTCGTTGGCGATCAAGCCGGCGCCGACGTAGACCGTCACGAAGAACACGAACGTCGCCTGCTGATCGAGGAACTGCCGGAACGTGTCGGCCGACGGTGCGAGCACCGCCGCCTGCGGAAGATTCGCGGCGGCGTAGAACTGCACCGAGCGGACGAAGAACGGAAGCCACGCCATCAGGAGCAGGCCGAGGAAGGCGCGCTTGGCGAACATCGCGCGGATGCCGGCGCGCGCGATGACCGTCCATCCCTGGCCGAGCGGCGCCTTGGAGCCGCCATACCGCCGGTAGCCTTGATCGTGAATGGGCATGATCCGATCGTCATTCCTCGCCGACTGCGTGGGCGAACACGTCCTCGAGCGTCGGCACGCTCGGGCGCAGGTGGCGCACCTGCACGCGCTCGGATGAGGCGAGCGCGAAAAGACGGCGTGCGCCGCCGTCGCCGGGCACGAAGACGCGCATCACGTCCTCGTCGGTCGCGTGGCAATCGAGTCCCGCGGTGCGGAGGTAGGCCAGGAAGGGCTCGAGCTCGCCGGTCGGCGTCTTGACGCGCAACTCGTAGACGCGGCCGCGCGGCTGCTTCAACGCGTCGATCGGACCGGCGGCCGCGATCGTCCCCTTGTCCATGACCACGACGTGGTCGCAGGTGTACTCGACGTCGGGCAGCAGATGCGACGACAGAATCAGGTTCACGCCCTTGTTGTGCGCGAGATCGCGCACCAGCTCCAGCATCTCGTCGCGGCCCTTCGGATCCATGCCGTTGGTCGGCTCGTCGAGAAACAGCAGATCGGGATCGTGGACGAGCGCCTGCGCGAGCTTGATCCGCTGCTTCATGCCGGTGGAATAGGTTTCGACGTTGCGATAGCGCGCTTCGCCCAGGCCGACGTAGAAGAGCACTTCGTGCGCGCGCTGCATCGCGTCGACGCGGGGCAGGCCGGCGAGCTCGCCGCAGTAGGCGACGAACGACACCGCGTTCATGCCGGGAATGTGCGCGTCGCTCTCCGGCATATAGCCGACACGCGAGCGGATGGCGAGCGGCGCTTGGGCGACGTCGAGCCCGAGCACCTGCATCCGGCCGTGCGTCGGCACGATAAACCCGAGCAGCGCCTTGATCATCGTGCTCTTGCCGGCGCCGTTCGGTCCGAGCAGGCCGACCGCGCCCGCCGCAAACTTCGTGGTCACGTCGCGGAGCGCGGCGCTGCGCCCATACGTGACGGTGACGGTTTCGAGTGTGGCGACCGAATCGGCCTCAGCCATGCCAGATTTGATATACGGTGGCGCGATTTACAGCGTTCCCCGCAGGCCCAGCGCGTCGGCGCGTTCGCGCATGAACCCGATCACATTGGTGATGTGCTCCTCGAGCGGCAGCCCGAGCAGCTCGGCGCCGGCCGTCAGATCCTCGCGCTTCACGCCGCGCGCGAAGGCCTTGTCCTTCATCCGCTTCTTCACCGAGCCGGCCTCGAGATCGAGGACGCTCTTGCTCGGCCGAACCAGCGATGCCGCCGTGATGAAGCCGGTCAGCTCATCGCAGGCGAAGAGGGTTTTCTCGAGCATGCTGTCGCGGCTCACGCCGGTGATTTCCTGGGCGTGCGACCGGATCGCGCGAATCGCCCACTCGGGATAGCCCTTCGCGCGCAGGATCTCACTGCCCTTGTTCGGATGATCGCCGAGCGTCGGCCAGCGCTCGTAGTCGAAGTCATGAAGAAGCGCGACGACGCCCCAGTCGTCCTCGTCCTCGCCGAACTTGCGCGCGTAGCCGCGCACCGCGGCCTCCACCGCCATCGCATGCTTCAGCAGGCTGTCGCTCTTGGTGTACTCGTTCAGCAGGTGCCAGGCGTCTTCGCGATTCAAGCCCATATGTTCAAACACACCGTGATGATGACCGCGTTGACGAAGTCGATGAAGAAGGCGCCGACCATCGGCACGACCAGAAACGCCCGCGGTGCCGGCCCGTACCGTTCGACGAGCGCCTCCATGTTCGCCATCGCGTTGGCGGTCGTGCCGAGCATGAACCCGCACAAGCCGCCCCCCATGACGGCGGCATCGTAGTCGCGGCCCATGACGCGAAACACCGGCCAGAAACAGACGCCGGCGATCAGCGCGACCTGCACCACGAGGATCGCGACCATCGGCAGCGCCAGCCCGGCCAGCTCCCACAGACGCAGTGTCATCAGCGCGAGCACGAGGAACAGCGACAACGCGACGCTGCCGAGATCGTCGATCGTACGCTGAGACAGGCCGACCAGTCCCGTCGCATCGTCGGCATTGCGAATGATCGCCGCAATCAGCATCGCACCGATGTACGCCGGCAGCGTGATTCCCGCTTTGCTGAACCAGCCGCTGACGCCCGATCCAATCCACATCGCGATGAGGATCACGACCAGCGCCTTGAGCAGCGCGTACGATTCCTTATCTTCATCGGCCGGCGCCGTGAGCGGCGGCTCCGGCAGCCTGTCTTCGACAATCTGCGTCGCCAGCGGCGGGTTCTCGTGGGTGATCGTGCGCTGCCGCTTTCGCAGCTGATAGCGCTCGATCAGAATCGTGCCGACCGGCCCGCCGATCAACCCGCCCGAGACGATGCCGACCATCGCCGCCGCGATCGCGACGGTCGCGGCGCCGGGCACACCCGCCTGCTCGAACGCCGGCGCGAACGCGAGTCCGGTCGCCGGTCCGCCAGTCAGCGTCACCGATCCGTTCAACACGCCGAACAGCGGATGCATGCCCATCGGAATCGCGATCAGGATGCCGATCACGTTCTGCAGCACCGCGAGGACCGTCGACAACAGAAAGAACAGGAGCACCTGCGGTCCACCGACCTTGAGCAGCGACAGGCTGGCGCCGAAACCGACGGTGGTGAAGAAGGCGATCATGAACGGCACTTGCAGCCGCGTGTCGAAGGTCAGGATCTCGACGCTCCGCGACCGGGCCACGAGCATGACGACCGCGACCAGCAGTCCGCCGATGACCGGCGCCGGAACGTTGTAGCGCGCGAGCGCCGGGATGACCCGCCGAACGCCGTGACCGAGGAACAGCACCGCGCCGCCGAAGGCGACCGTGTTGATCAGATCGAGCGTGAACATGTAACGTTCCGACGCTCGGCATCTTAGACCGTTATGCGGCGCGTCACGAAATCGGCTTCGTCCCGCATAACGGTAGGCGCGCACGGCGCGCCAAGCCGACCGAGCCGGAGTCCGGGGCAGCGCCCCGGTTAATCGAGGAGTCGCTGATGGCCAATTCGACCGCGCGCGCCGCCCAACCCGCCGTTTCCGCCGGCTCCGGCGCGACGACGCTCGACACCGAGTTTCATCGCGGCCTCGGTCTCTACGACTCGACCATGGTCGTCGTCGGTTCGATGATCGGATCGGGCATCTTCATCGTGTCCGCCGACATGGCGCGGACGGTGGGCAGTCCCGGGTGGCTGCTCGGCGCGTGGATCCTGACCGGATTGCTCACGGTCGTCGGCGCGCTGTCGTACGGCGAGCTGGCCGCGATGATGCCGCGCGCCGGCGGCCAGTACGTCTATCTGCGCGAAGCGTTTTCGCCGCTGTGGGGGTTCCTCTACGGCTGGACGCTGTTCCTGGTCATTCAGACCGGCACGATCGCGGCGGTCTCCGTCGGCTTCGCGCGCTATTTCGGCGCGCTCGTGCCGTGGATTTCCGACGAGCGCTACCTCGTCGCGCCGATTCACCTCTCGACCGGCTACGCGCTCTCGCTGTCGACGACGCAGCTCGTGGCGATCGCGATCATCTCGTTTCTGACGTGGACGAACACACGCGGACTGCAGTGGGGAAAAATCATTCAGAACGTCTTCACGACGGCGAAGACCGGCGCCCTGCTCGGTCTGATCCTCGTCGGCGTGCTGCTCGGGTGGAATCACACGGCGACGGCGGATAATTTCGGCAACCTCTGGACGCCTCGCGGCACGTCCGACATCGTGCCCGGGCTGTCGGCCGTCACCGCCTTCGGTCTGTTCGTGGCGGTGTGCGTGGCGCAGACCGGATCGCTCTTCTCCGCCGACGCATGGAACAACATCACCTTCACGGCCGGTGAAGTGAAGGAACCGCGGCGCAACATCCCGCTCTCCCTCGCGCTCGGCACGTTCATCGTCATCGCGCTGTACCTGCTCGCGAACGTCGCCTACCTGGTGACGCTGCCGTTCGACCAGATTCAGCACGCACCGAGCGACCGCGTGGCGACGGCGACGGTGAACGCGATCTTTCCCGGCCTCGGCGTCACCGTGATGGCGATCGGGATCATGATCTCGACGTTCGGCTGCGCGAACGGGCTGATTCTCGCTGGCGCGCGCGCGTCGTACGCGATGGCGCGCGACGGACTGTTCTTCCGCGCCGCGGCGCAGCTCAATCGGGCGAAGGTTCCCGCGTGGGCTCTCGTGCTGGAGGGGTTGTGGGCGGCCTTTCTGGTCCTGCCGCGGACCTATGATCCGATTGCCCGCACCTACGGCAATCTCTACAACAACCTGCTCGACTACATCATCTCGGCCGCGCTCATCTTCTACATCCTGACGATCGCCGGCCTCTTCCGCCTGCGCCAGACGCGGCCGGACGCCGATCGTCCCTACCGCGCGTTCGGCTATCCGGCGATTCCCGCGCTCTACATCGTCGGCGCGGCGACGATTCTCATCGTGCTGTTCGTCTATCGGACCGCGACGACGTGGCCGGGACTGATCATCGTCCTACTCGGCGTGCCGGTGTACTTCGCGTGGCGCCCACGCGCCTGATCGGACGACATCGAAGCCTTTCTGAATCACGCGGATCGTGACGTCGGCGACGCTGTAGTCCCTCAGCTCGACGAGCGGGACCCACTTCGCGTCGTCGGCGTCCGAGGCGCAGGCGAGCGTGCCGCCGTGCGGCTTGCAGACGAAGTCGACGAGAACGTAGTGGTAGCGCGCGCGGCCATCCGGATCGAGGCGAATGCGGTCGAGGACTTCGACGATGGGTCCGACGTCGACCTGAAGGCCTGTCTCTTCCAGCACCTCGCGCGCCACCGCGGCTTCGAGCCGCTCGCCGATTTCAACGGCGCCGCCCGGGATGCTCCACGCGCCCTTCAACGGCTCGTTGCCACGCCGCACGAGCAGCACGCGGCCGTCATCGACGATCACGGCGCCGACGCCGACCACGGGTCGGTCGGGAAACTCTCGACCTTTCATCCCATCACTTTAATTGCGGATTGAGGATTGCGGATTGCGGATTTATTGACGATTCATTCTGCAATGAATCGTCAATTGCGCAATGCGGATTGATTGCGGATTCAATCGTCAATAAATCCGCAATCCGCAATCCTCAATCCGCAATGACGAGCGTCAGCGAGGGGTCTGCATTCAGATCGAGCGTCGCGAGTTCACCGGCGCGGAACTTTCGCAGGCCGGCGGCGGCGATCATCGCCGCGTTGTCCGTCGACAGCTTCAGGCTCGGTACGAAGGTCGGGATTTCGCGGCGCAGGCCGCGGTCCTGCAGTTCGGCGCGCAGGCGGCTGTTTGCCGAGACGCCGCCGGCGATGCCGACGCTCTTCGCCTGATACCGGCGTGCGGCGTCGAACAGGCGCTCGACGAGCGCCGTGACGACGACACGCTGAAAGGTCGCGCAGATGTCGGCGATCTCCTGATCGCTCAAGGCCGGCGTCAAGGCTTGCGCTGCCGCGGCGGTCTCGCGCCCGCGCACATGCCTGAGCACGGCGGTCTTCAGTCCGCTGAAGCTGAAGTCGAGATCGCCTTTGCGGTCGGGGGCGTTGCGGTCGGCGTGCGTGAGCCGCGTGGTCGGCAGTTGAATCGCGCGATCGTTGCCGGTCGCGGCGAGACGATCGATGACGGGCCCGCCTGGATATCCGAGTCCAAGTAACTTCGCGACCTTGTCGTAGGCTTCTCCCGCCGCATCGTCGCGCGTCCGGCTGAGCAACTGGTACGCGCCGGGCCGCTCGACGAGATAGAGGCTCGTGTGGCCGCCCGAGACGACGAGCACGACGGCCGGCAGCGGCATCTCGCCGTTCTGCAGGACCAGCGATTCGATGTGACCAGCGAGATGATGCACGGCAACGAGCGGCAGCCCCGCGGCCGCGGCGGCCGCCTTGGCGAACGCGACCCCCACGAGCAGCGAGCCCACCAGTCCAGGTCCTTGCGTCACCGCGATGGCGCCCAGATCGTCCCATCTGGTCTGCGCTTCGTCGAGGGCGCGTTCGACGACGCCGGAGATGTCGCGAATGTGCTGGCGTGAGGCGAGCTCGGGCACGACGCCGCCCCACTCGCGGTGAATCGGCACCTGCGAGGCAATGACGTTCGACGCGATCGCCCACGGCTTGTTCGCCTCGCCGGTCTCGGCGACGACGGCCGCGGCCGTTTCATCGCATGAGGTTTCGATGCCGAGGATCTTCACGTTCTGATACCTTTCGCAGGTGCAAAAAATCATATCGCGACGCGCGGCACTCATTCATCTGGCCGCAGGCGGAGCCGGGCTCGTCGCGGGGCGCGGCCGGGCGATCGCAAAGGCGTCTCAGCCGGCGACGCCAGTGAACTTCGCCGTCCCCGCGGGCGCATGCGATTGCCACACGCATATCTTTGGCGATCCGGCGAAGTATCAGTTCTGGTCCGGCCGCGTCTATACACCGGAGCCCGCGTCCGAGGCAGAGATGCGGACGCTGCATCGCGCGCTGCATATGGATCGCGTCGTCATCGTGCAGCCGAGCGTCTACGGCACCGACAACACGTGCACGATCGATGCAGTCCGGCAGTTCGGCGGCCGCGCGCGCGGTGTCGCCGTCATCGGCGACCAGACGACGGACGCCCAGCTCGACGCCATGCATCGCGACGGCTTCCGCGGCATCAGGCTCAACCTCGAGACGGCGGGTCAGACCGATCCCGCCGGCGCGCGGCGCCGTTTCCAGAACGCGGTCGAACGGATGCGCGCGCGGCACTGGCACATTCAAATGTTCACGAGGCTGTCGGTCATCGAGGGCATTCACGATCAGGTGATGGCGGCGCCGATTCCGGTCGTGTTCGATCATTTCGGCGGCGCTCAGGCAGCGCTCGGCATCGCGCAGCCCGGCTTCAACGCGTTGATCGATCTCGTGCGGAACGGCAAGGCCTACGTGAAGATCTCCGGCGCGTACCGGGCGTCGTCGCAGCCGCCGGATTATGCAGACGTGAAACCGCTGGCGCAGGCGCTGATTGCCGCCAATCCCGAGCGCA
>DAIUKO010000080.1:0-23767 GCA_036848175.1 Vicinamibacterales bacterium | reverse complement strand
GGATTGCGGATTGCGGATTTATTGAGGATTGAGTCCGCAATCAATCGGCATTGCGCAATTGCGGATTTATTGGCGATTGAATCCGCAATCAATCGGCATTGCGTAATTGCGGATTTACTGACGATTCAATCCGCAATCAATCCGCATTGCGTAATTGCGGATTGAAGAATCAATCCTCAATCAATCCGCAATCCGCAATCCTCAATCCGCAATGACTACTGTTGCTGTTGCTGAGTGGCTGATTTCTGGCCGAAGATCGTCGACGCTTTCGTCGAGACCCAGTTGAGCAGGTTCTGCGATTCCATGAACCGCCCCGCGTTCGAGCGCGCGCCGAGCACGACAACCGCCACTTCCTGTCCGCCCTGCGGCAGCCGCAGCAGCGTCGCGAGGCAGTAGCCCGCCTTCGTGATGAAACCGGTCTTGCCGGCGCGGACGTCGACGTCCTGACGGCCGAGCAAGTGGTTCGTGCTGTGGAACGTCACCGGGCCGCGGTTCCTCGGGTACACCGTGTACTCGTAGGTGCGCATCACCGAAGCGATCCGCTCGTCCGCCGACGCGTTCGTGATGAGGCGCGCCATGTCGTACGCCGAGGACACGTTCTCCGACAACAGACCCGATGGATCTTCGTAGTGCGTGCTCTCGAGTCCGAGCTCCGCCGCCTTCTCATTCATCCGGTGGACGAAGCCCTCGGAACCGTGCGCCGAGATTCGTGCAAGCGCCCGCGCGGCGGCGTTGTCCGACGCGATCAACAGAAGATGCAGCAGGTCGTCGGCCGTGACCTTGTCGTTGGCGCGAAGATGCGTTGTCGACGCCTGATAGACGTCGCCGCGGGCGACGGTCACCGGCTGCGTGAGATCGGGATTGTCTTCGAGGAACACCGTCGCGGTCATCACTTTGGTGATGCTGGCGATCGAGCGCTGATCCTGCGAGTTCTCTTCCCAAAGGACCTGATTCGTTTCCGGATTGAAGATGATGGCGGCAGCGGCGCGCACATCGGGCACCAGATCGCCGCTTGCGTCGACTTTGTATCGCGGGAGGACCGTGTCGGCCATCTCGCGCGCTGTCGCCACGGCACGGGCGCGAGCGAGCGTCGCTTTGCGCGCCTGCGAGCGCGACGCCGAATAGACTCGCTTCGTGCTGGCGACGGACGCCTTCCGCACGGGGCGCTTTGTTGCCGCCTCAGTCGGTGTGATGCCGAAACTGACGAGCCCAACAAGCGCAAGCTGGCCGAACCAGAATAGGGATTTCCTGTTCACGTGTCCTCGACGACCAAATTGTTAGAGAGTACCGGGACGGTCATTGTAGCAGATAATTCATAGACGACAAGGGAATTATCGCTACTGACCCGGCAGGAAACCTTACGGTTGACCTCACGCCTGAGTCATGACCAACTCTTGTGCCACAATGCGAAACACGCATCAAGGCCGGACTTCCCTCTTATCGGCCCGTTTCCCTGCCCGCGACAGCGCAGTACGTCATGACACCGCGTGAACAAGAGGAATACAGCGCACTCCGAACCACCATTCGTGAACGGGGGACGACACGCGTCTGGGTCTTCCTCACCGGCATCATCGCCTGGGCGGCGCTGACGGCGGCGACGGCCGCGCTGGCGTCCAGCCCACTCGCCGTTCTGCTCCCCCTCCTGGTTCTGGCCGCCGCCTTCGAAGCCCTCTTCGCGCTGCACGTCGGCGTGGAGAGGATCGGCCGCTACTTGCAGGTCTTTTATGAGGAAGACGAGGCCGCCCCCGGCGCTGTTCCGCCCGGAGGCACCCGAAAGTGGGAGCATGCCGCGGCCTCGTTCGGCCGCCCCGCGGGCGCGATCGGCCTCGACGCCCTCTTCACGATCGTCTTCGTCATCGCCACGCTCTTCAACTTCGCGCCCGTGCTCGTCACCAACCCGATCGCCGCCGAGCTCGTGTTGGTCGGCGGTGCCCACGTGCTGTTCGTCCTCCGCGTGATCGTCGCGCGCGGCGCTGCGGCGCGGCAGCGCACGGTCGATCTCGCGCGCTTCCAGGAGCTGAAGTCAGGCCGCTGACGGCCGCACGCCAGGTCCCCACCGTACATTCAGAAGACGCGCGATCTCGCGGAGATCCGGCTCGGAGAAACCGCGCTACTTCTGCGCCAGCGCGATCGTCAGCAGGAGCGCGTGCTGCGTGCCCATCCACGAGTCGGTCGTATCGAACGACTCGCTGAGGGCGTGCGCCTCGCGCCCGCGGCCGCCGCCGCCAATCGTGATCGCCGGAATCTTGAGGCTCATCGGGAGGTTCGAATCGGTCGATCCTTCGCCGAGATTCGCCGTGAATCCGAGCACCGTCGCGGTCTCGAGGCCATTGCGGACGATCGCGGAATTCTCCGGCGTCGATCCCGCGGGACGATCGCCGACCAGCTCTTTCGTCACCGTGATCACACCGGGCTTGCCCCACCGCTGATTCTCTTCGACAACGGCCGCATCCACGGCCTTCTGGATGTTCGCGTCGACCGCGGCGAGCGATGCCGGATCCGACGACCGCATGTCGACCTCCATCCAGCCCTCGAACGGGATCGAATTCACCGACGTGCCGCCGCCGACGCGGCCGACGTTGAAGGTGGTTTTCGGCTGCTTCGGCACCTGAATCTCATTGATCTTCGCGATCGCGCGTCCCATCGCGCCAATCGGATTGGCCATGCCGAACGCGCCGAAGCTGTGCCCGCCCGGACCCTTGAACGTGATGCGATACCGGTGGCTGCCGACCGCGACATTCGTGACGTGGACGCCGGTACCGTCGATGGACACGAACCGATCGATCTGCTCCTTCATCGTGACGTTGAACATTTCTTTCACGCCGCGCAGATCGCCCAGACCTTCTTCGCCGACGTTGGCCACGAACGTGATCGAACCCGGCGTCTGCACGCGCGCCTTCTTCATCTCGCGCACGATGGCGACGAGCACGGCGAGGCCGCGGCAGTCGTCGCCGATGCCGGGGCCCCGGAGCACGTTGCCCTCGCGCTTCACCTTGACGTCGGTGCCTTCGGGAAACACCGTGTCGAGATGTGCGGCAATCACGACGCGCGGCCGCGGCGCCGCACCGGCGTAGTCGCCGAGCACGTTGCCGGCCTTGTCGACGCGAACGTTCTGCAGGCCGAGCTGCTCGAACGTGCCCTTCAACACTTCGCCGCGAGCGGTTTCCTTGAACGACGGCGCGGGTACTTCGCAGAAGCGGATTTGATCGGCAATGGTTTGTGCCTCGTTCGCCTTCGCAGCGTCGAGCGCGGCCTTCACCGCCGGATCCTTGACGAGCTCCGCGGCGGTCGTTGCCGGCTGCTGAGCGTCACCGACGCCCAGCGAGAGCGCCGCGGTGAGACCGGTCAGGATCAAAAAAATCTTCTTCGTGCCTTCGCGTCTGCCTGGTTGCATTGGCGTCTATCGTCCTTGTGAAGACGAGGTGCGGGCCCCATCGACCGCACTCTCGAGAATCGGATTGAACAACATCTTGAACGTGCCGTGCGGCTGGCCGCGGAACTGCACGCCGAAACCGGTCAGCACGACATGGCCGCGTCCGATGCTGACGTCGAGCGCGGCCGGCTTGCCGGCGATGCGAGTGCCGCCGTTGATCCAGCCGGACATCAGGAGATCCGGCGCGTCCGCATACCGCGCGAGCACTCGCACGCCTTGCGCGCGCGCATCAACGTCGAACGCGCGGCCGTTGACGAAGAAGGCCGCCTGCTCCGCGGGCATCCCGGCCGTCAGCGGCTGCGTGGTGTCGATCTTCATCCTCAGCAATGATCCGGGACAGTAGAACTCGGTATTCCGCACGCCGTCCAGCGCGTCGCTGACCGGAATGTTGAAGTACTGGATCGGCAGCGAGCTCGCGTCGTCGATGGTGACGAGCGTGCCGCCCGATTCCACGAACGCCCGCAGCGCCGCGACACCTTCGAACCCGATGCCTCCCACGTATTCGGCCGGCATCGTTCCGGCGGCATGACCGTTGACGATCGCTTCGGCAGACTGATCCGGCAGGACAATCGCGTCGAATCGGGCGCGCAGATTGCCGGCGCGCACGTCTTCGTTCTCGATCGATGTGTACGGCACGTCGAACTGCTCGAGCACGTAACGGGTCCAGCCTTCGTCCATCGACGCCAGGAACGATTTGTAGATGGCGACGCGCGGCAGACGCAGCGGACGCGCCTGGGCGTTGGGCTCGTCGAGATAGAATCGCGTCGCGGCCATACTCACCTTGCGGCCGCGCTTGAGCGCGCCCATTGCAGTCTTGACGGAGAGATTGGTGCGGCGATCAGTCTCGTCGCTCCGGCTGAAGCCCGACACTGCGTACGAGGGTGTCGAAGCAGCCGTAGTGTCAGGCTTTAGCCGGACCGGCTCCAAATCTGCGCTGAACGCTTCCTTGATCGCGTCGGCGCGGACGCCCATCTGATACGACAACGTCCACCCTGCCATGTCGTATGGCCGCTTCGGCGTGCCGCCCGGTCCGTTCGTGCGATTCGGATGGTGCTGTGGCTCGAGCAGATCCTTGGCGTAGCCGCGGTTCGGCTGGGACATCAGCACGACAAACGATCCCGCCGCATACTGGCGACCGCCGGCACTGAATGCCGACTTCGCACGTGAAACCTCGACGGCGCCCATGTCGAGGATCTCGGTGAGCTTCGCCGCAGTCGGCCAATCGTGCTGCTCAGTGGAAATCACGTACGCATACGGATCGCCCTTCTTCCCCGCCGCAATCTGATCCCGCGCCATCTGGTAGCGGTTGTACAGCCAGTCCTCGCGATACTCGGCGCCGAGGCGCAGCACCGCCATCGATCCGGTGACCATGTAATCCATCTGATCGCGCAGCGACCACGCGCCGCCCGGCCACGGACTCGGATTCCACGTGGACGGCTGACGCGCACTCTCGCCGCTGGCCAGCATCGCCGGCAGCTGATTCGGTGCGATGTTCACAGTCGTCGCCAGCCGGCCGCCGGCAACTTCCGTGAGAATCCCGACAACGTTGTGAAAGCACGGTGTCGAGCGCATGCCGCCATTCCACCAGTTCGAGTACTGCGAGAAACCCTGCGCGCCCGTCTTCCCTTCCTGCTCGAGCCGCTGCTGGATGCCGACGCCGAGCATTGTGATGCCGCGGTTGATGAGCGGATGCATGTTGGGATTGACTGGATCGTCCATCGGCGGCGTCCAGATGCGCGGCGACGTCATGCCCGACTGATGCTGGTTGTAGAGCACTTGCGGATACCATTCGCGATAAAGCTGCGTCGTGATCACGCGGGTCTCGTCAAGGTTCTGCATGTACCAGTCGCGGTTGTTGTCGTGTCCGGCGTACTTCTGATACAGAACCGGCGGGTTCGTGCCTTCGTACGGCGTGCCGACCTGCGAGCGATACCAGTTGGTCACGATGTCGAGGCCGTCGGGATTCATGACCGGGACGGTCACGAAGATCACCTCGTCGCGAATCCGCTTCATCTCGGGTGTCTCCTCGGTCGCGACCTTGTAGGCGACCTCGGAGCTGACTTGCGCGTGACCGACTTCCGTGGCGTGCAGGCCGAAATCGATCCAGACGATCGCCTTCCCCTCACGCGCGAGTTGCCGCGCCTCAGCGTCGGTCAGCGCACTTCCTGAAGCGGACGACGCGCGCGGATCGGAGAGGCGCCGCGCGATGTCCTTGAAATGATCGAGCCGCCGCAGATTCTCCTCCGAAGAGATCGCGGCGAGGATCATCTCCCGCCCTTCGGTGCTCTTCCCGATCGTGAAGAGTCGCACGCGCGGTGACGCGACGGCGAGCGCTTTGAAATAACTGCTGACCTGTGAGAAATCGGCGAGTTTGCGCTCCGTACCGGGCGCGAACCCGATGATTTGGGCGGGGCTCGGAGCGGCGCGCCCCGCGCGCGGCGGCACCGGTGCCTGCGCATGGAGCGGACCAAGCGCCAGTGTCATGACCACGCCGGCGCGTGCAAACAGTCGTTTCACTGCACACCTCCGCTAGGAATCGACGCCGAATGGTAGCGCACCTCGAAGGTCACCTTATACAATCCAATTCCCCGGATTGCGGCGTCGAATCCGGACTCTCGGACAACTTTTCTGGCGAATGCGGCGGCGAAAGCAAGGTATCGTTTTCGGCTACAGACACAACACACGGTTCTAACAGGAGGTTCACCAGTGACACGTGCGATCCTTCGGGCTCTCGCCGCTCTCGCTATCGTGCTGGCTTTCGGGCTCGCACCAGCGGCGGCGCAAACGGGCCAGATGTTCGGCGAGCTAGTCGGAAAAGTGACGGACGCTCAGGGCGGCGTGCTGCCCGGCGTCACCGTCACGCTGTCAGGTCCGGCGGTGATGGGCACGCCGACCGCGACGACGAACGCATCCGGTATTTACCGCTTTCCTGCTGTCAACACCGGCACTTATTCGCTGAAGTACGAGCTGGCGGGTTTCGCCCCGCTCGTTCGCGAGGGGATCGTCGTGCCCGTGCGCCAGACGATCACGGTCGACGCCTCGATGAAGCTCGCGTCGCTGCAGGAGACGGTCACGGTCAGCGGCTCGTCGCCGACCGTCGACGTCGAGAACACGAAGATCGGCGCACGGCTCGATCACGAAATCCTCCAGGCGGTTCCCACGTCGCGCACCATCTTCGGATCGACGACGGTGCTGCCCGGCATGACGATGGGCCGACAGGATCCTGGGGGATTGAACGCGGCGACATCAACCGGCATGGTCGCGCATGGCGCCTCGAACTACAACTTGAACTACTACGGTGTCACCGCAGACACGCCGCAGAACTACGGGTCGATGTACTACATGGACTTCGGATCGGCCGAAGAAATCTCCGTCGATACGGCGGCCATGGGCGCCGAAGTCGGCGGCGGCGGCGGCGCGAACATCAACGTCATCCCGAAGACCGGCAGCAATCAGCTGAAGGGCAGCGCGTTTTACAGCATCACCGGTAAGGGCTACTGGGATCACTTCACCGGCAACAACATCACCGACGAGCTGCGCGCGCAGAACGTCACCGATCCGACGCTGCGGGAGCTGAACGACTTCAACGCGGACCTCGGCGGACCGTTGGTCAAGGATCGCCTCTGGTGGTTCGGATCGTTCCGCAACTACAGCACCGTCGACGCGGTCGCGGGCTACACGGTCGTCAACGCGGACGGCAGCCTGACCAACCCGTTCGACTCGAATCTGCGCAACTACACGACGAGCGGCAAGTATCAGGTCAACAAGAACAACATCGTCTCGGCATTCTGGACCTACAACAGGAAATACCAGCCGCATCGCGGCGCCGGCGTGACGCAACCGCGTCCGGAAGGAACGTTGAGGCAACAGTCGCCGAAGAACCTGATCAACGCGAACTGGACCTCGGTCATGGGTCAGAACACGTTCCTGGAGCTGTCGTCTACCTACTTCCACATGCACTGGCCGAGCACGTGGACTGATGACTTCAACGCGCTGTCGGCGAGTCAACAGTTTCCCTCGACCTTCAACATCACGTCGGGGATCTATATCGACGGCCCTGAGCCCACCGGACAGCGCCTTCGTGATGCCTACCGTCACCAGACCAACGTCGGCCTGACGCGGTACATCGACGGCTGGCTGGGCGCCAGCCACCAGTTGAAGACCGGGTTCGAAAACTGGTGGACGCCGACGGGAACCGACGGATTCCAAATCTTCGACGACACGCGTCTTCGCTACAGTGGTCCGGCCGACACCTGCAACAGCACGGTGCGCAGCGGCTGCACGCCGACCGAGGTGTTCCTGTACAACACGCCGCTGACGCAAGAGACGCAGATGCGGAACTTCGCCGCGTTCATCCAGGACCGGGCGAGCTATTCGCGCATCACGCTGAATCTAGGTCTCCGCTGGTCCTATTACGACGGCCATATTCCGGCGCAGAGCGGCGGCGGCGGCAAGTGGTTCCCGGTGACGAACTATCCGGACATCGATCCGGGCTTCAAGTGGAGCACGTTCGCGCCGCGCACCGGCGTTGTCGTCAAGCTGACCGAAGACGGCAAGAACGTCGCAAAGGCGAGCTACAGCCGCTACTACGAGACGATGTACACGGACGAGTACGGGAGCATCAACCCGAACTCGATCCAGACCGGCGGCGTGGCGACCTACCGGTTCCTCGGCGATCTGAACGGGAACGGCAGAGCCGATGCGAACGAGCTCGGCGCGCAGACGAGCCAGTTCGTGCCACGGTCGAACTCGATCGATCCCAATCTGAAGGATCCGAAAGACGACGAGATCATGTTCGCGTTCCAGCGCGAGCTGGCCTCGAACTGGTCGCTGAACGTCGACTGGATTCAGCGCTGGTTCCGCGACATGACGACGGATCAGAACTGCTACGGCCTGCCCTGCAACACGGTGGCCTCGACGGTCTACGCGCCGACGCGGAACGTCACCGACTTCGGTCCGGACAACGTACGCGGCACGGGCGACGATCGCCAGATGACGTTCTACGACGTGCTGCCGCAGTACCTCGGGAAGGACACGTTCTTCCACACCAACTGCGGCAACAACGTCTCGGTGGACTGCGTGAACCGCTACAAGGCGGTCGAGCTGTCTGTCGTGAAGCGCATGTCGAACCGCTGGCAGATGCAGGGCTCGTACGTGTGGTCGCAACTGGACGGCAGCATCAACGGCATCACGACCAATGGGACGGGCCGGCAGACGATCGATTACACGAATCCGAACAACGTGCTCGATTTCGTCGGTTTCGGCCGCGGCACCAACGATCAGCCGCACGCGTTCAAGATTCTCGGTAGCTATCAGGCGCCGTGGGGCATCAACGTCGGCGCGAACTACCAGGCGCTCACCGGTCTTCCCGTGGACCGAACCTTGACCGTCGGACTGGCGCAGGGCTCTCGCGCCATCCCGGTCGAGTCGCGCGGGACGTATCGGGCGAGCACGCTGAGCCTCTTGTCGCTGCGCGGCGAGAAGGGCGTGCGCTTTGGCAGCCATCGCGCATCGGTCGTGGGCGAATTGCACAACGTACTGAACTCCAGCGCCGGCCAGAGCAACTACGGGACGCTGACGCAGGGCTTCGCGAGCCAGGCGGCGTTCGATACGGCGCGCAAGACGACGTCGTATTTCGGGCGCGTGCAGGAAATCGTCGCACCCCGCGTGCTGAAGATCGGGTTCAAGCTCGACTTCTAACAGCTGATCGTCTCGGGCAAGTCTTCGACCGGCGGCTGGGGAAACCTGGCCGCCGGTTTTTTTATTTTCCTCTGTTCGTTTCCAACCGTTTCCTTTACTCTCTGCGCCACACCACAGGGAGGAACGGTATGCGTGAACGAATCGGATCCGTTGCCCTCGCCGCGGCGCTCGTGTCTGGAATGGCGCTGACCACTGGTGCTCAGGAACTTCGCGGGCGAATCACAGGCGTCGTCACCGATAACACCGGCGCAGTGCTGCCGGGCGTCAGCGTGACCGCCGCCGGTCCGGCGCTCCTTCAACCGCAGACAGCGGTCACGGGTACGGACGGCACCTATCGCTATCCCGCGTTGCCGCCCGGGCTCTACACGGTGACGTTCGAGCTGACCGGATTTCAAACGCTGAAGCGCGAAGAAATCCGGCTGGGTCTGAACCAGACGCTCACCGTTGACGCCGAGTTGCAGTTGTCGTCGCTCCAGGAAACCGTCACGATCACCGGGGACTCTCCGACCGTCGACGTCAAGAGCACGACGGTCGGCACCAATTTCACCAAGGAGCTTCTGCAGGACATTCCGAATGCGCGCGACGTGTGGGCGGCCATGGCGCAGGCGCCCGGTTTCCAGATGACCGGCTACGACGTGGGCGGCTCACACACAGGCACGCAGACGGGCTACCAGACCTACGGCGTTGGCGATCAGAACAAGACGCTGCTCGAGGGGATCAACGTCACGGAGGGCACCGGTGGAAACGCCGGGTACTTCGACTTCGGCAGCTTCGAGGAATTCCAGCTTGGCGGCTCCGGGAACATGGGTGAACAGTCAGGTCTCGGCGCGTTTCTCAACCTCACGATCAAATCAGGCGGCGATAAGTTCACCTCGCAGGTCTACTACGACTATCTCGGCGAAAACACGCTGTCGAACAACGTGCCCGACGCCTTCAGAACACCCGGTGGAGTCGACGCCAACGGTTTCAAGGCGCCGACGATCGTCGATCCGGCGACAGGTCAGCGACTCGGATTGTCGCGCGGCAACCCCATTTCCAAGCAGTACGATCTCAACGTCAACGCCGGCGGACCGATCAAAAAGGGCAGGTTGTGGTACTTCCTCAGCTACCGCGACAACAACCAATACAAAACGATCCTCGGCCTGCCGGGCGAGGAAGCGCAGAGCCAGCTTCTCAACCGGACCGTCAAAGTCACGTATCAGTTGAACAAGTCGAACCAGATCATCGCCTTCTTCAACGATCGATCGAAGTTCCAGCCGCTGCGCGATCTGTCGCTCGCCATTCCGGTGTCGGCGGCGAACTGGCAGGACTCCAAGAACCGTCCGCAGAAATACGAGTGGACGAGCACGCTGAACAGCCGGGCTTTTCTCGACGTACAGGCGTCGCACTGGGGCAACTACTTTCCGCTCTATCCGACGCAGACCAAATCGACATCGACCGACGGCGTCCCGATCGGCCGGATTGATCTCGACACCGACCAGCGATCCGGCGCATCGGATTACTATCACAACCGGACGACGCTCAAGCCGCAGCTCTCCGGCGCGCTGTCGTACTTCCTCGACCACGCCGGCGGCAGTCACAACTTCAAAGTCGGCGTCGAGCTCTATCGCGAGCGGCGGAACTTCTTGCGCTTCCAGCCGGGCAACATTTACTACCGCGATCACGGCACGACGCCGAGCGAAGTCGACATCTACAACACGCCGAACACGAGCTCCGACGACTCGACCGCAACCAATCTCTACGCGCAGGACGGATGGAGCGTGACGCGGCGGTTCACGATCAACGCCGGCGTCCGGGTCGATCGCTACAAAATCGGCTGGCCCGCAAACAGCTTCACACCGGAGCAGACGGCGTACTTTCAACCGGTGACGACGCCGGAAACGACCGTCGTCGATCTCAAGTCGGTGAGTCCTCGCCTCGGGTTCGCGTGGGACGTCGTCGGCAACGGGAAAACCGTCTGGAAGGGTTTTTTCGGACGCTTCTACTTCAACCCGAGCACCGACGTCACGTCGCTCGAGAATCCGGTCGGCCAGGCCGCGCTCCGCTATCAGTTCAACGACTTGAACGGCAACAAGACGCTGGACGGGGCGCAGGAGCTCGGCCGCCTCATCACGACGGTGGGCGGCGCCGGCTTCGTCAACGTCGATCGCAACCTCCAGCACGCCTACGGGCAAGAAGCGTCCACGCACTTCGAGCAGGAGGTCGCGCCATACCTGTCGGCGCGCGGTTCGTACGTCTATAAGAGCACGCGCCACGGGTGGGCCGAAGTCGACCTCGCGCGCGTGAACGCCTATACGATCCCGTTTCCATTCGCTGATATCGGGCCTGACGGTGTGCGCGGCACGGCCGACGATCAACAGGTTGCGCTCGTCGATCGGCCTGCGGGCGTTCCGTCGGCGCGGACGTTCACCAATCCTGGAAGCATCCCCGGCGTGCCCGCGATGAACGGTGATTACCACACGGTGGAGTTGGCGCTGAACCGGCGCTTCCACGACAAATGGTTGCTCCTGACGTCGTTCGAGCACACCTGGGCGAACGATTTCCGGAACACCACCACGGCAACCGGCAACCTCGACGTGGTGCGACAGGCGCCGACGGGCATCAGTGGGGCGAGCGATGTGATGGGTCAGCCGAATCGCCGGCGCTTCGGCCGGCAGGAGACCACGTTCTGGAACTACAAGATCCTCGGGCGCTACGTCCTGCCGTACGACATCGGCCTGAGCGGCTCGTACAAGCTCCAGAGCGGGTACAACTGGGCGAGAAACACGAGCGTCGCCTTACCCAACGCCGGCAGCGAATCGGTCTTGATGGAGGGGATCGACGCGAACCGGACGGAAAACGTGCACATCGTCGATTTCAGGGCTGAGAAGGGGTTCAGAATTGGCCGCGCCGGGAAAATCACCGGGATGATGGACCTGTTCAACGCCCTCAACCAGAATCCAATCGTTGGGTTCCGTACGGTGACCGGACCACGCTTCAAGGAAGTGATCGCTGTGCTCGATCCGCGTGCGGCGCGGTTTGGGATCCGCTGGGATTTCTAGCAGCGAAGCGCCGGTTGCCCTGAGTCAGTTTCTGAGACTCGCCGCGGAACGTTGAGCGCCGCGGCGAGTCCTCCCATCCTCTGTTTTTGAAACCTCTCGCGCGGTGTCTCGGTCCGCGCGTCTCCAAAGAACTGAAGTTCGATCCAACGCCGCAGCATCGATCGCGTCGTCATCGAATGTCAGCGGTCGTTCCGGCGAAGCCGCGCACTGCCAACTTCTATGCACGCGCGTATGAATGCGCGCACGAAGACGCGCGGCACTCGCGCGATCATCGTGCGGCATACATATTGCTCAAGAGAGATCAGGCGATGGAGGGTTCCCTATGAGTCTCGTTCGGCTTCTCGGCTTCACCACTCTCGCATGCGGATGCGTGGTCGGCCGGTATCGCGAGGTGGCGACGAGTCGGGAAGTCGCGTACGTCGAGGAAAAAGGCAAGTCGTGCGGAAGTCACGGGCACCGGCGCAATCACACGGTGGCGACCGATCGTCTCGCGGCTGTCAGCCCAATCGCTCTCAACTCGAAGGCGTCC
This sequence comes from Vicinamibacterales bacterium, assembly GCA_036848175.1. Classification (GTDB taxonomy): domain Bacteria; phylum Acidobacteriota; class Vicinamibacteria; order Vicinamibacterales; family CAVVIG01; genus QHWF01. The sequence goes on along the minus strand of DAIUKO010000080.1, from coordinate 11,064 downwards.
TGATCCGATTTGGTGCACCCTGTGTGTGAAGTCGGACCACACCCCGACTTCACCCGCCTGTGACCGTCAGGCCATGGGCCCTCTCGCGTCGAATCGCCGACCCCACCCCTAACGCTGTAAACTCACTCACCCGAAAACAATATCGTGGCTACGCTACCAAAACCGTACGAGGTGAAGGTCGGCCCGAGCACCAGCTATATCTATCCGACTGACTGTCTGGACGTCTTCGGCGCACTTGAGAGCGGCAGCGTCGACGTGATCGTCACCTCACCGCCTTACAATCTTGGGATCCAATACAACCAGTACGAGGACCGGCTGTCGCGAAGCCAGTACCTTGCCTGGACCGGCCAATGGGTGGCCGAGGCCGCCCGGGTTCTGCGGACCGACGGGTCGTTGTTTCTGAACGTCGGAGCCAAGCCGACGGACCCGTGGACTGCCCTCGACGTCGCGCAGACCGTCCGCGGACATCTGCAGCTGCAGAACATCATTCACTGGATCAAGTCGATCGCGATCGAGCAGGGCGCCGCGGGAGCCGCCGCCGGACTGACCCGCGATCTCGCCGTCGGCCATTACAAGCCGATCAACAGCGACCGGTTCCTCAACGACTGCCACGAGTTCATCTTTCACTTCACGCCGAACGGTTCGACGGCGCTGGATCGCCTGGCGCTCGGTGTTCCCTATCAGGATCAGTCGAACATCGGACGCTGGCGCGCGGCAGCCGACGGCGTCCGCTGCCGCGGCAATACCTGGTTCATCCCCTACGAGACGATTCAGCGGCGCGACCGCGATCGGCCGCACCCGGCGACGTTCCCGTCGCGCCTGCCGGAGCAGTGCCTTCGTCTGCACGGGTTGTCGCGGATCAAGGTGGCGATGGATCCGTTCACCGGTCTCGGCGGTACCGCGGTGGCGTGCGCGAGGCTGGGGATCGCCTTCATCGGCGCCGAAATCGACGAGACGTACGTGAAAGAAGCCGTCGCCCGCATGCGCGAGACGACGGCTTCCCGAATGACGAAGGCGCCGCTGAAGAGCGCTACTTTTTCGAGGTTGCGGCGGGCACCGGAACGGGCCTGAGCACGTACTCCTTCCGGAACCAGACGTTGGCGCCTTTGCGCGTCACCTTGACGTCGATCTGGCGGCGGCGCTTGGTCGGATCCGGGTTGCTCGAATAGTAGCCGAGCACGTAGTAGTCGCTGGTTTCGGCGTCGATGCGCTTCAGCGCCTTGCTGAAGTCGTTCTGGTTGACGACCGCGATCCCGCCGGTTTCTTCAGCAATCACCCGCAGGCTGTCCTGCGATTTGCGGACGTACTCGCTCCACTGCTGCGGATCGACCTGCTCGTCGATGTCGCCCATGCCCACGAGACCGCGCGGGTCGATCGTGTACATCGTCACGTTCGCACGGTTGGCGGTGCGGGTGAGCTCGCCGAGCTCGCGCGCGAGATCCGCATCCGCGAACTCTTCGTTCTGCTTCTGCTGCTGCGTGAACGGATCGGTCTGGTTCGAGCTGCTGCCATCGTCGGAGGTCCGCATCTGGTTCTGACTGCGGGCGAATTCGTTCTGGGCGAACGGCGAGTTCGGATCCATCGTGCCAAGGCGTGCATCCTGAAACGGATTGAAGTCGTAGCCGTCGCTCACGTAGACGAGCGCCTTGCGGCGGTTGTGCACGGATTCGAGGTTCTTCAGGATGTCGTTCACGGTCGAGAACGCCACGTGCGCGCGATAGCGGACTTCGCTCGGTCCCTCGGCGCCCGACGGTCCCTGGATGATGTCCGACGGTTTCAGCTCGTTGCCGGCGATCTTCTTGATCGCTTCCTCGAGGCGATTCTTGTCGTAGGTCATGTCGATCGCGATCGACGACGGACCGCTGGAGACGATGCCGAACATGTCGCCGTCGTGCACGAGCTCCTTCGAGAACTTCTGGAAGAGCTGGCGGATGCGTCCGGTGTTGTGGAACTGCAGGTGCAAATCGTCAACGAAGAAGAGGAAGATGCGCCCCGAGACGTCGTTGCGAGGGCGCGTGCGCGGCAGGATGATGCCTTCGGGCGGCGGCGGCGGCGGCGGCGCCAGCACGTTGTTGACGCGCCCGCCGGTGACGACCGTCATCGAGGTGATGTCCTGCTTCACGCCGTCTTCAAAGACTTCGAATTCGTCCTTCTTCAGGTCGGGCACGAAATTGCCCTTCTCGTCGCGCACGATCACGTCGTTGGTGACGAGGTCGACCTGAATTCTGAACGTCGGTTTCTCCTGCGGAGGATTCGCGGGTTTGGTCGGGACCGTGATCTGCGCCGAGAGTCCGACCGTGAGGACCACTAAACACGCAGTGGACCAGAAACCGTTGTTTTTCAGTTTCATATGGGGCGAATTATACATCGCCAAGTGCCCGCTGAGCTGTTCGAGTCACGACGGCGGCCGCCGCGATCGTCGCGGCCAGACCGGCCAGAAGAAGCCCGTAATAAGACGCGTCTCGAGGCACTTGGGTCTTCCCGGCCAGCGCCAGGGCGATGCCAGCGATTTTCCCGCAATACGCGTACATGAACGCCCCCGGAATCATGCCGGCGGAGGCGAGCAGGAAGTCGCGCAGCGAAATGGCGGTCAGCCCGAGCGCGTAATTCAACACATTGAATGGGACGATCGGCGACAGCCGCAGCAACAACACGACCCGAAGTCCCTGCATCGACACAGCGCGGTCGATCGCTCCGAAGCGCGGCATCTGCGCCAGACGCCGCCCGATCGCCCGCCGCGCGATGTGACGGCTCAACAGAAACGCCGTCACCGATCCGAGGGTCGCGCCGACAACGGCGAACGACGCGCCGCGCAGCACACCGAACAGCGCGCCGCCCGCGATCGTCAGTAGCGACGCCGGGACGAGCGCAACAACCGCGAGCGCGTAGATCACGATGAACGCGAGAGGCGCCGCCGGTCCGTCGTTCGAGATCGTCGCTATCGCTTGCAGGAAATAATCGACCGTGTTACTCCCCTTCGCGCTCGGAATCAGTGCGCGAGTCAGACTCGAGGTCTGACCGCGGTCTGACCGTGGTCTGACCGTGGTCTGACTGCGGTCTGACCGCGGTCTGACCGTGGTCTGACTCGCGCTGGGGACTTTGTGGTCGACCTCGACTGCCGCGGCGGCGGCGGTGCCGGCGACCAGCCGGACGTTCGGCGATCGGCGCAGGCGCGGCTTCGGTCTCCGTCGCCGGTGGCTCGCCGTCGATTGAGATCTCTTTGGTGTCGTCGATCGCGTTGGGCGCGACTTCGATGGCGGCGTTAGATTCTTCTTCGGGCTCCGCCTGTGGCTCCTCGTCGGAGGGCATCGCGCGCCGCGCCGCCTTCTCGGCTTTCTCCGCGCGCCGCCGTTCTCGCCAGTGCTCGGCTTCGACTGAGGGAATCGGCGTGTCGACGATCTTGCGCCAGTCGAATTGAACGGCCGGATACTGCGCTTCGAGCGCGCGACGCACCGACTCGTCGAACGGCTCGCGACCGACTCTGATGTTCGGCGGCGTGCGATACCAGTACAACAGGCGCGACCGTGATTTTCCGCGGCGGTTGGTCGCCTGCTCGAACAGCGAGAATTGCTCGTAGCCGCGCTTGTCGCGCGTGAATCGGAGAAACGCCATCGAATTCAGCTGTCAGCGCTCGGCTTTCAGCTCTCAGCTCCAGGCTATCTTCTCTTCTGCTTTCGCGACGGGCTCGCCTTCTTGACCGCTTTCGCAGGTCGAGCCGTCTTCTTGTGAGACGAGGCGGCGCGCGCCGGCGGACGCGACGAGGCTCGCGCCGGCGGGGTTGCGCGGGGCGGCGCCGGCGTCCGTATCCGCGGCTGCACCGGCGGCGCTTCACGATTCCGATGGACGAGCGTGAAGCGCACCTGATCGCCGACGGTGTGGTAGCTCCAGATCTCCGCGACGTAGATATGGTTGTCCTCGCAGAGCCGACGCGCGACATCGACCATTCCTGCCGGAACGTAGAGATGAAACGCCGCGCGAATCTTCGCGAAATGCGCCCACTGCGCCAGCGCCTCGAGGTGATTGACGGACTCGCCCGTTTCGACTTCGACCACGATCTGAAGGCGGTGGCCCCGATCCTGGGACTGGAGCACGAGATCGGGGTACAGCGCGCCTGGGCCGCTGCCGACCGGGGCGTTCTGCTCCACCCCTGGGTTCATTCCCGCTTCGTATTTCCGGCGAAACTTCGTTTGTAAGAGGCGAATGACCCGGTCATGTTCCAGCTGCTCGCGGACCGGCCGCACCAGAATGGGGCTCAACGAGCGCCTCCAAACGACTGAATAAAAAGGCGGATCAAACCGTGAAGTGTAACATGAACTTCTCAACCTCGACCTTTTCGTTGGTTGGATATCCTTGAGCCATCGTCGGTTACAATACGCTGGTGCCGGTGATGGCCGAACGGACGTCCGCCAAGATCCTCATCGTCGATGACGATGAAGGCGTGACGCAGACCTTTGCTCGCATGCTGCGACTCGAAGGGTATCAAGTGCGCACAGCCGTCAGCGCAGAGACAGGACTGCGCGAGGCCGAGCACAGCCATCCAGACGCGATCATCCTCGATCTACGTATGCCGCTCGTTGATGGCCTTGGATTTCTGCGCCGTCTGCGCGCGCACGACGAGCAGCGCACGACACCAGTGGCCATTGTGACGGGCGATTACTTCCTCGATGAAACCGTCGCGACCGAGCTGCAACAGCTCGGCGCCGAGCTGCGATTCAAGCCGCTCTGGCTCGAAGACCTCGTCGGTCTCGCACGTAATCTGCTCCAGTCGAAGGTGGTTCACTGATCGATTCGGGCAGTCGTTTTCTCAAAGCCTGCCGACTGCAACCCGTTGACGCGACACCCGTGTGGTTCATGCGTCAAGCCGGACGGTACATGAGCGAGTACCGTGCGCTGCGCCAGCGCTATTCGCTGCTCGATCTCTGCCGTACTCCCGATCTCGCGACCGAAGTCACACTTCAGCCGATTCGGCGGATCGATGTCGACGCGGCAATCCTCTTCTCCGATCTGCTGCTGCCGCTCGAACCGATGGGCGTGAAGTTCGACTTCGTGCAAGGCGAAGGACCCGCCATCGAAAATCCATTACGCTCTGAAGCTGATCTCGCGCGCGCGCGCCGCTTCGATCCGCGCGACGAGCTGCGCTACGTGCTCGACGCGATCCGCCAGATCAAACATGAGTTGGGAACGCGCGCGCCGCTCATCGGATTCGCCGGCGCGCCGTTCACGTTGGCCTCGTATGCGATCGAAGGAGGGCACTCCAGTGCCTTCGCACACACCAAAGCGCTGATGTACGGAGCACCCGCCGCGTGGCACTCGTTCTGCGATCTGCTCGCCGACGTCATCGGCAACTACCTCGTCGCGCAGATCGAGGCCGGCGTCGACGCCGTCCAGATCTTCGATTCGTGGGTCGGCGCCTTGAACGCGGCAGACTATCGTGAGTTCATCCTGCCGCATACGCGCCGGATCTTCGAACGCGTGGCGCCGCTCGGTGTCCCGACCATTCATTTCGGCGTCGGCACCGGCGCGATTCTCACCGATCTGCGCGACGCCGGCGGCGACGTGATTGGCGCCGACTGGCGCACGCCGCTCGACGACGCGTGGGAGCGGATCGGCTTCGACCGCGGCATTCAGGGCAACCTCGATCCGACGCTGCTCCTCGGCCCGCTCGACCGCGTCTTCGCGGCGGCCGACGAGGTTCTTGGGCGGGCGGGCGGACGACCGGGCCACATTTTCAACCTCGGCCACGGTATTCTCCCCACGACGCCGCTCGAACACGTGCAGGCGCTGGCTCGTTACGTTCATCAAAAGACTCGTGGCTAAGACGGGCGTCTTGCTCATGGCTCATGGCACTCCTTCGTCGATGGAAGAGATGCCGGAGTATCTGCGCCTCGTGCGCGGCGGACGGCCGCCGTCCGACGAGCTGATCGCCGAGATGCGTCACAACTACGAGGCGATTGGCGGACGGTCGCCGCTCACCGACTTGACGCTGGAGCAGGGCGCTAGGTTAAGGACGCGCCTCGGTCCGGACATCCCGGTCGCGGTGGGCATGCGCAACTGGCGGCCCTTCATCAAGGATGCGCTGGCGGAGCTCGCCGCGGCTGCTGTCGATCGCGCGATCGCGATTCCGCTGGCGCCGCAGTTCTCGACGTTGAGCGTCCAGAAGTACATCGACGCGGCGCGGGCGGCGCTCCCGGATGGGATGCGCGTCGACGCGGTGCGTTCGTTTCACGCGCACCCTCGCCTGCTCGATGCCTTCGCCGAGAGACTGCGCGCCGCGTCGCCGAAACCTGACGAGCTCATCATCTTCACGGCGCACAGCTTGCCGAAGAAAGCGATCGAGGGCGGCGACAGCTACGCCGACGAAGTGGCGGCGACGGCGCGCGGCGTCGCCGAGCGCGCCGGCATCGGGCGATACCTGGTCGCGTATCAAAGTGCCGGACGGACGCCGGAGCCGTGGATTGGGCCGACGATCGAAGAGACGATCGACGAACAAACCGGTCTGGGCGTGCGCAAGTTTCTCGTCGCGCCGATCGGATTCGTCTGCGATCACACCGAGATCCTCTACGACATCGATGTGCAGGCGGCGCAAACGGCGCGCGAGTTCTCCACGTCGCTGCGCCGCACCGAATCGTTGAACAGCTCGCCGCTGTTCATCGACGTCCTGGAAGATCTCGTCAGGCAGCACCTGTGACTGATGTCCTGGTCGTCGGCGGAGGCATCGCGGGACTGTCGGTCGCGTACGAATTGTCGCGCCGCGGCGTGTCGTTCACGCTGCTCGAGCGCGCACCCCGCGCCGGCGGCGTGATCGTCAGCGAGACGATCGACGGCTACACGATCGACGGCGGTCCCGATTCGCTGCTCGTGCAGAAGCCGCAGGCGATCGAGCTCTGCAAGGAGATCGGTCTCGGCGATCGTCTGGTACCGACCAAACTACCGCGGTTCGCCTACATCCAGCGCGCCGGCCGGCTGCACGCGCTGCCGGTCGGATCGGTCCTCGGCATCCCGACTCGCGTCGCGCCGTTTCTCGAAACGCGCCTCTTCTCGTGGCCGGCGAAGCTGCGCATGGGTGCGGAGCTCTTCGTGCCGCCGCGGCGCGACGACGCCGATGAATCGATTGGGGCGTTCATGACGCGGCGGTTCGGCCGCGAGGCGGCGACCTATCTTGCCGAGCCGCTGCTCGCCGGTATTCACGCCGGCGACGTGGATCGATTGTCGATTCGATCGCTCTTTCCGCGATTCGTCGACGCGGAGAAGAAGTACGGCAGTCTGCTGCGCGCGTTCCACGCGCCGGCGATTCCGACGCGCGGCGGCGCTGGCGCGACACCGAGCGGGGGCGAGGCCCCGCGAATCGCCAGCGCGGGCGGGGCCCCGCGAGTTTCAGATAATGTCGGCGCGTTCATGTCCCTGCCTGGCGGGCTGAGCGAGATGATCGCCGCCCTCGTCCGGCGAATCGGCGAGGCACACGTGCGCGCGAGCACGACAGCCACTCGAATCTGTTCTCAACCAGCTGGCGCGGGTGACGGCGCGCGCTTCGGCGTCGCGACGGCGGCCGGCGACACACTGACCGCTCGTGCGATCGTGCTCGCGACACCGGCCTACGTGACGAGCGCGCTCCTGCGCGGGCACGATGAGGCGCTCGCGCGTCTGTGTTCGGAAATTCCCTACACGTCAACGGCGACTGTCGTCCTCGCCTTTCCGCGTGACGCCGTTCGTCACCCGCTCAACGGATCCGGTTTCGTGGTTCCGCGTGTGGAGGACTCGAGCATCCTCGCCGCGTCGTGGTTGTCGTCGAAATGGCCGAACCGCGCCCCTGACGATCGGGTTCTGGTGCGGACGTTCCTCGGCGGCGCGCGCGATCCGCATGCGCTCGACTACTCCGATGCGGAGCTCGTGTCACGCTCGCTGGGCGCGCTGCGGCCGGTCCTCGGCGTCACCGGCGAGGCGCTGTTCACGCGCATCTATCGCTGGGAACGGGCGAGCGCGCAGCACGAGGTCGGTCACCTCGAACGTATGGCCGCCATCGATCGCGCGCTCGAGCGCCATCCCGGGCTGTTCGTCACCGGCAGCGGCTTTCGCGGCGTCGGAATTCCCGACTGCGTCGCCGACGCCCGCGCCACCGCCGCAGCGGTCGCGACGTGGGTGAAGCAAGCCGGATGAAATCCGTTCACCTCATCGGTGTGCCGCTCGATCTCGGCGCCGGACGCCGCGGCGTCGATATGGGGCCGTCCGCGTTTCGTATCGCCGGACTTGGCGAACGCATCGGCGAGCTTGGCTACACCGTCGTCGACAAAGGCGACCTGCCGGCGCCGATTCGCGAAACGCAGGAACTGCGCGACGAGCACAAAAAGTACATCCGCGACATCGCGAAGGTGTGTCAGAAGCTGTATCAAACCGTGCTGGGTTCGTTCGACGAAGGCGCCATGCCGATCGTCCTTGGCGGCGATCACAGCGTCGGCGCCGGATCGGTGGCGGCGGCGACGGACTGGGCGAGGAGGACCAAGGATCTGCCGATGGGCCTGCTTTGGGTCGACGCGCACGGCGACATGAACACGCCGGCGACTTCCCTCTCCGGCAACGTCCACGGGATGCCGCTTGCCGCGCTGCTCGGCAGCGAGCCGATGGAGCTCGCGAAAATCGGGCTGACCATGCCCAAGGTGCTGCCCGAACATACCGTCCTCATCGGCGTCCGCAATCTCGACGAGCGCGAGAAAGTGTCGGTCCGCGATTCGCACGTCCACGTCTTCACGATGAAGGATATCGATCGTCAGGGAATCGCCTCCGTCGTCGAACAGGCGGTCAACCTGGCCGGCAATGGAACCGCCGGCATTCACGTGTCGTTCGATATGGACGTGTGCGACCCGGCGATCGCGCCGGGCGTCGGCACGCCGGTCAAAGGCGGCCTCGATTACCGAGAGGCTCACATGGTGATGGAGATCGTCGCTGACTCGGGGCTGCTGACGTCGCTCGACCTGGTCGAAGTGAATCCGACGCTCGACGTTCGCAACACGACCGCGCAACTCGGCACCGAGCTCGCGCTGTCGGCGTTGGGAATGAAGATTATTTAACCGATACTGATCAGCGAGTAGCCGTGTTCCTGCGCGCGCGTGACGCCGACGACGCCGGCGGGCACGAAGTGAGCGTTGCCGAGCGTGTTCGTTGTCAGCTCTTTGTAGACCTCTTCGGCCTCGGTCCCGGACAGATCAGCGAGCCGCTGCGACAGGCTGCGCGTCGTCAGATTGCAGACCGCAAGGTGGACGCCCTGTTTCAGCAGGGCGCCGAGCCGCGCGGCGTGGGGATTCGCGGTGGGCACTTTGTTCGTTTTCGAGTCGATCAGCTCCGTCCGCTCGCCGAACGGCTTCCCGTACTTCGCCCACATCGCGTCGTTGAAGGCGAATGGCGTCGCACCGTGGCGCGTGACGATGACGATGGCGACGTCCTTCTCAGACAGCTGATAGCCGTCCTTGTTCCCGCGGAAGATGTTGTTCGCGAACTGCATCGAGTCCGGGAACTTCGCGGCGGTCCACGTATCGAAGACCACACGGTGCTTGCCGGGCAGCGCGTCGAACCAGTCATCCTGCGAATGTTTCGCCGGCTCGAACGGACTCGCCGGTGGCGAATCGAGCGTCTTTTGATCGCTGAGGCCGAACAGCGCAGCCGCTGCCGGAAAGCGCGACAGAAATGATCGTCTGAGCATCAAGAGGGCAGGTTCTGAGACTCGCCGAGCATCTCTTCGAGCGTCTCGACGAGCAGGACGAGCGAATACGGTTTCTCGATGAGACGGGTGCGCGGACGGATGCGCTCCAGTTCGGCCGACTCCGACGGCACGCCGGAGAAAATGATGACGGGGACGTCGGAGGGCGTCGACACGACAACGTCGCGGCCGGAGCCGCGGCGCAACCGCAGATCGACGACTGCCGCGGTGAGCCGATGCTTGCGCAGCGCGTCCAGACCCTCGTCTGACGTCTCAGCCGTGACGACCGCGAATCCGTGCATTTCGAGGAATTTCACCAGCGGCCGACGGACGGACACGTCGTCCTCGACGACGAGCACGAGGCGCGCAGCATCTTTGTTCATAATGAGATACGCGATTATAGCGTGGAACCTCGCGCGGCGCGTGGCGCTCATGCATAACGCGAGCGTCGATCACGGTTCTGCTCACGGTTGCACACCGACAGGCGGCCGATGGCGTCGCTCCGAGGACGCCGAGCGCGTGATCGTACAATGACGCGCCCACCTCGAGGGCCCCTAGCTCAGTGGTAGAGCACGTGACTTTTAATCACGGTGTCCCGGGTTCGATCCCCGGGGGGCCCACCACACGCAGAAAAATCGAGCTTCATGGGCGACGATTTCCTGTCGCCGGAATGGGGCATGCGCTGACAGCGCGCCGATCAGCGAAATCCGGCTTCGCGGTGCATTCATCGAATGTTGACTTGTCAGTCCCTTCAACAATAATTAGCGCCGCCGTAGTGACCGGCCCGGCGCGAAGACACCAGGAGGACCCTCAGATGGAAGCGATTGTCGAAAGCCCGCGCTCGGCCAGTCAGCATTCGATCTCGTGGCTGCAAGAGCGCGCGCTGATGTGGCGCGAGCGCGTGCTCGAGGGCGGGCTGTGGTCGTTCGTCGCATACATGATCGCGACCGGGCTCGTCTTTGCTTTCATCCTGGTGACCGTCAATCGGCATACCGGAGTGCGGCTCGAAGAAACCTTTTTGTCCGCCAGAACGATGAGCTGGCTCAAGAACTGGGACAACCATGGCATCGCTCGCTACGCGGGACTTCTCATTTACAGCAGCGATGGCACGACCGTCTACAAGTCGATTTCAGGGTTTTACCTGTGGCCTCTGTACGCGATGGAGCTCCCGGGTCGCGCGCTCGTCGGACATTTCAGCTATCGACTCGCGGCGCTGTACAACCAATCCGTGATCTGGGTAGGCGCAGCGCTCATCGGATGGCTCGGCATGCGCTTGACCACGCGTGTACCGCGCTATCAGGCATTCCTGCTCGGGTTGGGGTGTGCGCTCGTGTAGCAGACTTTTCCGCTGAACTGGATGAGCGACTGGTTTCTGA